>NZ_JBHXLL010000072.1:0-29431 GCF_042721415.1 Kitasatospora sp. NPDC058444 | reverse complement strand
GGCGGTCCGCACGCCCCGCCCCTGAGCCCCGCCGCGCAGCGCGTGCTTGTGCGCGTGGCACCCGTCCCCCAGCCCCGCCCCCGCCCCGCCCCCGGCCCCCCGCCCTCCCGGGCGCCCGCCTCCCCGGAGGACCCCCGCAGAGCCCGCTCCAGATCCCGCAGAGCCTGCCCCACCAACCGGGTCCCCGCCTTCACCACATCCCGCTGCACCCCCGCCGGCGCCTTCGCCAACCCCTCCTCCAGCCACACCTGCGCGTCCCGCACCGCCCCGAACTCCACCGCCCGCCCCGTCAGCATCGCCGCCGCCGCGAGCGCCGTCGCCAGCCGCAGCTCCTCCGCGTACGCCTTCGTCCCCGGCACGGGTTCCGCGTCCCCCGCCGGCAGATGGGCCTCCAGCAGCACCGCCGCCCGCCCGAGGGCCCCCACCGCCGCCCGGGCCCGGTCGATCTGGCGCCGGCTCACCCCGGCCAGCCCGGACTCGTGCCGCCCCGGTTCGGCGTCGGCCCGCTGCATCGCCTGGAGCAGCTCGGAGCGCGCCTCGCGCGAGTCCAGCAGCGCGCTGCGCACCACCCGCCCGCGCGGCGCCGCCGGCTCCTCGTAGCAGGCGATCACCGCCCCCGCATACCGTCCGGCCGCCGCCAGCCACTCGGCGAGCCGTTCGCCGAGCCGGGCGGTCTGCCAGGTCGGGAACAGCGCGTACGTGACGAGCGCGACCGATCCGCCGAGCAGGGTGAGCCCGACCCGTTCGACGGCCGTGACCAGCGGGTTCCCCTCCTGCAACCCGAGCAGGAACACCACGTACGTGGAGATCCCGACCGTGGTGAGCGCGTACCCGGTGCGGAACGCCAGGTACGCCCCGCCGATGCAGAGCACCGCCAACGCGGCCAGCACCCACTCCCCGGGGTGGGTCAGCTGCACCACCAGCGTCGAGACGGCGACCCCGACCACCGTTCCGGCCAGCCGGGCGACGCCCCGGCTGTAGGTCTGGGCGAAGTCCGGCCGCATCACCATCGCGGCGGTCATCGGCGCCCAGTACCCGTGGTGGAACCCGGCGAACCGGGCCAGCAGGTAGGCGACGGTGACCACGCCGGAGAGCCGGACGGCGTGCTGGAAGATCGCCGAGCGCGGCTGCAGCTGCCGCCGGACGGCCCGCGCCGCGACCGGCAGCATCCGGGCGATGGTCGGCTTGTGCAGCGCCCCGCCGGCCCCGATCACAGGTGTGGTGATGGTGTCCTCGTCGTTGCGGTCCAGGGTGTCCGCGGCCTTGCGCAGCAGCCCGCCGAGCCGCCGGGCGGAGCGCCGGGCCGCCCCCTGGAGCCGCGGGCCCTCGTCCGAGCCGACCAGGGTGAGCGAGGGCGCGGAGCGGGGGAGCCGGACCGGGTCGCCGGTGCGGATCGCCCGGGCGAGGGCGTCCATGACCTCGGCGGCGGCGGCCAGCACCTCCCGGGCCCGGTCCCGTCCCGGCCCTTCCTCGGGGGCGCCCACCTTGGGGTCGGCGAGTGCGGCGAGGGTGGGCCGGATGCGTTCGGCGATGCCGCGCAGTCCGCGCAGCTCGGGCGGCCGGTGACGGTCCTGCCAGGGGGTGAGGGCGGCGGCGTGGCGGGCCGTCATGAACGGTTCCGGGTCCACGTGCGCGGTCGGGTCCTGCCGCAACCGCCGGGCGTAGTCGGCGAGTTCGGCGTAGGTGTCGGCGAGGGCCTCGCGCTGGGCACTCCAGCTGCCGATCGGCCAGACGGTGATCACGGTGGCCTGGACGACTCCGCCGAGCGCGGCGACGAGCCCGTGGCCGAGCGCGGTGGCCGTGCTGACCGGGAGCTGCACGACGATCAGCATCACCGAGACGGTGTTGGTGGCGACCACCCCGGCGGTGGGCCCGATCGCCCAGGCCAGACCGGCGCCGAAGGCCCAGACCGCGAGCAGCACCGGGAACAGCCCGGGGACGCCGGCGGCCAGGTAGCCGAGGAAGGTGCTGACGCCGAGTCCGGCCCCGGCCGCGACGGCGAGGCTGGCCCGGGGCCGGAAGCTGCGCTGGAAGGTGGCCGAGCCGGCGATGAACGCGCCCATCGCGGCCGAGGTGGCGAGCGCGACCCCGCCGAGCGCGAGGGTCGGGAAGAGCACCAGCGCCACCGCGACGGCCCCGCGCACCGCCCGCTTGGGGTCGGTGAGCGCCCGGTCCAGGGTGAGCCCGGTCCGCGCGGTGTCACGAAGTGCGGCGAACCAGGACATAGCGACATCCTAGGCGGGAGACCCCCGCCGGATCAGACTCAACCGGATCCGACTCAGCCGCGCCGCCGCCCACAGCAGTGCCCCGGTCGGCAGGAACACCGCGTCCGCCGCGATCATCGCCAGCGAGAAGACCGGCAGCCCGAGCACCACCGCGATCCCCGCGTGCTCCAGCACCATGACGGCCAGCAGGCCGTTCTTGACCCGCCGGTTGAGCAGCGTGAACGGGAACGCCACCTGGAGGACCACGGTGCCGTACGAGATCAGGAAGACCGGCAGCAGCGCCGAGCCGACCAGCGCGGACAGCCCCGGCCAGGGGGTGAAGTAGTCCAGGTGCAGCGGGTAGTACAGCGCGGTGCCGTCCTGCCAGCGCGAGCCCTGCACCTTGTACCAGCCGGCCGTGGCGTAGATCAGCACCACCTCGACGGCGATCACCAGCATCGCGCAGTTGTGCACCATGTTCGCCAGCGCGTCGAGCACCGCCCGGGGCTCGCCGTCCGGCCGCAGCCGGCCGAGCGTCCACCAGATCCCGGCCACCGCCCAGAGCCCCCAGAACAACGGCGACCAGCCGAGGTACGGGAAGGCCCGGTCCGTCCAGGTCAGGCCGTCCCCGGCGAAGCCGCCGAACTGGCAGGCCGCCAGGACGGCGCCGAGCAGCGTCCAGAGCACCACCCCGGCCCGCCCCGGCCGCCGGCGGCGGCGGGCGTCCAGCGACCAGACCTCGGCGCAGCGGGTGAAGACCAGGTAGACCGCCATCAGGTGGACGACGTTGTCGCCGCCGTCGCCGAGGAAGACGTCGCGGTTCTGCAGGGACAGCACGGTGACCAGGAACAGCACCGTGCTCGCCCTGGTCCGCCAGCCCAGCAGCACGGCCAGGGCCGCCAGCACCGCCAGGTGGTAGACCAGCTCGGACCAGAGCCGCCCGCCGAACCAGGGCAGCACGGTGAACGCCCCGTTGTCGGCCAGCAGCCGCTCCGCCAGCTCCGCCGACCAGGGGGAGCGGTCGCCGTACAGCACCCGCCGGTGGGGCCACTCGCGCAGCAGGTGGGCCAGCCAGACCAGCCCGAAGCCGATCCGCACCGCCGCCGCCTGATGGCGGCCGAGCGCCCGCCCGGTGAAGGCCTCCAGCGCCCGCCCGAGCGGCACCCGCGGCGCCCGCGGTCCGCGGGCCTCCCCCGCCGGCCGCCCGGCCCCGGACTGCCGCGGCACGGCGCCGGCCGGCACCGCCCCGTCCGACAGCGCCCCGTCCGACAGCACCGCCCCGTCCGGCTGCCCGGCCCGCACCGTCGCCTCGTTCATCCGAGCAGCCCCCGGTAGTCCTCGTCCGTCACCGGCCACCACGGCAGCTCCCGCACCCGGGGCGCCGGCGGCGCGGCCTCACCGCTCCAGGACGGCGGCGGGACGGTGGCGGCGGTCGACCGGAACTGGATCTCCACGACCCGCCCGCCGTCCGCCTCCCGGCCGATCCGCTGCAGGGCGATCCGCTTGAGGTACTGCTCGGCGAGCCTGCCGCGCGACGAGGCCGGGGCCTCGTCCTGCGCGTTGTGCGAGCCGTCGTAGAAGTCCCAGGCCCGGCGCAGCAGGTTCTGCTCGACGTGGCTGGGCGCCGGGTTGCCCCGTATCGCGGCGATGTCCTGGGCGGTCAGTCCGATCCAGTCGTGGGTGCGGGCGGCCCCGTCGGGCGCGACGGTGCGGACCCGGGCGTCCACGCTCACGTTCTGCTGGAGCGGGTTGGGCGCGAACAGCTTCCAGTTCTGCTCGAACTCCGGGTACACCACGCCGTCGACCTCGTCCCGGTACTGCCGGGACACCGAGTTGGCGGGCGCGACGTGCAGGAACACCGCGGCGAGGAACAGCCCGGTGCCGGCGGCCAGCACCGCCCCGGCGAAGCCGAGGACCAGCTGCGCGGGCCTGGACCAGGCCCTCCCGGCAGCCGGCCGGTCCGTCGTCTCGGTCATGGCCTCCCCCGACCCGGTCGGCGGGCGCCACCGGCCCGGTGCCGGCGCGCTCGCGCGCGCCCATCCTGCCGCACGGCGCGGGCGGCGGGTGCCGGACCGTCAGAGGACGAACGCCTCCTGGTCGGTGCTGCTCACCATCGGACGGCCCGCGCCCTGCCAGGCGTACATCCCGCCGTCCACGTTCACCGCGTCCCGGCCCTGCTGCACCAGGTACTGGACGACCTGCGCGGAGCGGCCGCCGACCCGGCAGAGCACGTAGAGCTTCTCGTCCGGCAGCTCGCCGAGGCGGGCGATCACCTCGCCGATCGGGATGTGCAGCGCGCCGTCCACGTGACCGGCGTCCCACTCGTCCTGCTCGCGCACGTCCAGCAGGGCGGCGTCGGCGGGCACGGTGGCGGCGTCGGCGGAGGGGATCTGCGGGAACATCGTGTGGCTCTCCTGGGATTCGGTGGGGTGCGTGCCATTGTCGCCCACCGGCGCCGTGGCGTGGGGGCCTTCGGCCGGCTTCGGGCCGCCGAGCAGCCGCTGCAGCTCGGCCTGCCGTTCGGCGGCCTTGGCCAGCAGCTCCTCGGCGAGCTGCTCCAGCAGCCGGTCCGGGTCCTGGGGGGCGAGGGCGAGCAGCTGGCCCATCGGGGTCTGCTCCAGCCGGACCTGCTCGGCGGCGGTCTCGGCGATCTTGGCGGTCAGCCAGTCCAGCCGGCGGCGCAGCCAGTCCGCGCGGTCGGGGGCGTCGACGGCGGGCGCGGCCTCCGGGGCGGTGGACCACTCGGCGGCCAGCGCCCCCAGGGCGGTCGCGTCGCCGTACGCGTAGGCCTCGTTGACCCGGGCCAGGAAGGCGGCCCGGCGCTGCTGCTCGGCCGGGTCGGTGGTCAGGTCGGGGTGGGCGCGGCGGACCAGCTCGCGGTAGATCCGCTGGGCCTCCTTGCCGGGCCGCACCCGCTCCGGCGCGGCGGGCGGCGGCGGGACCGCCTCCCCGTCCTGGCCGGACTGCTCCCGCACCGAGTCGAACAGCGCGTCCAGGTCCGGGAGTTCCTCGACCTGCCGACGCGCCTCGGCGGCCCGGCGCAGGTCCTCCGGCCGGCCGGTGCGGGCCGCGACGGCCTCGGCGACCAGCGCGTCCAGCTCGTCCAGCCGGGCGTACAGCGGGCCGAGCAGCTGGTGGTGGATCAGCGCGAAGTTGTCGATCTCGACCCGCAGCGTCTGCGCGTCCACGTCCATGCTGAGCCAGGCCAGCTCGGCGGCGGCGACCCGCTCCTCCAGTGCCTGCTGCTCCGGGTCCGTCCAGCGGGCGGGGCTCTGCGCGCTCACTTCTCGCCTCTGTCTCGTCCGGCCGGCTGCGTCGTGCGGACCACCCGTACGGGCGGTCCGGCCTGCCACCCTACCGCCGTGGTCGCGGGCCCCGTCCGGGTGAACCGGGGGTACGGACCGGCGTGCGGCGCGCGACACGCAACCGATCCTGAGGAATCTCCCCGTTTCGGTGTCGAGCCCGGCCCGGTCCGTGCTTCGCTGGTATCCGCACAGCGTGCCTCCGGAGCGACGGCCGCCCCCGGGCGCGGCGGCCAGGCAGGAGCAGAGCGAATCCATGGTGGCCGAGTCCAACTCCACACCGCGACCGGCGGGCGACGGAACCGCGCCGGGCGACCACCCGACGGGTGTGGCCGCCCTCGTCCGGCTCGTCCCCGTCCTGGTCGACCGGTCCGGCCGGATCGCGCGGTGGGGCCGGGCCGCCGAGGAGCTGTTCGGCCACCGCGCCGACGTCGCCCACGACCGCCCGGCCTCCGGTCTGCTGCCCGCCCTGGAATCCCGGGTGCACGAACGCTGCTCCGTCCGCCGCGCCTGCGACGCGTTCGACACCCTCGCCGAGCGGACCGCCGACGGCCGCCCCTGGGCCGGCCGGCTGACCGTCACCGACCGCGAGGAGCACCAGCGCGACGTGCTCTGGTGGGCCTACCCGCTGCCCGGTCCGGCCGGCGGACTGCTGGCGCTGGCCGCCGACGCCCGCCCGCTGCGCTCCACCGGGCCGCGGCTCGCGCTCGGCGAGCGGCTGCTCCCCTTCGCCGCCGCGCCCGGTGCCCGGGGCGGCTTCCACGCCCTGACCGCGGCGCTCGCCCCGGCCGGTCGGCCGGTGCCCGAGCCGCTGGCCCGACTGCTGCCCGCCGGCCACCGCGCGGCGCTGCTGGTGGCCCTGGAGCGGGGCGGCCAGCCCGCCCTGCGGCTGGACCCGGCCACCGTGCTGCCGGTGCTGCCGGCCGACGCGCAGACCGGTACGGCGCACGCGGCCGCCGGGCTCGGCCGCCGCTACCCGACGCCCCAGCAGCGCGCCGCCCGGGTCGGCCCGCCGCCGCAGCCCGAGCACGGCGCGCCCGGCCGCCGGCAGCCCGGCCCGCCGCCCGGCCCGCTGCCCGTCCAGCGCGAGGCCGCCGAGCACCCCGTCGCCCAGTCCGCCGTCCCCTCCACCGTCCGGTCCGCCCTCGTCCCCGACGTCCGGCCGGTGGCCGTCGTCGGGGGCGCCGCAGCGGGCGGCGGACCGTCCGTCCCGCCCCCCGCCTCCGGCCGGGAGACGCCCCCGCCCACCGCAGGAGCCTCCGCCATCGAGCACACCACCGTCGAGTCCGCCGTCGAGCCGTCCACCGACGGACACCCGCCGTCGCGCACCGACCAGGCCCCGCCCGCCACCGTCCCGGTCCCCGCGCCCGCGCCCGGGGAGGGCCCGCCCGGCGGACGGCTCGGCACCTTCCTCACCAACGGGCAGGCCGGCGAGCAGCTGGCCCTGCTGAACGAGGTCGGCGGCAAGGTCGGCACCACGCTGGACCTCGGCTTCACCGCCCACGAGCTGTGCCAGGTGCTGGTCCCGCGGATCGCCGACTTCGCCTGCGTGGACCTGGTGGACGGGCTGATCTCGGACTCCGAGCTGCCGGCCGCCCGCCCCGACGACGACACCATGCTGCGCCGGGTCGCCCTGGTCTACAACGAGACCGGCGGCGCCTGGGACCACGTGCTCTCCGAGGGTTCGCTGGTCAGCATGCCCCGCCGCACCCCGCCCGGGATGGCCCTGCAGCTGAACCAGCCGGTGCTGGTCCCGGTGGTCAGCTCGGACGTCGCGGTCGACTACGCGATCGCGCTCGGCGGCGCCCGGCTGGCCCCGGTGGTCACCGGCCGCTCGATGCTGGTCGTCCCGCTCTCCGCCCGCGGCACCGTACTGGGCATCCTCAAACTGCTGCGGCTGCCGGACCGCGCCCCCTTCGACGAGGGCGACGCCGCCACCTTCAAGGAGCTGGCCGCCCGCGCCGCGCTGTCGCTGGACAACGCCCGGCTGCACCGCGCCGAGTCGCGGGTCGCCACCACCCTGCAGCGCTCGATGATCCCGACCCGCCCGCCGCAGATCCCCGGGGTGCAGATCGCCCACCGCTACCTGCCCGGCGACCCCAAGGCCGAGGTCGGCGGCGACTGGTTCGACGCGATCCAGCTGCCCGGCAGCCGGGTCGCCCTGGTGGTCGGCGACGTGATGGGCCACGGCCTGCACTCGGCGGCCGCGATGGGCCGCTTCCGCACCGCCATGCAGACCCTCGCCGCCCTGGACCTGCCACCCGGCCAGCTGCTGCGCCACCTGGACAACCTGGCCCACAAGCTCGGCGACGACCACCTCGCGACCTGCCTGTACGCGGTCTACGACCCGATCAACCGGACCTGCGAGCTGGCCAGCGCCGGCCACGTCCCGCCCGTCCTGGTGCACCCGGACGGCACCGGCGAGCTGCTGGAGATCCCGGCCGGCGCGCCGATCGGCGTCGGCGGGGTGCCGTTCGTCGCCAAGACCATCGACGTCTCGGACGGCTCGATGCTGGTGCTCTGCACCGACGGCCTGGTCGAGGTCCGGGGCGGGGACATAGGAGCCGGCCTGGCCGCGCTCTGCGGCAACCTGATCGACCCCCAGCAGAGCCCCGAGCAGGCCTGCGACGACGTGCTGCGGCGGCTGCACTCGGACGACCGCAAGGACGACGTCGCCCTGCTGGTGGCCCGCTTCGACGGGGTCGCCCCGTCCGAGGTGGCCACCTGGGACCTCACCGTGGACCACCGGGAGGTCGGCCGGGCCCGCTCGCTGGTGCGCGAACAGCTGGCCGGCTGGCAGCTGGAGGCGCTCAGCGACACCACCGAGCTGCTGGTCAGCGAGCTGGTGACGAACGCCGTCCGGGTCGCCCGGGACACCGTGAAGCTCCAGCTGATCCGGGTGGACAAACTGCTGGTCGAGGTCAGCGACGACAACCACAACCTGCCCTCGCTGGAGCCGGCCGAGCAGCTCGGTGAGACCGGCCGCGGCCTCACCCTGGTCACCAAGCTGGCCGAACGCTGGGGCACCGCCCGCAAGGCGGTCGGCAAGGTCGTCTGGTTCGAGCTCCCGCTCCCGCACGCCTGACCGGCCGCGCCACCCGACGCCGAACGCCGGACGGGGCCACGCCACGGGACGCCGAACGGCCGCGTACGGGCACCCGTACGCGGCCGGTGGAACGTCGTCAACGCCCGTCCCGTCAGGGGATGACGGCCCCCGCCGAGCGGCGCCGCCGGGCCTCCACCGCGACCTCCCGCGAGGCGGCCGCGGCCACCGAGGCGGCGGCGCCGACCCCGGCCAGCACCCTCGGCCAGAAGTCCCCGAAGACCTCGACCGAGACGGCGATCAGCAGCGCGGTGATCACCGCGACCACGTGCTCCAGGCCGGCCAGGTTCGGCAGCACGACCGCCTCGCCGATCATCACCGCCACCACCAGGCCGCCGGTGAACCAGGCCCGGCAGCGGAACGCGATGCAGATCGCCAGCGCCACCACCGCGGCCGAGGGCCCGGTGTCCCGCACGTAGGCGACCCACTTCGGGAAGCCGAACAGGTGGTGCGGCCCGATCGCCACGCCGACCCGGGCGAACAGCGTGCCCGCCAGGGTGCAGGTGTAGGCGACCACCAGGGTCATCCGCCGGCCGAGCACGATCTCGGCGATCGCGAAGACCACGAACACCTGGGCCAGCGCCCCCCAGACCGGAAGGTCCAGCGCCGGCACGTACAGGGAGAGCGGGGTCCGCAGGAGCGAGACGTCCAGCGGCAGCGCCGCCCGCACCACCCCGATGTTGTTGACGAAACGCTCGCCGCCCGGCAGGTGCTGGACGATGCTGAACAGCAGGATCAGAAACGTCGCCAGTGTGGCCAGCGGAACAGCGGCGAACTTCTTTCGCACCACCGCGTTCCGGACCGTCACGAACAGCGTTCCCCACTCGGCGACAGCGGCCGTTCCGGCGATTGCCAGCGGCCCCTTTCGCACGCCCCCCGCGTGGGTCCTGTAAATCACAGCTTTTCTCCGAATCCCCGAACTCTCGACTACTCCAACATTAGAAGCCGCTCAACAAAGCCACATCGGCACGGATGGGGAGCCAGGTCATCCTCTGGGGGGAGGCGATCCCCCCATCGGCCCCCCATTTCGACCGACCGGCCCCCTCCGCCCCCCGACGGAGGGCTACCCCTGCCCGTCCCGGTCCGCCACCGGGACCCGGGGCGCCACCACGGCGGCCCGGGCGTGCCGGCGGCGGAACAGGGCGGGCAGGCTCGGCGCGACGATGAAACCCTCGGCGCGCGCGCTCGCGATGCCGATCCGCGGAATCTCGCTGCTCTTCTCGAAGAGCAGGTACCGCGGTTCCCAGATCGGCCGGTACTTGGCATTCGCGCGGTACAGCGACTCGATCTGCCACCAGCGCGAGAAGAAACCCAGGATCGAACGCCACAGCCGCAGCACCGGACCGGCGCCGAGGCGCGAACCGCGCTCGAAGACGGAGCGGAACATCGCGAAGTTCAGCGACACCCGCTTCAGCCCGACCTCCTCGGCCCGCTGCAGCAGCTCGATGACCATGAACTCCATCAGGCCGTTCTCGGTGTCCCGGGCCCGGCGCATCAGGTCCAGCGAGAGCCCGTCCGGGCCCCACGGCACGAAGCTGAGCAGCGCCTTGAGCTCGCCGTCGCCGTCGTGGCACTCCAGCATCACGCAGCGGCCGTCGCCCGGGTCGCCGAGCCGGCCGAGGGCCATCGAGAAGCCGCGCTCGGTCGCGCCGTCGCGCCACTCGTCGGCCTTGGCCACCAGCTCGGCCATCTCCGTCTCCGAGATGTCCTCGTGGCGGCGGATCCGCACCGTGTACCCGGCCCGCTTGACCCGGTTGTAGGCCTGCCGGACCACCCGCATCGCGCGGCCGTCCAGCGAGAACTCGTCCAGTTCGACGATCGCCTCGTCGCCCAGCTCCAGCGCGTCCAGCCCGTGCCGGGCGTAGATCACCCCGGCCTCCTCGGAGGCGCCCATCACGGCCGGCGCCCAGGCGTGCTCGCGGGCCTCGGACAGCCAGGCGTCGATCGCGCCCGGCCAGGCCTCCGGGTCGCCGATCGGGTCGCCCGAGGCGAGCGAGACGCCGCCGATCACCCGGTAGGTGACGGCCGCCTTGCCGCTGGGGGAGAAGATCACCGCCTTGTCCCGGCGCAGCGCGAAGTAGCCGAGCGAGTCCCGATCGCCCTGCTTGTCCAGCAGGCCGCGCAGCTTCGCCTCGTCCTCGACGGTGAGCAGCTCCTTGCCGCGCGGGCTGCGGAAGGCCACGTACAGCACCAGCAGGAAGAGCACCGCGCCCATCGCGTTGATCGCGGCGTTCACCCAGGTCGGCGCGGCGATCACCGAGCGCAGGTGCTCGGACGGGGTGATCGTGATCATCCGGCCGACCGAGTAGCGGAACAGGTCCCAGAAGCCGGCGCCGGACAGCTCGTTGGTCAGCCAGACCAGCAGCGCGCCGACCGCACCGCCGAACGCCAGCCCGCCGACGAAGGTGGCCGCCGCGGTCTTCGGGTTGGAGCTGTCGCCCTTGGACGTGAACTCCTTGCGCCCGATCAGCAGCGCCAGCACGAACAGGCAGGTCAGGACGGTGGAGAAGTAGTTGAGCGGGTGGGCGCGGAAGCGCCCGTCCGGCACCAGCATGAACGCCAGGTACAGCAGCGCGAACGCCCCGCCGAGCGCCGTGTTGAAGATCCACGCGGCCCGCTTGCGCCGCCGCATCGCGATCGCGAGGAACACCGACAGCACCGCGCTGGCCAGGCCGGCGGTCATCAGGTACGGGGTGAAGTATTCGCCCTCGTTGTGCTCGTAGACCTGGTCACGGAAGGGCACCAGGAGCACCGTCGCCACGTTCAGCAGCGCGATCAGCCGCAGGTACCAGACGGAGGCCGCGGCGGCCCTCGGGCGCCAGCGGTCCAGCGCGCCGCCGGGCCGGGGCCCGTGGGACGTGGCGGACGGCTCCGACTTCACAGTGGACGACACAGCTCAATTCCAAACGATCAGATGGTGGGGCGCATCCGCAAACGGCCCGACGCCGGGCGCCCGCTCGGGCCCGACGGACTGACCGGCGACCTCACCCGGCCGACCGCACGAATGGAAGAAGCGGCCGGAAAAGGTCAGCCAACTCCATGTTTCCCCACCGAACCTGAGAATTGCGTGAACCGGGTAGCGGATTCCCACCCCCGCCGAACGGCGGGGGTGCACACCCCCGGGCGTTCGGCACCCCCCTGCCGCAACCCCTACCCTCAAAACAACCCACGCGGACCGCCCGACCCGGCCGCCCGAACCGAGGAGGCACCATCACCACCACCCGCGTGCTGATCGTCGACGACGAGATCCTGGTCCGCTCCGGCCTGGGCCTGATCGTCGGCTCCGCCGACGACCTGGAGGTGGTCGGCGACTGCTCCGGCGGCCAGGCCGAGGAGCACGTCCGGCGGCTGCGCCCGCACGTGGTGCTGCTCGACATCCGGATGCCCGACCTCGACGGCATCTCGGTGCTGCGCCGCCTGCGCGCCCTGCCCGACCCGCCCGCCGTGGCGATGCTCACCACCTTCGACACCGACGACTACATCGGCACCGCGCTGCGGGCCGGCGCGGCCGGCTTCCTGCTCAAGGACACCGCTCCCGAGCAGCTGGTGCACGCCGTCCGGGTGCTCGCGGCCGGCGGCAACATCCTCTCCCCGACCGTCACCCGCACCGTGATCGGCGGCTACGTGGACGGCGGCGGCCCGGACGCCGAGGCCACCGCGCTCGCCCGCACCCTCACCGGCCGCGAGCTCGACGTGCTCGCGCTGCTCGGCGAGGGCCTGTCCAACGCCGAGATCGCCGACCGGCTCTTCCTCGGCACCGGCACGGTCAAGGACCACATCAGCGCGATCCTCGGCAAGCTCGGCGCCGCCAACCGGGTCCAGGCCGCCGTCCTGGCCCACCGGGCCGGTCTGGTCCGGCCCAAGCCCGGCGACGGGGCATGACGGCCGCCGACCAGCTGCCGTCCAGACGGCTGCCGGCCTGGTGCACCGCGCCCTGGCTGATGCTGCTGCTGCCCGTCCTCTACTCCCTGCTGGACGCCGCCCTGGTGGCCCGGGAGGCCGCCTGGTGGCAGGTGGCGCTGTCCACGCTGGCCGCCGTCGCCCTGTTCTGGCGCCGGCGCTTCCCGGTGACCGTCCTGCTGCTCACCATGCCGGGCAGCTTCGTGGACGCGATCTGGCTGGCCCCGATCACGGCCGTCTACTCGGTGGCCGCCGAGCGTCCCCGCCCCAGGGTCGTGATCCCCTGCGGCATCCTGTTCGCCCTGGTCGAGTTCTTCCACTGGCCGCTGCCCGAGGACGTCGTCGACCTCAGCCGGGCCACCGCGCTGGACGCCATCCAGGCCGTGATGCTGGCGGCCGGGCCGGCCGCCACCGGCCTGCTCGCCCGCACCCGGCGGGAGCTGGCCGCCCGGCTGGACGAGCTGACCCGCGGCCAGGAGCGGGAGAGCCGGCTGCTGGCCGAGCGGGTGCTGATCAGCGAGCGGGGCCGGCTGGCCCGGGAGATGCACGACGTGGTCTCGCACCAGGTCAGCCTGATCAGCATCCAGGCCGGAGCGCTCCAGGTGAGCAGCGCCGACCCGGCGGCGGTGACCGCCGCCCGCACCATCCGCGAACTGTCCGTGCGGACCCTGGACGAGCTGCGCCAGATGGTCGGGGTGCTGCGCGGCACCGGCGGGCTGCCGGACGCCCCGCTGGCCCCGCAGCCCCGGCTGGCCGACCTGCCCCGGCTGATCGAGGAGAGCGGCCTGGCCGCCGACTCCGAGCTGCTCCCCGGCGACCGCCCGTGGCCGGAGGCGGTGGAGCGGGCCGCCTACCGCACCGTCCAGGAGGCGCTCACCAACATCACCAAGTACGCCCCGGAGGCGGCGGTGCACGTGCGGGTCCGGGCGAAGGGCCGCCGGCTGCGGGTCGAGGTCCGCAACGAGGCCCCGCCGGTGCACCCGGCCGAGACGCTGCCGGGCGGCGGCCACGGCCTGGTCGGCCTGCGCGAGCGCGCCCAGCTGCTGGGCGGCACCCTCACCGCCGGGCCGACCGCGGACGGCGGCTTCGAGGTCCGGGCCGAACTCCCGGCCAGCCGCGGCTGATCCGGCCCGCCCCGGAACCGGAACCCGGTACCGGTGGCCGTCGGGTCCGGACGGGACGACAAAAAAGCCCCGCAGATCCGTAGATCTGCGGGGCTTCGCTGTGCGCGAGGGGGGAGTTGAACCCCCACGCCCTTTCGGGCACTGGAACCTGAATCCAGCGCGTCTGCCTATTCCGCCACCCGCGCATGGGTGTTGTCCTCGTTGCCGACCGATCTTCCGGGGCGCTCGGTACCATCGGTACTTCGCACTTCCTTGGACCGGCCTCCCTTTCGGGCGGCCCTTCCGACGTGGAAAACATTAGCACGACCTGGGGGGCTGCTCCGAATCCGTTGCCCGGGGACCCCGGCGGCACCCGAACCGATGCCCGACGGACACCCGTACGACTGCCGGAAGGATGCTCCGACGGGCACACCTGGCGTGCCGTACCCGAAATGCGTCACCCTGTGTGTCCGAGCCCACCCCCGGGCACCACACGGTCCGGGAACCGTACGGAAGGGCCCGGCGTGGATACGATCAGTACGGAAGTACCGCAAGTAGGAGGCGCGACCGGGTCCCGGGCGGGATCCGGCCGGCAGGCAGGCGAACGAACCCTGGAAGGGGGTGCCCCATGGGAGTGCTGAAGAAGTTCGAGCAGCGGCTCGAGGGTCTCGTCAACGGCACCTTCGCCAAGGTGTTCAAGTCCGAGGTCCAGCCCGTGGAGATCGCCGGGGCGCTGCAGCGCGAGTGCGACAACAACGCGAGCATCTGGAACCGCGACCGCACCGTCGTGCCGAACGACTTCATCGTCGAGCTGAGCCCGCACGACCACGAGCGGCTCAGCCCCTACTCCGGGCAGCTCGGCACCGAGCTGGCCGGCATGGTCCGCGAGTACGCGGAGGCCCAGCGGTACACCTTCATGGGCCCGCTCCAGGTGAACCTGGAGAAGGCCGACGACCTGGACACCGGGCTGTACCGGGTGCGCAGCCGCACCCTCGCCGCCGAGGAGCCCCAGCAGCAGCAGTACGCGCCGCCGCAGCCCGGCTACGACCGTCCGCCGGCCGCCCCGGCCCCCGGCGCCCCGTGGCAGCAGCCCGGCGCCGGCCAGTACAACGCGCCCCCGCCGCCGGCCGCGCCCCCCGCGATGCCCCCCGGTCCGCCCGCGCCCGCGGGCGGCAACGTCCGGGCGTTCCCCGGCGCGGGCCACGGCGGCGCCGGGATGCGCCGCTGGATCGAGGTGAACGGCGCCCGGCACCAGATCACCGGCTCGGCCTGCGTGCTCGGCCGCTCGACCGAGGCGGACGTGCGGATCGACGACCCCGGGGTCTCCCGCAAGCACGCCGAGATCCGGCCCGGCACCCCTTCGATGGTGCTCGACCTGGGGTCCACCAACGGCATCGTGGTGGACGGACAGCACACCCAGCGCGCTACGCTCCGCGACGGCTCCCGAATCGTCGTGGGCTCCACCACCATCGTCTACCGGCAGGTCGAAGGGTAGTGTCCGAATTGTTCGCGCGCCTCGCTCACCGACTGGCGGGACGGTCATGTCAGAACTGACCCTCACGGTCATGCGTCTGGGCTTCCTGGCCGTGCTGTGGCTGTTCGTCATCGTCGCGATCCAGGTGATCCGCAGCGACCTGTTCGGCACCAAGGTGAACCCCCGCTCCTCCCGTCGCGGCACCAACGCGGCGACCGCCGGCGGCGCGGCCACCGCGACCGCCGCCCCCGCCGCGCGTGCCGCGGCGCCGACCCAGGCCGGCCCGGCGGCGGGCCAGACCCAGGGCGGCGGGGGACGCCGTCGCGGCGGCCCGACCCAGCTCGTCGTGGTGCAGGGCTCGCTGGCCGGCACCACGGTGGCGCTCCAGGGCCAGACCATCACGCTCGGCCGCGCGCACGACTCCACCATCGTGCTGGACGACGACTACGCGTCCTCCCGGCATGCCAGGATCTATCCGGATCAGACTGGGCAGTGGACGGTCGAGGATCTAGGCTCCACCAACGGCACCTATCTGGACCGGCAGCGCCTGACCGCGCCCACCCCGCTCCAGCCGGGCATGCCGATCCGTATCGGCAGGACCGTCATCGAACTGCGGAAGTAGTAGCGCATGAGGGACAGCATCCCGTCCATGACCCAGAGGGGGGCACAGGTCGCATGACCCTGGTGCTGCGCTTCGCCGCCGGCTCCCACAAGGGACTGATCCGGGAGGGGAACGAGGACTCCGGCTACGCGGGGCCGCGGCTGCTGGCCGTGGCCGACGGCATGGGCGGTGCCGCGGCCGGCGAGGTCGCGTCCTCCGAGGTGCTCGGCTCGATCGTCCGGCTGGACGAGGACGTGCCGGGCGCCGACCTGCTGACCCTGCTGGGCGACGCCGTCCAGGGCGCCAACGACCGGCTCCGGCAGATGGTCGAGGAGGACCCGCAGCTGGAGGGCATGGGCTGCACCCTGACCGCCATGCTGTGGACGGGCCAGCGGATGGGCCTGGTGCACGTCGGCGACTCCCGCGCCTACCTGCTGCGCGACGGCTCCCTGGTGCAGATCACCCAGGACCACACCTGGGTGCAGCGCCTGGTCGACGAGGGCCGGATCACGCCCGAGGAGGCCGAGACCCACCCGCAGCGCTCGCTGCTGATGCGGGCGCTGGACGGCCGCGGCCAGGTCGAGCCCGACCTGTCGATCCGCGAGGTCCGGGCCGGCGACCGCTACATGATCTGCTCCGACGGCCTCTCCGGCCCGGTCAGCCACCAGACCCTCCAGGACACCCTCGGCAGCTACTACGCGCCCGAGCAGACCGTGCAGGAGCTGATCCAGCTCGCGCTGCGCGGCGGCGGTCCGGACAACATCACCTGCATCGTGGCGGACGTCATCGACGTCGGCGCCACGGACACCATGAGCGGCCAGTTCAACGACGTCCCGGTGGTCGTCGGCGCGGTCGCCGACGCCCCGCCGTCCTCGGCCGCCGCCGACCGCTCGATCGCGGACACCCCGGCCGGCCGCGCCGCCGGCCTCGGCCGCGGCCCGCAGGGCGCCTTCGGCCCGGCCGAGGGCTACCAGGAGGGCTACGGCGCCGAGCAGGGCGGCTTCGGCCCCGCCGAGGGGTACGAGGGCGGCTACGGCTCCGGCGAGCCCTCGGTGTACGGCACCGAGGACTTCGACGAGGACCGGCCCGCCAAGCGCAAGCGCAAGGGCCTGACCGTCTCGGTGGCCGTCCTGGTCACGCTCGGCCTGCTCGGCGGCGCCGGCTGGTTCGGCTACCGGTGGACCCAGGACCAGTACTACGTCGGCACCCAGGACGACCACGTCGCGATCTACCAGGGCATCAACCAGAACCTGGCCGGCCTGAGCCTGTCCTCGGTGCACTCCTCGTACAGCAAGATCCAGCTGAAGTGGCTGCCCGAGGACCAGCAGGTCCACGTGAGGAAGACCATCTCGGTCGGCAGCATGAAGGACGCCCAGTCGACGGTCAACGAGCTCGACGGCTGGGTCCAGCTCTGCCAGCGGGCCGCGAAGGCGACCGCCCCGGCCGCACCGCCGGCCACCCAGGCGGTGCAGGCCGCGTACCTGGCCACCACGCCCACCCCGACCGAGAAGAACCGCGGCCCGGCCGCGGCGACACCAACCGCGCCTTCGGCCACGCCGACCGCTCCGGCGGCACCCGCCCCGGCGCCGAACACCACCCCTCCGGTGGCCGGCGCGCAGGGCGACCAGGCTCCGCTGACCGACGAGGAACTCAGCCGGGCCAACTCCTGCCCGAAGCCGTGACGTCCGTGATCCGACACAGGTCCGCCCCGCGCGGGCTGGCCGGCCGTCAGGGAGCGGTCACCACGTGAGCAGCTACGACCTGAGCGAAGAAACCACCCGGTCCGGCCGGCGCCGGGCGGCCGAACGCGCCGTCCCCCGCCGCCGGGGCAACACCACGATCTCCCCGCAGGAGGCGCCCAACCGGCGCAACACCGAGCTGGCCATGCTGGCCTTCGCGGTGCTGCTGCCGGTCCTCGCGTACGCCAACGTCGGCCTCGCGATGGACGGCAAGCTCCCCGCCGGCATGCTCGGCTACGGGTTCGGCATGGGCGCCCTGGCGATGGTCGCGCACCTGCTGGTGCGCCGCTTCGCCCCGTACGCGGACCCGCTGATGCTGCCGATCGCCACCCTGCTGAACGGGCTCGGGGTGGTGATGATCTGGCGGCTGGACAAGGCGGGCAAGCTGCTCAGGGGCAACTACCCGGCGGCCGAGAACCAGCTGATGTGGTCGGCCCTCGGGATCGCCGGCTTCATCGCGGTGATGGTGCTGCTGAAGGACCACCGGGTGCTCCAGCGCTACACCTACATCTCGATGGTGGTGGCCCTGGTCCTGCTCGCCGCGCCGGCCTTCTTCCCGTCCCGGGACGAGGACTTCGGCGCCAAGATCTGGATCCGGCTGGGCAGCTTCTCCATCCAGCCCGGCGAGTTCGCCAAGATCGTCCTGACGGTGTTCTTCGCCGGCTACCTGATGGTCAAGCGGGACGCCCTGGCGCTGGCCAGCCGCCGGTTCATGGGCCTGTACCTGCCGCGCGGCCGCGACCTCGGCCCGATCATCGTGATCTGGCTGCTCAGCCTGCTGATCCTGATCTTCGAGAACGACCTGGGCACGTCCTTCCTGTTCTTCGGCCTGTTCGTGGTGATGCTCTACGTCGCCACCGAGCGGACCAGCTGGATCCTGTTCGGCCTGCTGATGTCGGTCGGCGGCGCGGTCGCGGTCGCCTCGACCGCCAACCACGTGAAGATCCGCATCAACGCCTGGCTCGACCCGATGGCCGTCTTCGGCCCGAACCCGCCGAAGGGCGCCACCGAGCAGATCGGCCAGTCGCTGATGGCGCTCGGCTCCGGCGGGGTCACCGGCTCGGGCCTGGGCCAGGGCCGCTCCTGGCTGATCGGTTTCGCGGCCAAGAGCGACTTCATCCTGGGCTCCTTCGGCGAGGAGCTCGGGCTGACCGGCCTGATGGCGATCTTCCTGCTGTACGCGCTGCTGGTGCAGCGCGGCCTGCGCACCGCGCTCGCCGCCCGCGACCCGTTCGGCAAGCTGTTCGCCGTGGGCCTGTCCTCGGCGATGGCGCTGCAGGTCTTCGTCGTGGCCGGCGGTGTCACCGGGCTGATCCCGCTGACCGGTATGACCATGCCGTTCCTCGCCCAGGGCGGTTCGTCCGTGGTCGCCAACTGGGCGCTGGTCGCGATCCTGCTGAAGATCAGCGACAGCGCCCGCCGCCCCGGGGCCGAACCGGCCCCGGCCACCGAGGGCCAGGGAGGACCCGCCCGATGAACAAGCCGATCCGCCGGGTCTCGATCTTCTGCCTCGTCCTGATCCTGGCCCTGATGGTGCGCACCAACTGGGTGCAGGCCGTCCAGGCCGAGTCCTGGGCGACCGACAAGAACAACAAGCGCCAGCTGTACGACCGCTACGCCCACCCGCGCGGCAACATCATCGTCAGCGGCCAGCCGGTCACGAAGTCCGACTTCGTCAACGGCCTGCGCTACAAGTACAAGCGCTCCTGGGTCGACGGCCCGATGTACGCCCCGGTGACCGGCTACTCCTCCCAGGCCTACGGCTCCAACCAGCTGGAGAACCTGGAGGACGGCATCCTCTCCGGCACCGACGACCGGCTGTTCTTCCGCAACACCCTGGACATGCTGACCGGCGAGCAGAAGCGCGGCGGCGACGTCGTCACCACGATCAACGCCAAGGTCCAGAAGGCCGCCTTCGACGCCATGGGCAACAAGAAGGGCGCGGTGGTCGCCGTCGACCCGAAGACCGGCGCGATCCTGGCGCTGGTCTCCACCCCGTCCTACGACCCCGGCACCTTCGCCGGCGGCGAGGCGGCCGACACCAAGGCCTGGACGGACCTCAACGCGGACCCGAACAAGCCGATGCTCAACCGGGCGCTGAAGGAGACCTATCCGCCCGGCTCGACCTTCAAGCTGGTCACCGCGACCGCCGCGTTCGAGAACGGCCGCTACCAGAGCATCGACGACGCCACGGACACGCCCGAGCCGTACATCCTCCCGAACACGAACACCCAGCTGAAGAACGAGAGCCCGAACGAGCGCTGCGAGAACGCCACCATCAAGTCCGGGATGGACCAGTCCTGCAACACGGTCTTCGCCAAGATGGGCGCTGACCTGGGCAAGGAGCGGATGCGGGCGCAGGCAGAGAAGTTCGGCTTCAACAGCACGATCGACACCCCGGTCCGGTCCGAGAAGAGCGTCTTCCCGGACAGCCCGAGCCTGGACGGCACCGCCCAGGACTCGATCGGCCAGCACGACACCCGCGCCACCCCGCTCCAGATGGCCATGGTCTCCGCCGCGATCGCCAACAACGGCAGCCTGATGCAGCCGTACCTGGTCGACCAGGAGCGCTCGGCCACGCTGACCACCGTCTCCAAGCACACCGAGAAGCAGTTCTCGCAGCCGATGAGCCCGGCCACCGCGCAGAAGATGCAGGACCTGATGGTCTCGGTGGTCGAGAACGGCACCGGCAGGAACGCCCAGATCCCCGGCCTCCAGGTCGGCGGCAAGACCGGCACCGCGCAGCACGGCGAGGACAACGCCGGACTGCCCTTCGCCTGGTTCACCTCCTGGGCCAAGGCCCCGGACGGCCAGTCGGTCGCGGTCGCGGTGGTGGTCGAGGACGGTTCCCAGAACCGCGACGGCATCAGCGGCGGCCGGCTCGCGGCCCCGATCGCCAAGGCGGTGATGCAGGCCGCACTCGGCAAGTAGGAGCGGGGATCCGGGGTGAGGGGAACGTCACGATCGGCGCTCCCGTCCGGATACCGGTCTGATATCGGCCGACGGCTGACTCCGGTCCAGTGCGGTGCGACCGGTAGCGTATCCGCCAGCAGCGGGTGTGCCCGTTGCCGCCCGCGAGGCACCGCACGGCCCGGCCGGAGAACCGGTCGCGGACCGCGCGGCGTCACCCAGAGCGTGCGGGGACACCTACGTCACAACCTCACCGGCGGGTGAGGGAGAGGGTCGGAACTATGGAAGAGCCTCGTCGCCTCGGCGGCAGGTACGAGCTCGGCGGCGTCCTCGGACGCGGCGGCATGGCCGAGGTGTACCTCGCCCATGACACCCGACTCGGCCGCTCCGTCGCAGTGAAGACGCTCCGGGCCGACATGGCCCGGGATCCGTCGTTCCAGGCCCGCTTCCGCCGCGAGGCGCAGTCGGCGGCGTCCCTGAACCACCCCGCGATCGTCGCCGTGTACGACACCGGCGAGGACTACATCGACGGCATCTCCATCCCGTACATCGTGATGGAGTACGTCGAGGGGTCCACGCTGCGCGAGCTGCTGCACTCCGGCCGCCGGCTGCTGCCCGAGCGCGCCCTGGAGATGACCATCGGCATCCTCCAGGCCCTGGAGTACTCGCACCGGGCCGGCATCGTGCACCGCGACATCAAGCCGGCCAACGTGATGCTGACCCGGCAGGGCAACGTCAAGGTCATGGACTTCGGCATCGCCCGTGCGATGGGTGACGCCGGTATGACCATGACGCAGACCTCGGCCGTCATCGGCACCGCCCAGTACCTCTCCCCCGAGCAGGCCAAGGGCGAGCAGGTCGACGCCCGCTCCGACCTCTACTCCACCGGCTGCCTGCTCTACGAGCTGCTGACCGTCCGCCCGCCGTTCGTCGGCGACTCGCCGGTCGCGGTGGCCTACCAGCACGTCCGGGAGGAGCCGCAGCCGCCGTCGGTCTTCGACCCCGAGGTGCGCCCCGAGATCGACGCGATCGTCCTGAAGGCGCTCGCCAAGGACCGCGACTACCGCTACCAGAGCGCCGACGAGATGCGCGACGACATCGAGCGCTTCCTCGACGGCCTGCCGGTGGCCGCCGCCCAGCAGGCCGCCTACGGCATGGGCGCCGCCGGGTACGGCTACGACCAGAACGGCTACCCGCAGCAGCACGACCCGTACGGCCAGACCAACGTGCTGCCGCAGCAGCCCGGCGGCGGTCCGACCACCGTCCTGCCGCAGGCCTCCGGGCAGCCCGGCTACGGGCAGCAGGGCGGCTACCAGGACGACGGCTACGGCCAGACCTACGCCGGCGCCGCGGGCGGCGGCAACGACGGCTACGACGACGGCTACGGGCGCGGCGGCCGGCGCGGCGAGGACCAGCCGAAGAAGAGCAACACCTCCTGGATCGTGCTGGCGGTGGCCGCCGTGCTGGTCCTGGTCGGCACCTTCTTCGTCGCCCAGGCGGTGTTCGGCGACAAGGGCGGCAAGGACGCCGCCAAGGTCACCGTCCCGAACCTGGTCGGCAAGACCCTGGCCGAGGCCAAGACGGCCGCCGCCGCGGCCGGTCCCAAGCTGGTGGTGGCCGAGGGCGAGAAGGTCGCCTGCCCGGACACCGCCATCAAGAAGGACCAGGTCTGCACCCAGAACCCGGTCTCGGGCACCCAGGTCGTCGAGACCGGCACCATCACGGTGCAGATCTCCTCGGGCCCGGCCAAGGCGCAGCTCCCCAGCGTGGTCGGCAAGCCCAAGGACCAGGCCACCAAGGCGCTCGCCGACCTCGGCTTCACCAACGTGACCACCGAGTACAAGGACGACGACAACGCCGCGCAGGACACCGTCACCGCCCAGGACCCGGCGGCCAACGCGGCCGTCGACCCGAGCGCCGCGATCAAGCTGACCGTGTCGCAGGGCAAGGCCAAGGTGAACGTCCCGAACGTGGTCGGCTCCCAGAAGGAGGACGCGCAGGCGACCCTCCAGGGCCTCGGCTTCCAGGTGGACGCCTCGAAGACCACGCCGGCCCCCGACCCGAGCAAGGTCAACACCGTCGCCTTCCAGTCGGTCCCGGCCAACACCAAGGCCCCGGCCAACACCAAGATCGCGCTGACCATCTTCAAGGCGCAGGACAAGCCCCAGGTCCCGCCGCTGGCGAACGTCAAGCTGTCGGACGCCGCCAACCAGCTGAAGGCACTCGGCCTGACGTACATGGTGGTCAGCGGCCCCGCGGACCCGAACGCGACGGTGCAGCAGAGCAACCCGCCGGCCGGCACCCAGGTCGACCCGAACACCCAGATCCAGCTGTACACCAAGGCGGCCGAGCCGCCCAAAGGGGGCGACCCCACCACCCCACCCGCCAAAGGGGACCACTAGGCCTCCGATATTCCCCTGGTTCGACTGAGCCGGGGGCGGAAGCCCGGGTGACTCCCGCGGAACCGCCCGAGGGCCCGCCGCAACGCTTGCGGCGGGCCCTCGGGCGTTCTGCTCCGGTGCCGCCCCGGGCGGGTCTCCCCGGGCGTTCCGCACCGGCCCCAGGAGGCCCGTGAGGGGCCTCAGGAGTGCCGCAGCTCCGGCGGCGGGGTGCGCTTGGCGTCCATGTCGTCCACCCGCACCAGGCTGCCCCAGACGGCCATCCGGTAGCGCGAGGTGTACACCGGCGTGCAGGTGGTCAGGGTGATGTAGCGGCCGGGCCCGGCGTAGCCGGAGCGGGCCGGCACGGGCGCCACGATGCCGGTGTCGTACTTGGACGTCTCCGCCAGGGTGCTGTCGACCTTGTAGACGTACCACTTGTCCTGGGTCTCGACCACGACCGCGTCGCCCTGGCGGACGGCGTCCAGGGCGTGGAACTTGGCACCGTGGCCGTCCCGGTGGGCGGCCAGCGCGAAGTTGCCCTCCTGGTCCCAGGGCATCGCGGCCCGGTACGGCTGCTCGTACACGCCGGCCACGCCGTCGTCCAGGACCTCGGTGGAGGTGCCCATCCGGATCAGCACCTGGAAGTCCCGGCCCATCGCCGGGACGTGCAGGAAGCCGACGTCGGCCCCGACCGCGAACTGCCTCGACGCGGACGCGGGCGGGGCTCCGGGGCCGCCGGGCGCACCGGAGGCTCCGGGGGCCGGGGCGGCACCGGGCGCGGCCGAGGGACCCGGGTCCGGGCCGGCGGCCCAGCTGCTGCGCAGCCGGTCGGCGGCCTCCGAGGCCGAGCGGTCCGCCTGCACGTTGGTCCACCACAGCGAGTAGGCCACGAACAGGCCGAGCACCAGGCCCAGGGTGATCAGCAGCTCGCCGAAGACCCCCAGCGCGGCCAGCGCCCGGCTCCGTCCCCGCCCGGCGCGCGGATCGCGCGGATCGGGCGGGGAGAAGGCCTCCTGCGCCGGTTCGGCCGACTGCGCGGTCTCGTCCTGCATCTGCGGTGCTCCCCCTCCGGGCCGGACGGCCGGGCGGCTACCCGCCCGTGATCGCGGCCGGCTTGCCCTGGGCACGCGGCCGTTCCTCGATCATCTTGCCAAAGACGATGAGACGGAACTTGGAGGTGAACTCCGGGGTGCACGTGGTCAGCGTGATGTAGCGGCCGGGCCCCGGGTACCCGGCGCCGTTCGGCACCGGCTTGATCACGCTCACGTTGTTCGGGGAGGTCTCCGGGATGCCCCCGGTGACCTCGTAGGTGTAGTAGCCGGCGGCGGTCTCCACCACGATCTTGTCGCCCTTGCCGAGCTGGTTGATGTACCGGAACGGCTCGCCGTGGGTGTTGCGGTGGGCGGCCAGCGCGAAGTTGCCCGCCTTGTCGCCCGGCATCCCGGTGCCGGAGTAGTGGCCGACCAGGCCGTTGTCGAGCACCGCCGACTTGGAGGTGCCCTCGGCGATCGGGAACTTCAGCCCCAGCTTGGGCAGGTGGATGATGGCGAAGCCCTTGCCGGGCTCGAACACCTCGGGCTTGTTCGGGTCCGGCGCCGGCTGGCCCGGCTTGGCGGGCGCGGCCGCGTTGAACTGCTGCTCCAGCTCGTTGCGGGCCCCGTCGGCGGCCTGGTCGGCCTGCACGTTGGTCCACCAGAGCTGGTACGCCACGAAGAGCAGCATCACCACGCCGAGCGTTATGCACAGCTCGCCGACGCCCCGGGCGGCCACCACCAGCAGGGACTCCTTGGGGCGCACCCGCCCGGCGGCGCGGCCGCCCGCCCGGCGCCGGCCGTTGCCGGAGCGCAGCGAGGTGCGGCCCTGGGCGGCCCGGCGGCGCTCGGCCCGGCCGCCGGTCGGGGCCGGTTCGGCCGGCGCGCCGAGGTCCGGGGGCAGCCGCAGCTGGAGGGTCTGGTCGGGCAGCCAGGGGTACTCGGGCCCGTCCACGATGGGTTCCTGGGCCTGCTCGTACACGCCCCAGGCGTCCTCGGGAGCGGTCTGCACCGGGTGCTGCGGGTGGGGCGCACCGCCGGTGCCGTCGTCCTGGCCCGGGTACCGGGGCCCGCCGTACTGCTGCACGGTGCCGTACGGGTCCGCCTCCGGCTGGAAGCGCCCCTCCGGACGCAGCGCGGTCACGCCGGTCAGCCTCGGCCGATCACCGGGGCGAGC
Source organism: Kitasatospora sp. NPDC058444 (assembly GCF_042721415.1). Lineage (NCBI taxonomy): Bacteria > Bacillati > Actinomycetota > Actinomycetes > Kitasatosporales > Streptomycetaceae > Kitasatospora > Kitasatospora sp. NPDC058444. The sequence goes on along the minus strand of NZ_JBHXLL010000072.1, from coordinate 4,506 downwards.
CCGGCCGACCGGTCGACCGCCTGCGGGAAGCCGCACTCCGCGAGCCAGTTGGCGAGCATCCGGTGGCCGCCCTCGGTGAGCACCGACTCGGGGTGGAACTGCACGCCCTCGACCGGCAGTTCACGGTGCCTCAGGCCCATGATCACGCCGCTCTCGGTGCGCGCGGTGACCACCAGCTCGGCCGGCACGGTGGCCGGCTCGACCGCGAGCGAGTGGTAGCGGGTCGCGGTCAGCGGCGAGGGCAGGCCCTCGAAGACGCCGCCGTCCTCGTGCTCGACCGGCGAGGTCTTGCCGTGCAGCAGCTCGGGCGCCCGGCCGACCACCGCGCCGTACGCGGCCGCGATCGACTGCAGGCCCAGGCAGACGCCGAACACCGGCAGCCCGATCCGCGCGCAGTGGTGCACCATCTCGATGCAGACCCCGGCCTCCTCGGGGGCACCGGGCCCGGGGGAGAGCAGCACCCCGTCGAAGCCCTCCTCGCCGGAGCGGCGGACGGCGTGCTCGACGGTCACCTCGTCGTTGCGCACCACCTCGCAGGTGGCGCCGAGCTGGTACAGGTACTGGACCAGGTTGAAGACGAAGCTGTCGTAGTTGTCCACCACCAGGATGCGGGGCGGGGTCGTCCGGGTCGTCATGCGCGCGTGGTCTCCGTGGGGTGCGGTGCGGGAGGGGAGGGCCGGGCCCGCCGGCTCAGCCGGTCGCGGCGCCGTCGCCGCCGTCCACTGTGACGTCGCCGAAGGGGAGCAGCGGTTCCGCCCACGGGAAGACGTAGGTGAAGAGGAGGTAGACGATCCCCACGACGAGGAGCAGCGAGACGACGGCCCGGACCAGGGTGTTCCCCGGGAGGTGACGCCAGATCCAGCCGTACATGGTGCTCCCTCGACGTAGCGGACTGGGTTAAAGAGTAGACCCGCCGTGCACGGCCGCGGGGCCGGTCCGCTACTGCTGCCCGCCCGCCGACCGCAGCTCGGTGGTGCCGGAGTAGCCGGGCAGGTTCAGCTCGCCGCTCTCCTGGACCTTCCAGCCCAGCCCGTAGGCCTGGACGTACTGGAGGTACTTGCGGATCGTCGGGTCCGCGTCGACGGCCGAGCGCAGGGCGTCGGTCCGGCCGACCGCCTTGACGACGTACGGCGGGGAGTAGACCCGGCCCTGCAGCAGCAGGGTGTTGCCGACGCAGCGGACGGCGCTGGTGGAGATCAGGCGCTGGTCCATCACCTGCACGCCCTCGGCGCCGCCCCGCCACAGCGCGTTGACCACGGCCTGGATGTCCTGCTGGTGGATGACCAGGTCGTTGACGCCGGGCTCGGCCACCCCCGGGATGCGCGCGGTGGCGTTCGGCGGGGCGTCGTTGAGGGTGACGGTCAGGCCGCCGCCCTGGAGCGGCTCCAGCGCGGCGCCCGAGCGCAGGCCGTCCAGCCGCGCGAGGTCGGCGGGGTCGTGTCCCTGCTGCTCGGTGAGCTGCTGGGCGCGGGTCTGGAGGTCGGCGAGCTGGGACTGCGCCTGCTGGTTCTGCGCGCTGCGCTGGCGGATCACGTCGCCGAGGCTGAGCAGCGAGTTGTCGGTCCGCAGGTCGGTGCCGCGGGCGGTCTGCGCGCTGATGTAGAAGAGCAGACCGGCGAGCGCGAAGACGGCGCAGGTCAGGGCACGTCCGACAATTCGGGTGCCGGAGCGGCGGGTAGGGGCCGGCTCGGGGGGAATCGACAAATTAGTCACCGTACCCTTATCTCCTCAAGACCCGCCGAGCCACTACGCTAACGGACGCCGGTGGCACGTGGCGGAGCGGTCCCCAGGACGTCCTCCACGGCGACGGCGGCCGATTCGATTCCACCCGCTGCACCCCGCGCGGTCTCACAGCGCATCGACAGGAGAGCTCCTCGTGCCGAAGTCTCGACTCCGCAAGAAGTCCGACTACACCCCGCCGACGACGGCCGCGGTGAAGATCAGTTCGGGCCGCGGTTGGGTCGCACCGCTGATGCTGGCACTGTTCCTGATCGGCCTGGTGTGGATCGTCACCTACTACGTGACCAGCGGCAGCTACCCGGTCGAGAGCTGGCGGAACTGGAACATCCTGGTCGGCTTCGGCTTCATCGCCGCGGGGTTCGGCGTCTCCACCCAGTGGAAGTGACGGCCCGCCCGTCCTGAGGCTCTGACCGAGCCGTTTCCCGCCGTTCCGGATCGCTCGTCCCGGGACGGCGGTCAGGCGTGCCCGGAACCGGGCGGGAAACCGGCCGTTTGTCCCCCCATCGGACTGTCGTGCTTATCCACATGGTTATCCACACTGGGGAAAAGTCTCCCCAGCCTGTGGATAACTTTCCCGCGACGGGCCGTCCACAGCTGTGCACAACTCCTCGGGAACGAGAGAACCGCACAGCGGGACACGCGTAGAACAGCAGTCCACAACCGGACGGCCGCACAGCCTGTGCACAACCCCGCACCCGCTGTGGACAAACGCGCGAACGGTCAGGCCCCGTAGAGCGCCATCCCGGTCAGCAGCATCCCCGCCTCGACCGCCACCGCACCCGCCAGCGCCAGCGCCTGGACCGGGCCGCGGCGCTCGCGCGGGGCGTACATCAGGCCGGCCGCCGCCAGGGAGCCCAGCAGCAGGCCGCCCACGTGCGCCCGCCAGTCGATGCCCGGGCGGGAGAACGTGACGATCAGGTTGAAGACCAGGAACGCCATCGCCGGGCCGAGCGGGCCCCGGTTCCGCAGTTGCAGCACGATCGTGGCGCCGATCAGCCCGAAGACCGCCCCGGAGGCACCCACCGAGTTCATCAGGTCGCCGGCCACCAGGAAGGCGAAGGTGCTGCCGCCCAGGCCCGAGACCAGGTACAGGGCCAGGAAGCGCAGCCGGCCGAGCGCCTCCTCCAGCGGCGGGCCGAGCCAGAACAGCACCAGCATGTTCATCCCGACGTGCCACCACTCCAGGTGCAGGAAGGTGGCGGTCAGCAGCCGGTACCACTGGTCCGGGCCGTCGGCGATGCCCGCCGGGCCGCCGAGGATGTCCCGCCCGGCGCTGAACAGCGACCAGGTCTGGCCCAGCCGGGGCGTGAGCACGTAGGCCGCCAGCACCCAGACCACGACGTTGAGGCCGATCAGCACCCGGGTGACCAGCCCGCCGTCGGCCGCCAAGGCCCCGCCGAACCGGGTGGTCGCCTGCCGCGACCCGGCGTGGCCCGCGCCGACGCACTCCGGGCACTGGAAGCCCACCGAGGCGGCCACCATGCACTGCGGGCAGATCGGCCGCTCGCAGCGGGTGCAGGAGACCCCGGTGGGGGTCTGCGGGTGCCGGTAGCAGCCGGGCGGGCCGGCCTCCGGGGACCGACCGGCCGACGGCCGCGGCTCGTCCGGGAGCATCAGCGGTGTCCCCTTCCCGTACACGACCTCCGAAACCGCCAGCCTACTGCCGCACCCCCGCCCCCGGACCGGCTCCCCCGCAACATCCCACCCGCCGCACGGCGCGCCGGACAGCACCCGCCCCCGCCGTGCCCTCCCGCCCCGCCGACACCCTCGCGCCACCCCGCCGGGACCCGCGAACCCGCGAACGGCCCACTCCGACCTGCCTTCGGACAAATCAGGATGCATGATCAGCATTCAGGTGGATATGTGCATATAGGACGCCACCCAGGAGGAGAGACTCGTGAGCTTTTCGGATTCGGCCCGAGAGACGGCCACCAGGACCCGGGACACCGCCGCACAGTTCGCGGACGGCGCCAAGCAGCGCCTCGGCCCCGCCTTGGACGCCTTCGGCCCGAAGGCCGCGCTGGCCGCCCACAACCTCCGCATCCAGTACGACAAACATGTCGCCCCGCAGTTCGGCCACGCCTTCGCCAGCCTGCCGCCGGAGGCCCAGCAGAACGTCCTGAAGGCCCTCCACCGGGCCCAGGAGGCCGCTCTGGCGGCCCGCCTGTCCGCCGCCCGGGCCGCCGACCAGGCCCGCGCCACGGTGGCCCCCAGGGTCGCCCACGCGGTCGAGGAGGCCCGCGCCACCGTGGGCCCGGTCGCCCACGAGGCCCAGACCCGGGGTGCCGCCGCGCTGACCGCCCTCCAGGGCAACGTCAGTTCGGCCGAGATCAGCGAGCTGGCCGCCCGGAACGCCAGGAAGAAGGACTGCAACCGCGTGGCCACCGGCCTGACCGTGGCCGGCCTGCTGGCGATCGGCGGCGGCATCGTGGCCTGGCAGTGGTGGCGCCGGCACAGCAACCCGGAGTGGCTGGTCGAACCGCCGGCCCCACAGGAGCCCCGGCCGGCCGGCGCGCACGCCGCGTCCGCCCCGGTGAACGGCTCCGGCCCGGAGGCCACCGCCGAGTCCGCGGACGGCGCCCCGGTCACGGAGAACGACGGCCCCGCCACCGAGGACGGCCCCGAGCCGCACTGACCGCGCGGAAAAGCCCGGGAAAGCCCGGAAAAGCCGATCGGGGCGGCGCCCCCGGAGGGGGGGGGGGGGAGAAACGGAACAGCCCCCAAATGAGGAGGGAATAAAAAATGAAAGAGGCCAAGAGGAAAACA
>NZ_JBHXLL010000071.1:0-29604 GCF_042721415.1 Kitasatospora sp. NPDC058444 | reverse complement strand
GGGGGGGCTGCCGGGCCGGGGGGGGCGGGGGGCCCGCGGGGGGGGGGGGTGCTCCGGGGGCTGGATGATTTTCAGACTGCCCACTCTGAGGGTGGGGCGTTGAGACCGTTGGCAGTCTGAAAATCACCCGCAACGCCCCTTTCCGCACCCACCCCCTGCGCCGCCCCCTCCCGCAGCGCGTCCCTCTCGCTGGGGAGGGGGAGGGGGAGGGGGTGAGGGGGTGGGTGGGTGGGGGAGGTGGGGGAGGTGGGCGTCCCGCTCACCCGGTGGGGTGTGGGGGTGGGGGGCTGTGGGTGGGAGTGGTTTGGGGTTGCGGGCGCGCGGGCTTCGCCCTGCGTGCCCGCTGGGAGGCGGGGTGGCAGGGGGCTGGGGGAGACTGGGCGCATGCCGGAGCTGCCTGAGGTTGAGGCGCTGAGTGTCTTTCTGTCCGAGCGGTTGGTCGGGCGTGTGATCGCCCGGGTGCAGCCGGTGGCGATCAGTGCGTTGAAGACGTACGACCCGCCGGTGGCGGTGTTGGAGGGGCGGACGGTGGGGGCGGTGAGTCGGCGCGGGAAGTTCCTGGACGTCGAGGCCGAGGGGGTGCACCTGGTGGTTCACCTGGCGCGGGCCGGGTGGGTGCGGTGGAAGGACCGGATGCCCGCTGAGCCGCCGCGGCCGGGTCCGCGCAATCCGTTGGCGTTGCGGGTGCGGCTGGTGGGGGAGGGTAGGGACGGGTTCGATCTCACCGAGGCCGGGTCGAAGAAGGGGCTGGCGGTCTACGTGGTGCGGGATCCGGCCGAGGTGCCGGGGGTGGCGGGGCTCGGGCCGGATCCGCTGGATCCGGGCTTCACGTTGGCGGACTTCGCCGGGCTGTTGCGGGGGGAGCGGCGGCGGCTCAAGGGGGTGCTGCGGGACCAGCGGGTGTTGGCGGGGGTGGGCAACGCGTATTCGGACGAGGTGTTGCACGCGGCCCGGATGTCGCCGTACAAGATCGCCGGGAGTCTGTCGGAGGAGGAGGTGGCCCGGCTGTACGAGGCGTTGGGCGGGACGTTGCGGGAGGCGGTGGAGCGCTCGCGGGGGCTGGCGGCGGGGGAGCTGAAGGCGGAGAAGAAGCTCGGGTTGCGGGTGCACGGGCGGACCGGGCAGCCCTGTCCGGTGTGCGGGGACACGATTCGTGAGGTGTCCTTCGCGGACTCCTCGCTCCAGTACTGCCCGACCTGTCAGACCGGGGGCAAGCCGCTGGCGGACCGGCGGCTGTCGCGGTTGCTGAAGTGACGTTTCGGCCGGGTGGGACGGCCGCGTCCCACCCGGCCGGCGCTCGTGTCAGCGCTTGATCGCGACGCCGCCCCAGTAGTAGGCGGCCTTCGGGTCGGCCGGGGGCTCGCCGTCCGGGCGCCAGGCCAGCACCGGGGCGACGCCGGGCTCGACGAGGTCCCAGCCGTCGAAGAAGCGGACCACGTCGTCGTAGCCGCGCGGCACCAGGGTCATCCCGCCGGCCCGGGCGGCCTCGGCGACCTTGCCGACGGCCTCCGGGTCGAAGTCCGGGGTCGGGGTGGTCAGGGCGATGCAGCTGCCGGACGGGAGGGCGTCGCGCAGCGCGGCCACCCGGCCCCACGGGTCGTCCTTGTCGGCGATCAGCATCAGGACGGCGATCATCAGCAGGCCGACCGGCTGGGTGAGGTCGAGGGTGGCGGTGAGCGCCGGGTCGGCGAACAGCTCCTCGGGCTTGCGCAGGTCGGCGTGGATGTAGGTGGTGCGGCTGGCCGGGCTGGAGACCATCAGCGCGCGGGCGTGGGCGAGCACGATCGGGTCGTTGTCGACGTAGACCACCCGGGTTCCCGGGCTGACCGCCTCGGCGATCTCGTGGGTGTTCGGCGAGGTCGGGATGCCGGTGCCGAGGTCGAGGAACTGGCGGATGCCGTGCTCCTGGGCCAGGTAGCGCACGGCCCGGCCCTGGAACGCCCGGTTGGCCTTGGCCATCGCCTTGACGCTGGGGACGGCCTGCTCGATGGCCTGCCCCATGGCGCGGTCCGGCGGGAAGTTGGTCTTGCCTCCCAGCCAGTAGTCGTACACGCGCGCAGAGTGCGGGGCGGTGGTGTCGACGCCGAAACGTTCCCACTGGCTGAGCTCGGGGGAGTCGTCGCCCTGCGGGCCCTGGTGGGGGAAGTCCTGACTTGTCGTCATGGCCACGTCCTCTGATGGCAGATCATCACACTGGGGAAGGCACAGCGTAGCGGTCCGGACAGGACGCGGAGCGTCCGGTCGGGGAAGATCCGTGGAAGATCTTCGGACGCGGGGTGTGCGGGGACGGCCCTTGGGCCGTCGGAGTGGTGATCGGGTCCGTCGGAGTTGCCCCCGGGAGGGGCGGCGGCGGTCGGGGGATGCATGCACAATGCTGTCTGATCGTCAGATTACTTCGCGTAGATTGCTGCTGGTTGCGGCCGGAATGTCCCTGCTGGGGACGGCGGCCGCCGGATGCCGGAGTTACGTGGGCGGTGGGGGGAGCGGGGCCGCGGCGGGGGCGAGCGGTGCCGCCGGCCCGGCGGCTCCGGCGGGGCCCGAGGGGGCGTCGGGTGAACCGGGGGCCGCGCCCTCGTCGGCGGCGGCTTCGGGGGGTGCGCCGTCCGCGGTGGCCTCGTCGGTGCCGTCGGCCGCCGCGCAGAGTGCGGTGCCCGTGCGCCGGGTGCTCACCGAGGCGGAGAGCAAACCGGTGTACGACCTGGACCCGGAGCGGCGGGTGGTGGCGCTCACCATCGACGACGGCCCGGACCCCCGTCACACGCCGACCGTGCTGGCCCTGCTGGAGCAGTACGGGATCAGGGCGACGTTCTTCCTGATCGGCGAGAACGCGGCCGAGCACCCCGCCCTGGTGCGGGAGATCGCCGACCGCGGCCACCACATCGCCAACCACACCTGGACCCACCCGGACCTGCGGAGCCTGTCCGAGGCCAAGGTGCGGGACGAGCTGGAGCGCACCTCCGACGTGCTGCAGCGCTCCACCGGCCGGCAGCCCACCTGGTTCCGCGCGCCGGGCGGGGACTGGTCGGCGGCCTCGCTGAAGGTGGCCGCGGACCTCGGGATGCGGAACATGGCCTGGTCGGTGGACCCGCGGGACTGGGCCCGGCCCGGGACCTCGGCGATCATCGACCGGATCCTCAAGAACGTCCGGGCCGGGTCGATCGTGCTCAACCACGACGGCGGCGGGGACCGGTCGCAGACGGTGGCGGCGCTGAAGGCGTACCTGCCGGTGCTCGTCGACTCGGGGTACTACTTCACCGCTCCGCCGAACTGAGAGGTTCTCCGGTGGGTTTCCGCAGGAGGACGGGTAGCGGTTTTAACCTTTAAACCACTCGAATAGGTGGATTAGAAGAACCGTTTTTGCGGATTTTGGGCCTCTAGGGTGATCTCGCACCGATGAATCCGGGTACCGCCGAGTACCACCTGAAAGGCCCTCACTCATGCGTCTCCGCAACGCCGTGCTCGCCGCCGCCAGCGCCGTCGCCCTCGTCCTCGCCGTTCCGTTCTCCGCCAACGCCGCGGAGGGCGACTTCCTCTACAAGGTCGGCCCCGGCGTCGTCACCGGCCTGGCCGACCCGCAGAGCGCCGAGTGCATCGACCTGCCGTGGACGACCGAGGACGCTCCGGGCTTCGCGCCGGAGAACCTCACCCGCTCCACGGCCACGGTCTACCTGGACTTCGGCTGCGAGGGCGACGTCTTCTACGTCATGAACCCCGGCAAGAAGCTCGGCGACCGGCTGAAGCTGCGCTCCGTCGTCTTCTCCTGAGCGGACCGTCACCGCGGATCAGGGCGGCCCGGCGTCGGGCCGAGAACCGCCGAACGGCCCCACCGCGCTTGCTGTGGGGCCGTTCGGGTGAGTGGCGTAGCGTGACTGAAGAGGGGGCGCCGTCCCGGCCGCGGAGGAGGAAGTCATGTCCGTACGGGAACTGGACGCGGTGAAACAGGAGGCCTTCGGCGGGCGCGTGCTGGAGGTCCTCAACGACGCCTGCCTGGGACTGATGACCAGCATCGGCCACCAGACCGGCCTGTTCGACCTGATGGCCGGGCTCGACCCCTCGACCGGCGAGGAGATCGCGCGGGCCGCCGGGCTCGACGAGCGCTACGTGCGCGAGTGGCTGGGCTGCATGGTCGTCGCCGGCTTCGTGGAGTACGACCCGCAGGAGCGCACCTACCTGCTGCCGCCCGAGCACGCGGCGTCACTGACCAGGGCGGCCGGGCCGGACAACCTGGCCGGGATGATGCCCTTCGTCGGGATGATGGGCGAGGTCGAACAGGAACTGCTCGGGCACTTCCGCACCGGCGGCGGCATGCCCTACTCGGCGTACCCGCGCTTCCAGCGGCTCCAGGCCGAGGAGAGCGCCCGGGTGTACGACCTGGCGCTGGTGGACGCGATCGTGCCGCTGGTGGACGGGCTGACCGAGCGGCTGAGGGCCGGGATCGACGCGGTGGACATCGGCACCGGGCAGGGGCACGCCGTCACGGTGCTCGCCCGGGCCTTCCCGGAGAGCCGTTTCACCGGCATCGACATCTCCGCCGAGGGGATCGCCGCCGCCCGCGCGTCGGCGGCCGAACTGGGCCTGCGCAACGTCCGGTTCGAGGTCGCCGACTCGGCCGAGCTGGACGGGCGGTACGACCTGGTCACCGCCTTCGACGTGATCCACGACCTGGCCCGCCCGACCCGCACGCTGGCCGCCGTCGCGGGCGCGCTGCGGCCCGGCGGCGTCTTCCTGATGGGCGACATCGCCGCCAGCAGCGAGCTGGCGGAGAACATCGGCCACCCGCTGGCGCCCGCGCTCTACACCTTCTCGACCTTCTACTGCATGACGGTCTCGCTCGGCGAGGGCGGGGAGGGCCTCGGGACGGTCTGGGGCGAGCAGACCGCCCGGCGGATGCTGGCGGAGGCCGGGTTCCGGTCGGTCGAGGCGAAGCGGGTCGAGGGGGACGTGCTGAACCTGTACTACGTGGCGCGGCTGGACGGCGCGGCGAACGGTTGACGGGCGCGGGGAGCGGGTGACGGGCGTGGCGAACGGCTGACCGGCGCGTTCCCGGGCCGGGCGCTCCGGCGGGTGGCCCGGGCCGGACGGGCGGCGTAGGTTCGAACTGTCCGGCCCGGTCGCCGGTGCCCCGCCGTGCCCGTACGGCCGTCCGTGCCCGTGGTCGGGCGCCGCAACCTGGGCAGAGCGAAGGAGGGCCTGGGATGACCGGCAACGGCTACGCGCACCCCGAGGCGTTGGTCCGCACCGAATGGATGGCCCACCACCTGGACGACGGCACGATCCGGGTCGTCGAGGTGGACGAGGACACCGAGGCCTACGACCGGGACCACATCCCCGGCGCGGTCGGCTGGAACTGGACCACCGATCTGCACAGCCAGGTCGGCCGGGACTACATCGACCGCGACGGCGTCCAGCACCTGCTGCGGGCGGCCGGGGTCGAGGACGACACCACCGTGGTGCTCTACGGCGGCAACAACAACTGGTTCGCCGCCTACGCCTACTGGCTGTTGCGGCTGCGCGGCTTCGGGCCGGTGCGGCTGCTGGACGGCGGGCGCAAGAAGTGGGAGCTGGAGGGGCGGGAGCTCACCCCCGAGGTGATGGACTACCAGCACACCGGCTACCGGATCGGCGGGCCCGAACGGCCGGAGCTGCGGGCGCTGCGGGACGAGGTCCTGGCCAAGGCCGAGGTGTTCGCCAAGCCCGGGGCGGACGCGGTGCTGGTGGACGTCCGCTCGCCGGCCGAGTTCCGGGGCGAGCTGATCGCACCCCCGCACCTGCCGCAGGAGCAGGCGCAGGTGCCCGGGCACATCCCGGGCGCGGTCAACATCCCCTGGTCGCAGGCGGCCAACGACGACGGGTCGTTCCGCTCGGCGGAGGAGCTGCGGGAGCTGTACGGGGGGAGGGGCGTGGAGTCGGAGCGCGAGGTGATCGCGTACTGCCGGATCGGCGAGCGGTCCGCGCACACCTGGTTCGCGCTCACCGAGCTGCTCGGCTACCCGCACGTGAAGAACTACGACGGCTCGTGGACGGAGTACGGCTCGCTGGTGCGCGCGCCGGTGGTGCTCGGGGCGTGAGGGGCGGGCGCGGGTGAGGGGGTGATCGGGTGGGGCGCCGTGATGTCGGCGCGTTTCATCTCATGAACATTTCATGATCGGGGAGTGGAACAGGGACATCCGGGACAAGGATCGATCCGACCCAATCGTTCCGATGATCCCTGGAGGACCACGTGCGCAAGAGGCTGATCGTCTCCGCTGCCAGTGCCCTGAGCCTGTTCCTGGCCGTCCCCGCCTCGGCGTCCGGCTTCCAACCCGGCGCGGCCGGAGTCGGCGACTCCTACTACCCGACCTACGGCAACGGCGGGTACGACGTCTCGCACTACGACATCCGGCTGAAGTACCAGCCCGCCACGGACGAGCTGGAGGGCACCACGACCATCCTCGCCACGGCCACCCAGGACCTCTCCCGCTTCAACCTGGACTTCGCGCTGAACGTCTCGGAGGTCCGGGTCAACGGGCGGGTCGCCTCCTTCAGCACCAGTGGCGAGCAGGAGCTGGAGATCACCCCCGCCCGGCCGCTGGCCAAGGGCAGCCAGGCCACCGTCGTGGTCCGCTACAAGGGCGTGCCGTCCACCGTGAAGAAGTACGGCTTCACCGCGTGGCTGCGCACCCCCGACGGCGCGGTGGCGGCGGGCGAGCCCGAGTCGGCCTGGTGGTGGTTCCCGAGCAACGACCACCCGACCGACAAGGCCACCTACGACATCTCGGTGCTGGTACCGGACGGCAACCAGGTGATCAGCAACGGCCTGCTGGCCGGCACCAGCTCGCAGGCCGGCTGGACCCGCTACAGCTGGCGGGAGAACAAGCCGCAGGCGACGTACCTGGCCACGCTGGCGGTCGGGAAGTTCGACGTCACCAAGGACACCACGCCGAGCGGGCTGCCGGTCTACAACGCGTACAGCAAGGACCTCGGGGACAACGCCGACGCGGCCCGGGCGAGCGTCGAGCGCACCGGCGAGCTGGTGGACTGGCTCAGCGGCTACCTCGGCGAGTACCCGTTCAGCTCGGTCGGCGGCTACGTCCCCAACGTCCCGACCGGATACGCCCTGGAGACCCAGACCAGGATCTTCTACAGCCCCCGGCAGTTCGCCAAGGGCTCCAACACCTCCGTGGTCGTTCACGAGCTGGCCCACCAGTGGTACGGCGACAGCGTCTCGGTGTCCCGCTGGAGCGACATCTGGCTGAACGAGGGCTTCGCCCGCTACGCGCAGTTCCTCTGGTCCGAGCACGAGGACGAGGGCACCGCACAGGAGCTGGCCGACTACGTCTACGCCTCGCACCCGGCCGACGACCCGTTCTGGACCGTCAAGCCGGGCGACCCGGGCCCGGACAACCAGTTCTCCAGCGCCGTGTACGAGCGCGGTGCGGTGGCCGTCCAGGCGCTGCGCAACGCCGTCGGGGACGAGAAGTTCTTCCGGATCCTCAAGGGCTGGCCCACCGAGCGCCGTTACGGGAACGGCACCATCCCGGAGTTCCAGGCGTACGCCGAGAAGGTCTCGGGCCAGAAGCTCGGGGACGTGCTGAACACCTGGCTGTTCACCGCGAGCAAGCCCGCCGTGGGGCCGGTGCCGCCGGGCACCGCGGCTTCGGCTTCGGCTTCGGCTTCGCTGGCGCCGGGCGCGCGCGCGGACGCGGGCACGCTGCCGGTGGAGCCGAAGTCCTGGAAGAAGATCAAGGAGACCAACTCGCTGCACGAAGCCCACAACTGACGGAATGTCCGACCGGCTGGAGTGACGGCTTCGCGCACCGCCTGCGAAGCCGTCATTTCGGCGGGTTTCTTCTCATGAAGGTCTCACGATCGGGGAGTGGGCGAGGAACCGCCGGGACAGGGATCGATGCGACCCGATCGATTCCTGATCCCTGGAGGACCACGTGCGCAAGAGGCTGATCGTCTCCGCTGCCGGTGCCCTGAGCCTGCTCCTGGCCGTCCCCGCCTCGGCTTCCGGCTTCCAGCCGGGCGCCGACGGCCTCGGGGACCCGTACTACCCGACCCTCGGCAACGGCGGGTACCGCGTCTCGCACTACGACATCCGGCTGAAGTACCAGCCCGCCACGGACGAGCTGGAGGGCACCACGACCATCCTCGCCACGGCCACTCAGAACCTCTCCCGCTTCAACCTCGACTTCGCGCTGAAGGTCTCGGAGGTCCGCGTCAACGGGCGGGCGGCCTCCTTCACCACCAGCGGCGATCAGGAACTGGAGATCACCCCCGCCCGGCCGCTGGCCAAGGGCAGCCAGGCCACCGTGGTCGTGCGGTACAAGGACGTGCCGTCCACCGTGACGAGGTACGGCGGCTACACCGCCTGGCGCCGCACCCCGGACGGTGCGGTGGTGGCCGGCGAGCCCGTGTCGGCCGGTTGGTGGTACCCGAGCAACGACCACCCGAGCGACAAGGCGACCTTCGACGTCTCGGTGCTGGTGCCGGACGGCAACCAGGTGATCAGCAACGGGGTGCTGGCCGGCACCAGTTCGCAGGCCGGCTGGACCCGTTACAGCTGGCGGGAGAACAAGCCGCAGGCGACGTACCTGGCGACCCTCGCGATCGGCAAGTTCGACATCACCCGGGACACCACGGCGAGCGGGCTGCCGGTCTACAACGCGTACAGCAAGGACCTCGGGGGCAACGCGGCCGCCGCGCGGGCGAGCATCGAGCGCACCGGCGAGCTGGTGGACTGGCTGAGCGGCTACTTCGGCGCGTACCCGTTCAGCTCCGTCGGCGGCTACGTCGCCAACACCACGTCCAGCGGCGCCCTGGAGACCCAGACCCGGGTCTCCTACGGCCCCGGGCTGTTCGCCAAGGGTTCCAACACCTCCGTAGTCGTACACGAGTTGGCCCACCAGTGGTACGGCGACAGCGTCTCGCTCGCGCGGTGGAGCGACATCTGGCTGAACGAGGGCTTCGCCCGCTACGCGCAGTTCCTCTGGTCCGAGCACGAGGACGAGGGCACCGCGCAGGAGCTGGCCGACTACGTCTACGCCTCGCGCCCGGCCGACGACCCGTTCTGGACCGTCAAGCCGGGCGACCCGGGCGAGGAGAACCAGTTCTCCCTCGCGGTGTACGACCGCGGCGCGGTGGCCCTCCAGGCGCTGCGCAACACCGTCGGAGAGGAGAAGTTCTTCCGGATCCTGAAGGGCTGGCCCACCGAGCGACGCTACGGGAACGCCACCATCCCGGAGTTCCAGGCGTACGCCGAGAAGGTCTCGGGCCAGAAGCTCGGGGACGTGCTGAATACCTGGCTGTTCACCGCGAGCAAGCCCGCCGTCGGGCCGGTGCCGTCGGGCGCGGCGGCCGCGCTCTCGGCTTCGCCGGCGCCGGGCGCGGACGCCGGAACGCCGGCGGTGGAGCCGAAGTCCTGGAAGAAGATCCAGGAGACCAACTCGGTGCACGAGGGCGGTCGCTGACGGCAGGCCGACAGGCGGCGGGGCGGCAGCGGGGCGGGCCGGCGGTTCCGCGGCTGCGGCGGGGGCCGTCGGCCCGGCCTACGCCGCTCCCGGGCCGTCCGCCGCCAGTAGTTCGGTGAGGCGGCGGACGGCGAAGGGTATGAGCTCGCGGACCGGGACCAGCCGGCAGGGCGCTTCGCCGACCAGGACCTCGCGGATGCCCGCCTGCTCCTCGAACTCCCGCCCCACGAGCGGGAAGTGGGTGTCGTTGTCGTCCCCCACGTCCGGCGCCTCGATCCAGACCCGCTCGCCCTGGATCGCCATCGGGAAGCGGCGGAGCTTGAGCCGGCGGTTGGGTGCGAAGGTCTCGGCGTAGTGCAGGAAGGAGTTGCGGTTGTGGCCGACGCCGACCAGCAGAACGTACCCGCCGAGGTCGTGCAGCGCGCCGAACGGCGACTCCCGGCCGACGGCGAAGCCGAGCGAGCGCCGGGCGGTGACCTCCCGGGCGTGGGCGCCGACGGCCGCGACCGAGACCTGCGGGTGGGTGCTGCGCAGGGCCTCCGGCAGGGCGCGCAGTGCCTCCGCCACCGCGCCCGTGGCGGAGGGCAGCTCGGAGTGGAACAGCGGTACGGCGTCCCGGAGTTCGGCGACCTCGGGATCGGGCGGGCCGCTGTGCCCGGGGGCGGGGTCGCGGACGGTGTCGGAGGTGAAGGTGGGCGCCGCGACGGTGCCGCCGGGGCCGACCGCCTCGCGCAGGCCGGCCACCACGGCCGCCGCGCCGCCCTCGACCCGGCCGAGGCTGGAGAGCGAGGAGTGCACGATCAGCGCCATGCCCTCCCGGACGCCCACCCGGTGCCAGCCCTCGACGAGATCGGCGGTGGTGAGCGGGCCGGTGCCCGGTGCGGTCATGGTGCCCCCTGGTGACGGTGGTGCTGTTCGTGTCGGGATGGTTCGGGGCCGACCATAGCGGGTGGGACTGACAATCGGTCAGGACGGGGGTGCGGTCCGCCGGTCCGTGACCGTGCCCACGGCCTGGCTCACGGCCGGGCGGCCGGCCGCAGGCGCGGGTAGTCGGTGTAGCCGGTGGCCTCCTGGCCGTAGAGGTGGGTGGGGTCGACGGGGGCGAGCGGGGCGTCGGCGGCGAACCGTTCCGGCAGGTCGGGGTTGGCGATGAAGGCGCGGCCGTAGGAGACCAGGTCGGCCAGGCCGGCGCCGAGCACCGCCTCGCCGCGCTCGCGGTCGGTGGCGGCGCGGTTCTCGCCGACGTTGCCGATCAGCGGGCCGGACCAGCGCGGTCGCAGGTCGGCCAGGGCCGGGTAGTCGTCGTTGTCGGTGAGGTGGAGGTAGGCCAGGCCGAGGGCGTCGAGTTCGGCGAGCAGCGCGCGGTAGACCGGTGCGGGGTCGGCCTCGTGCATGCCGAACTGCGGGTTGCCGGGGGACAGCCGCAGGCCCAGGCGGTCGGCACCGACGGCCCCGGCGACGGCGGTGACCAGCTCGACCGGGAAGCGCAGGCGGTCGGCGAGGGTGCGCGGGCCGTACTCGTCGGTGCGCAGGTTGGTGTTGTCGGCCAGGAACTGGTGGATCAGGTAGGAGTTGGCGCCGTGCAGTTCGACGGCGTCGAAGCCGGCGTCGAGGGCCAGACGGGCGGAGGCGACGTGCTCGGCGACGGTGCGGTGGATCTCCTCGCGGGTCATGGCGCGCGGGGTGACGGCCTCGGCCTTGCCGCCGTCCCTGGTGTGCACCGGCCCCGGGGCCGGGACGGCGGAGGGGCCGGCCGGGACGTCGCCGAGCAGCCGGTTGAGCGGGTGCCCCTGGCGCCCGCCGTGCATCAGCTGGGCGACGATCCGGCCGCCGGCGGCGTGCACGGCCTCGGTCACCGCGCGCCAGCCGGCCACGTGCGCGGGCGTCTCCAGGCCGGGCAGGCGCCAGCCGGACTGGCCCTGCCGGCTGGGCCAGATGCCCTCGCTGACGATCAGGCCGGCGCTCGCGCGCTGGGCGTAGTACTCGGCGACGACGGGCAGCGGCGTACCGTCCTCGGCGGCCCGGTACCGCGTCATCGGGGCCATGACGACGCGGTTCGGCAGGTCGAGCCGGCCGAGGCGGTACGGGGTGAGCAGGGATGCGGTGGCGGTGGTGGTCATGCCGGTACGGTAGAACTTGACATCGGTGTCAGGTTCAAGCGAGCTCAGCGGGCGCGGGCGCGGGCGCGATCCCGGGGTTCGAGCCGGCCTCGGTGAGGATCAACTCCTCGATGCCGTAGAGGAACCGCTCCATCGCGGACCGCGGGAGCAGGAACGGGTCCGCCGTCATGGCCAGGCTCAGCGCCTCCGCGGACTGCAGGGCGTCCAGGGCGAAGGTCAGGCCGGGGCGTGGTTCGAACTCCACCGGCCAGGTGAGCGTGGTCCGGTCCGCGCCGGGGTCGGCCGCGGCCGGGAGCAGCTCCCGGGTGTCGTTGAACACGCAGGACCGGTCGGCCAGTCGGACCCCCTCGCCGGTCAGCCGCTCGATCTCGGCGGCCAGCGCCAGCTTGTCGTAGTACGCGTGGCGGTAGGTGCCGATCGCCGCGGCGTGGGTCCGGCGCACCACCTCGCCGAACTCGCCCGTGGCGTCCGGAAGACGGAACAGGCCGTCGCCCGCGACCACGCTCGCCGCGTCGGTCAGTTCGGGCAGGAAGCGGTTGTTGACCACGACGTTCAGCACGGCCTCGGTCGTGCCGGCGAGCCGGGCGGTCATCGCCGCCGTCGCGGCGAGCAGCACCGAGCCCGTGCTGACCCGGTGCCGGGCGGCCACCTGCTCGACGGCCCGGGGCAGGGCGGGGGAGCGGAGCACCGCGTTCGGGAACCGGGCGGGCTGCCCGCCGGCCGGCGGGAAGAGCCGGGCCGGGCCCAGCCGGAGCTTGCGCACGAACTGCCCGCGGGCCGCCGCATCGCGCCGCAGGCCCCGGTCGGAGTTCTGGAACTCCGCCTCCTCCAGCGGCTGTCGGGTGGACCGGCGCGGCTCCCTCAGCTCCTCCAGGGTGGCGCCGAGGCAGAGCGCGGTCAGGTCGGCGACCAGCCGGCTCATTCCGGAGCCGTCCACCGCGGTGTGCGAGAGCACCAGGCTGACGTGCCGGACCAGCCCGTCCGCCGTCACCGCGCCGATCCGGACCGGCCACTGGGTGGCGGTGTCGAAGGCCTGTGCCGCCAGCTCCTCGTGTAGCAGAGCGCCGGGCCCGGCCGGGTCCTGGTGCTCCCCGGCGGCCACCAGGTGGATGCCCAAGGTGCCTTCGCCGTCCACGATTTGGCGGAGGTCGCCGGTCCCGTCCGGGAGCAGCCGGGTGTGCAGCGAGTCGTGCAGGTGCAGCAGTCGCTCCAGCGCGGTCAGCAGGACCGGCAGCGGCAGCCCCGGGTCCAGCGGCGCCGCGGTGGCGATGTTGTAGCGCGGCGCGTCGGCCGGCGGCAGCTGCCGCACGGCGTCCCAGATGGCCCGTTGGCCCCAGGTGGCCGGGCCGGATCCGGTCCGGCCGGACGAGAACGGGATCTCCAGCAGTTGGCGAATGGTCACCGATCGGCTCTCCGTGGTGCGGTGGTCGTTGAGTCGTGCCGGTGCGTTGGGAGCGCGGGTGCTGCTGGGGAGAGTGTGGCGCACCGTCCGCCGCGCGTCGAGGGCTGTGCCGCCGTCGCCGCCGCGGGTGGTCGGGCGCTGCCGGCGTTCTCGGGGGTTCGCAAGTCTCTTGATATGAAGTATCTTGATGTCGAGATTGATGCCGATCGTGCGACGGGGGACTGCCATGCGGGGAAACGGACTGATAGCGCAGCTGCGGCGGCCGCCGGGCGGGCGGGACGCGCGGATCATGCTGCTGGCGCAGTGCGTCGACCGGACCGGCACGGGCGTCTGGGCGGCGGCCTCGGTGCTCTACTTCACCTACGTGTGCGGGATGGACGCGCGGCAGCTGGGCCTGCTGCTCGGGGTGGGGGCGGTGGCCGGGATCGCCGGATCCCCGCTGGCCGGGCGGGCGGCCGAACGGATGCCGGTGCGGTGGCTGCTGATCGGCTGCCACCTGCTGAGGCTGGGGGCGATGGGGCTGCTCCTGGTGGTCGACGACTTCGCCGCGCTGCTGCCCGTGGTGGCCCTGATCTGCCTGGCCGAGCGGGCCGCCAAGACGCTGGAGATGCTGTTCGCGACCCGGGTGGCGGGCGAGCGGCGGGCCACCTACCAGGCGCTGTTCCGCAGTGTGGCCAACGCCGGGTACGCGCTCGGCGCGGGCGTCGCCGCGATCGGACTGGCGGTGGGGACCACGGGTGCCTACCGGGTGCTGATCGCGGCCAACGGGCTGTCCTACGTGCTGGCCGCCGCGCTGGTCTGGCGCACCCGGGAACCGTCCGGGCGCGGCCTGGTCGCGGCGAAGGCCGGCGACGCGCCCGGCGACGGGCCCGCCGGGGCGCCGTCCGCCGTGCCGAGCCCCTGGCGCGACCGCGGCTACCTGCGGTTCGTCCTGCTGGACATGCCGTTGAACCTGGACGACTCGATCCTCAACGTCGGGCTGCCGCTCTGGCTGGTCCACCACACCGGCGCGCCGCACGCCGTCGTCCCGGTCTTCCTGGTGCTCAACACGGTGCTCGTGGTGCTGCTCCAACTGCGGGTCTCGGCCTGGGCGGAGGGGGCGCTCGGGGCGGCCGCCGCGGTGCGCTGGTACGGGGTGACGGTGCTGGGCGGCTGCCTGCTGATCGTGCTCGCCACCGGCGCCGGGCCGGTCGTGGCCTCGGTCGCGCTGCTGGCCGCGGCGATCCTGATCACCCTGGCGGAACTGCTGCGGTCGGTCAGCTCCTGGGAGCTGGCGGTGGTGCTGGCCCCGCCGGGCGCCCGGGCCTCGTACCTGGGGGTCGCCGGGATGTCCCAGTCGGTGCAGAAGTCGGTGGGGCCGCTGCTGCTGACCGGGGTGGTGATGGCGGCCGGGCCGCTCGGCTGGCTCGGGCTCGGCGCGGCGACCGTCGGCCTCGGCGCGCTCCAGCGCCGGGCCAGCCTGCGGCGGCTGGCGACGCTGGGCGGAGCGACCGGGGAGGTCGAAGAGGCCAAGGAAGCCCAGGAGGCCAAGGAGGCCAAGGGCGCCGAGGGCGTCGCGGTCGAGCCGGCGAGGCCGGCCACGGCGTCGGCATCGTCGTCGGCCACGGTGGGCTGAGGCGCTCCGGCGCCCGGGCCGGGCCGCTCAGCGGGCGGCGGCCGTGACCGGGCGGTGGCGGAGCATCCAGGCGGCGGCCGGGGCGGCGCACAGGGCCGCGAGGAGCACCGCCCCGGCCGCCACCAGCCCGACCGGGCGCCACGGCAGCG
This sequence comes from Kitasatospora sp. NPDC058444, assembly GCF_042721415.1. Classification (NCBI taxonomy): domain Bacteria; kingdom Bacillati; phylum Actinomycetota; class Actinomycetes; order Kitasatosporales; family Streptomycetaceae; genus Kitasatospora; species Kitasatospora sp. NPDC058444. The sequence continues at coordinate 14,866 of NZ_JBHXLL010000071.1, read as the reverse complement.
CCCACGGCCCCGGTGCGCCGAGGACGCCCAACGCCGCGTGCATGGCGCCGAGTTGGGCACCGGCCACGGCGCAGCCGAGCACCACGCCGACCGCCGCCACCAGCACCGCCTCGGCGGTCACCAGGCGCACCACCTGCCCCCGGGTGGCGCCGGCCAGCCGGAGCAGGGCGAGTTCGCGGCGGCGGTCCCCGGTGGTGGTGAGCAGCGTGTTGGCGAGCGCGATCGCGGTGTAGACGAGCGCGAGGCCGAGCACCAGGACGGTCCGGAGCCAGGAGATCCGGGCCGTCGAGGGGGAGGCGGCGGCGAGCCAGCCGGCCCGGTCGAGGACCGTCGCGCCGTACGGGCGGAGGGCGGCGCGGGTGCGGCCGAGGGCGGCCGCGCCGTCGGTGCCGGGGGCGAGCCGGACCTCGATGCGGTCCACCCGGGCGCCCGGGGCGTTGGCGGCGGTGACGTACAGCCCGTTGTCGCCCAGACCGTCGCGCAGCACGGCGGCGGCCCGCAGGACGGTCCGGCTGCCGTCGGCCCGGACCACCGGGACCGGCTCGCCGACCGCACGGCCCCACTCGGCGGGCAGGACCAGGGAGTCGTCGTCGAGGTCGGCCGGGGAGCCGGCGAGCAGGGGGAGCCGGGCGAGGGCGGCCAGACCGGCCGGGTCGGCGCTGCGGGCCTCGGACCGGACGGTGACGCCGTCCGGCTCGACGAGGGACAGCGCGGTGGGCGCGGTCGCCGAGACGGCGCTCACTCCGGGGACGGTCCGCAGGGCGGCCAGCAGCGGCGCCGCCGGGCCGGCGGGGCGGACGACCAGGTCGGCGGCGGTCCGGGCCCGGGCCTCGGCGGCCCGGGCGGCGGCCACAGTGTCCAGCGCGCCGGCCAGGGAGCCGGTCAGCGCCACCGCCACCAGTACCGGCGCGGCCACCGCGCCCGTACGGCGCAACGCGGCGGCGGCGTTGGCGGGCACCAGCCGGCCCGCGTACCCGGTGAGCCGCACGGGCAGCAGCAGGCCGAGCACCCGGACCAGCGGCGGCGCCAGGAGCGGGGAGAGCAGTCCGGCCGCGCAGATCAGCCACATCGGCTGGGTGGTGTACGTCTTGCGGTGCAGCAGATCGGCGGGGTCGGTGACGAGCGCGGTGCCGGCCAGCGCGGCGGCGGTGACGAACAGGCCGAGGCCGAGCAGCAGCCGGCCGCGGGTCAGCACCCCGGTGTCGAGGTCGGCCGCGCGCAGGGCGTCCAGCGGGCCGACCCGGCCCGCGCGGTGGGCGGCCACCGCGACCCCGCCCAGGGCGACCAGCAGGCCGGTCCAGAACGCGGCGTGCAGCGGCCAGGCCGCAGGGCTCGGGGCGAAGCCGGGCGGGGCCATGCCGACCCCGGACAGCCACCGGACGAGCGCGGGCGCGCCGAGCCGGCCGAGCACGCAGCCGGCGGCGGACGCGGCCGTGCCGAGCAGCAGCGCCTCGGCGAGCACCGTGCGCCGGACCTGGGCCCGGGTGGCCCCGGCCAGCCGGAGCAGGCCGAACTCGCGGCGGCGCCGGACGACGGCGTACGAGTAGGTGGAGGCGACGACGAACGCCGACACGAAGGTGCTCACCCCGCCGGCGGTGCCGAGCGCGGCGACCAGCGAGACCAACTCCCCGCCGCCGCCGGGCGGTGCGTCGAGCGCGGCGGCGAGGCCGAGCAGCATCACGGCGGTCATCGCGACGCCGAGCGCGAGGGAGAGGAAGGCGCCGAGCAGGGAGGGCCAGCGGGTGGTCAGGGAGGTGAGGGCGATCCGCAGCGTTCTCATGGCGTCCAGCGAACCGGCCGGGGGCGGGGGCGGTCAGCAGGCCGGGGCCTACTCCGGGGGGTAGGGGAGGCCCTACCCGTAGGGGGGATCCCCCGGCGGCGGGCCCCGGGGGCCGGGGGAGGATGCGGGAAAAGGTAGGCCGGGCCCTACCGCCGGCGCGTCCGCCCGGTGCCTAGGGTGTGGTGCCGACGGGGTTGCTGGGCTGGAGGGGGCAGGGTGAGCGGCAGTACGGCGACCGGAACGACCGCGCCGGGGGCGAGGAGCCTGTGGGCGCCGCCGGACGGGGCCGGCTTCCTGCGCTCCGGCGCCCCCTGGCGGGCGGCCGGGTACCTGCTGGCCACCGGACTGAGCGGGTTGCTGCTCTGCTTCGGGCTGCTGCTCTCGGGGCTGGTCGCCGGGGTTCTGACGGTGGTGCTGGTCGGGCTGCCGCTGGCGGCCGCGCTGGTCCTGGCCGGGGTGCCGGTCGCCGCCTGGGAGCGGCGGCTGGTCCGCTTCCTGGACGGCGGGCGGGTGCCGGACCCGCACCTCGCCGCCCAAGTGCCGGGCCTGGCCGCCTGGTTGCGGCTGCGCTACCGCGAGCAGGCGACCTGGCGGGAGCTGGGCTTCGCACTGCTGGCCGCCTTCGTGCTCTGGCCGATCGACCTGGCGGTGGCCGGCTGCGCCCTCGCCGTGCCCGGGTACCTGATCGCGGCACTGCCGCTGCTCCTGCGCGACGGCGAGCAGGTCAACGTGCTCAAGGTGGTCGTGGTGCACTCGCCGGTGACGGCCGCCCTGCTCGGGCTGGCCGGACTGCTGCTGCTCCCGCTGCTCGCCTACCCGCTGGCCGCCCTGGCGGCGGCGCGGGCGGCGCTGGCCCGGCTGGTGCTGGCGCCGGGTGGGCAGGAGCAGCGGATCGGTGAACTGGTGCGCTCGCGGGCCCGGTTGGTGGACGCCTTCGAGGCGGAGCGGCGCCGGATCGAGCGCGATCTGCACGACGGCGCCCAACAGCGGCTGGTGGCGCTGACCATGGCGCTCGGGCTGGCCCGGCTGGACGCGCCGGCGGACGGTCCGCTGGCGGCCCGGCTGGCCGAGGCGCACCGGGAGGCGGGTGAAGTCCTCGCCGAACTACGGGAGTTGATCAACGGCATCCATCCGCAGGTGCTCACCGACCACGGCCTGCAGGAGGCCTGCGCGGACGCCGCCGACCGCTCGCCCGTCCCCGTCGACACCCGCTTCGAGCTGCCCGGGCGGCTGCCGGCCCCGGTCGAGTCGGCCGGCTACTTCGCCGTCACCGAGGCGCTCGCCAACCTCGCCAAGCACAGTGGCGCGAGCGGCGCGACGGTCGAAGGCCGGTACGCGGACGGCCGGTTGACGATCGAGGTGACGGACGACGGCCGCGGCGGTGCCGACCCGGCGCGCGGCACCGGACTGACCGGGCTGGCCGACCGGGTCGCGGTGGTGCACGGCACACTGACCGTCAGCAGTCCGCCCGGCGGACCGACCCTGGTGCGGGTGGAGATCCCCTGCACCCCGATCGACCGAGGAGCGGCATGACGACGAGTGGACCGGCGGCGGACGGCCTGCGGGTGGTGCTGGCCGAGGACGGCGTCCTGCTGCGCGAGGGCCTGGTCGGCCTGCTGGCCCGGTTCGGGCACGAGGTGGTGGCGGCCGTCGGGGACGCCGAGGCGCTGCGGACGGCGGTCGGGGAGCACCGGCCGGACCTCGTGGTCACGGACGTCCGGATGCCGCCGGGCCAGAGCGACGAGGGGCTCCGGGCGGCCCTCGCGCTGCGCGAACGCCGCCCCGGGCTGCCCGTCCTGGTGCTCAGCCAGTACGTGCAGCACTCCTACGCGGCCCGGCTGCTGGAGGCGGGGGACGGTTGCGGGGTCGGCTACCTGCTGAAGGACCGGATCGGGCAGGTCGAGGAGTTCGTTGCCGCCCTCGGCACGGTGGCCGCCGGGGGCACGGTGGCCGCCGGGGGCACGGTGGTCGACCCGGAGGTGGTCCGGCAACTGCTGCGCCGCCGCCGCAGCCCGCTGGAGCGGCTCACCCCGCGCGAGCGGGAGGTGCTGGCGCTGATGGCGCAGGGGCGGTCGAACGCGGCGATCTGCCGGGAGCTGACGGTGTCGGAGGCGGCGGTGAGCAAGCACATCGGCAACATCCTGATGAAGCTGGACCTGCCCCCGGCCGAGGAGACCCACCGCCGGGTGCTGGCGGTGCTGGAGTACCTCCGGGCGTGAGGACGCCCGCGGCGGCTCCCGTCCGCCGCGGGCGCGCCCCCGTCCGCCGCCCCCGTTCGGGTGAGGCCGCCGGGCGCGCGGAGTGCCGGACCCTGATGATCGACAACCGCATCGTCCGACGGGAGAGGCGGTGGGGGTGGGGGACATCCCCTACCCGAGGCGTACACGAATCGTCCGAGCGGCCGAGGACGAGTCGTCCCGAGGGGCGATGACCGGCGGTCACCCGGGGCCGCACCTTGGGAGCCATGATGGAGAACACGCATGTGAGCGGACGTCAGATCCGCTCGCGCCTACGGCGGTTCGGATCGGGCGCGCTCGCGCTCGGGCTGACGTCCGCCCTGCTGACGGCGCTGGCGCCCGCGGCGGCACAGGCCGCGGACACCGACCTCGGGGCCGACCGGGGAGGCTGGACCGCGAAGGTCAGCCGGACCGAGTACGGCGTCCCGCACGTCCTCGCCCGCGACTTCGGCGGCCTCGGCTACGGCTACGGGTACGCCTTCGCCCAGGACAACCTGTGCCAGCTCGCCGACCAGGTGGTCACCGTGCGCGGCGAGCGCTCGCGCCACTTCGGTCCGGACGCCCAGTCCGTCGACCGGGTGACCAACCTGGTGAGCGACACCTACCAGCGGGGCGTGCTGGGCACCGGGACGGTGCGGCGGCTGCTGGCCGCCCCCGCGCCGCTGGGGCCGACCGGCGAGGCGCGGCAGCTGGTGGACGGCTACGTCGCCGGGTACAACCGCTACCTGCGCGACACCGGCGCCGACCACCTGCCGGACCCGTCCTGCCGGGGGAAGGCCTGGGTCGGGCCGATCACCGCTGACGACCTGTGGAACATCCTCTACGACGTCAACACCGAAGCGGGCAGCGCCGCCGCGAAGAAGCTGATCGCCACGGCCGTCCCGGGAGCCGGAGCCGCGATCGCCCCCGCGGCGCCAGGTTCCGCGGCGCCAGGTTCCGCGGCGTCAGCCCTCGCGGCGTCCGCTCCCGAGACCGGGCCGGGCCGTTCCGCCGACAACCCCGAACTCGGCAGCAACGCCTGGGCGATCGGACGCGACGCCAGCCGCGACGGCACCGGCCTGCTGCTGGCCAACCCCCACCTGCAGTGGGCCGGTTCGCAGCGCTTCTACCAGGCCCAGCTGACCATCCCCGGCGTCCTGGACGTCGCCGGCGCCGGACTGTACGGCATCCCGTTCCTCCAGATCGGCCACACCCGCGGCCTCGCCTGGAGCCACACCACCAGCTACGCGGAACACTCCTCCCTCCACCGGCTCACGCTGGTGCCCGGCGACCCGACCGCGTACCTGGTGGACGGCAAGGCCGAGCGGATGGCCCAGGAGGCCGTCAGGATCACCGTCAAGGCCGCCGACGGGACGCTCTCCACCGTGGACCGGACCGTCTACCGCTCCCGCCTCGGCTACGTCCTCGCCGAGGGCTGGACCGGGCAGTACGCCTACACCCTGGGCGACGCCAACGCCGAGAACCTCCGCTCGCTGAACCAGTGGGTGGCGATCGGCCGCGCCCAGAACCTCGACCAGCTGCGCCAGGCCCAGCGCACCTACCAGGGCCTGCCCTGGGTGTACACCACGGCCGTCGACTCCAGCGGCACCACCTGGTTCACCGACGCCTCCGCCGTCCCGCACCTCCCCGACGAGCAACTCGGCCGCTGCCTGGCCGGAGTCACCGCCATCGGGCCGGTGCTGGACGGTTCGACCACCGCCTGCGACCCGGGCAGCGACCCGGACGCGCTCGTCCCCGGCGTCTTCGGGCCCGCCAGGCACCCGGCGCTCACCCGCACCGACTACGTCGCCAACTCCAACAGCGGCCCGTACCTGACCAACGCGGACGCGCCGATCACCGGCCTGCCCACCGTCTACCAGGGCGCCTCCGAGCGGATGCTGCGCACCCAGCTGAGCCTGAAGATGATCGCCGACCGCAGGGCCGGCACCGACGGCCTCGGCGCCCCCGGCTTCACCCTCGGCTCGCTCCAGGCGACGATGTTCGGCAACCGGGTACAGAGCGCCGAACTCGACCGCGACGACGCCGTGGCCCTGTGCCGCGCCCACCCGCGGATCGCCGCGTCCGACGGCACCCAGGTCGACGTGCGCCCGGCGTGCGACGCGCTCGCGGCCTGGGACACGAGGGCCGACGCCGACAGCCGGGGCACCGTGCTCTGGCAGGCGTACCGGGACGCGCTGGCGAAGACCGGCACCACCGCCTGGCAGACGGTGCCGGCCGACCCGGCCCAGCCGCTGACCACCCCGCGCGGCATCGACGCCGCCAACCCCGACGCCCAGCGCGCCCTGGCCGACGCGGTGAGGGACCTGGCCGCCCGCGGCCTGCCGGTGGACGCCCCGATCGGCCGGGTCCAGCGCTGGGCGGGCATCCCGCTGCACGGCTGCTCCCACCAGCTGGGCTGCTTCAACGTGGTCACGGCCGGACCGGACTCGGGCGCCGGCGGCGGCACCTACCCGACGGACGTCCGCAGCGTTCCGCACGGCGCCACCTTCGTGATGGCGACCGAGCTGACCGACCGGGGCCCGCGCACCCGGACGCTGCTCACCTACGGCGAGTCCGCCGACCCGACCTCCGCCCACTTCACCGACCAGACCCGCGCCTACGCCCGCAAGCAGTGGATGACCGAGCGCTTCACCGAGGCCGAGATCCGCTCCGCCCCGGGCCTCACCGTCACCGTCCTGCGGCGCTGACCCGTCGTCGTCCCGCGCTCCGGGCGGCCGCCGTTCCCGTGACGGCGGCCGCCCGGAGCGCCGGTACCGCCCGTTCCGCCCGGTCCACCCGGTCCGTCGGCGCTCGCGTCAGCCGGTCAGCCCACCGGCCCGGCGCCGGCCTGCCAGTCCGTCGGCGACACCCCGTAGGCCTCGCGGAAGGCGCGGCTGAAGTGGCTGGAGTTGGCGAAGCCCCAGCGCCGGGCGATCCCCGCCACCCCGAGTTCCTCGGCCATCGGCCGCAGGAGGTCCCGGCCGCAGCGCTCCAGCCGCTGCGTCCGGATCCAGGTGCCGAGCGTGACGTCCTCCTGCTGGAACAGCTTGTGGAGGAAGCGCACCGACATGAAGTTCGCCTCCGCGATACCGGCCGGCGAGAGGTCCGGATCGCGCAGGTTCCGCAGGATGTGCTCCTTGACCCGCTCCAGCGAGGCCGCGTTCTGCGAGCCCTGCTGCCGGGAGCGCCCGCTGCGGTCGTCGACGAGCATCGCCAGCAGATCCAGCGCCGTGGCCGAGGCCCGGCGCGCGACGACCTCGTCCAGCCCCGGCGCCTGGCGCGCCAGCTGCGACAGGTAGGTCGCCACCAGGGCCGCGCTGCCCTCGGCGCCGCTGAACGTCGTCGCGGTCAGCGCCCGCAGGTCCCGCTCCGGCACGTCCAGCTCCGCGCGGGGGAAGTGGAAGGAGGTGATGGCGAACTCCTCGCCGATCCGCTTGCGGAACACCCGGGACGAATCGGTGAGGGAGAACTCGCCCGGCCGGACGACCGACTCCCGCCCGTCCTGTTCCTTGACCGCGGTGCCGTGCTCCTGCAGGGTCAGGATGATCGACGGCTCGCCGCCCTCGGCGATCATGCGCCGGCCGCGCGTCACCATCTGCGGCCCCGCCTGGATCCTGGACATCCGCACCGGTCCCAGCCGGTGGCTGACGATCGTTCCGGGCGACGGCACCTCCTCCAGGAGTTCCACCGCCATCGGTACGAAGGTGTGGGACACCGCCTCGTGCCAGACCTCCGCCCGGGCCGAGGGGGACAGCGGTGCGGTGGAGAGGGACGCGGGCACGGTGGTGCCGCTCTCCCGGACGTCCGGCGCCATGGTCTCCGCCTTCCCGCTGATGTGCACTGCGGGCCACGATGCCAGGGCTCCGGCGGCGAAACATCGCGTGAACCTACCAGATCCGTGGTGCGTCACCCGCGTCACCGGTGGTAGCGGGCGGCCGGGCCCGGGTGCCGGGAACCGCCGCTCACCTGAGGGCCCCGTCGGTCGCCGCGGCGGTGACGCGGCGCTGGGCGAGGACGAGCAGGACGGCGGCGGGGACGGCTGCCAGGACGGAGGTGGCCATCACGGCGTTCCACCGGTCGGTGTGGGCGCCGAGGTACTGGTAGATGCCCAGTGTGATCGGCCGGACCGTCTCGGTGGTGGTGAGCGTGAGGGCGAAGAGGAAGTCGCTCCAGGTGAACAGGAAGGTGAAGACGGCGGCCGTGACCAGCGCGTTCCCGCTCAGCGGGAGCACCACGGAGCGCAGGACGCGCAGCCGGCCGGCGCCGTCCAGCCGGGCCGCCTCGATGATCTCCCGGGGGATGCTCCGCATGAACGCGTACAGGACGACGATCGCGAAGGGGGTTCCCGCGGTGGAGTCGGCGAGGACCAGCCCGAGGTGGGAGTTCAGGAGACCGAGGTCGGCGTAGGCGCCGTACAGCGCGTTGGCGACGACGATGCCCGGCACCGTCTGGGTGATCAGCACGCCGAACAGGACGACGTTCGTTCCGCGCGGGCGGAACAGGGCCAGCGCGTAGGCCGCCGGGGTGGCGAGCGCGAGGCTGAGCACCACGCTGCCGAGGGCCACGACGAGGCTGGTGACGAGGTTGCGGCCCTGGTCGCGCAGCGCGGTGGCGTACCCGCCGAAGTCCGGATGGAGCGGGAACCACCCGGCCCGCAGGTGGCTGCCCGCCGGCTGGAGGGAGGCGTTCACCATCCAGTAGACGGGGAACAGCATCAGCGCGAGCAGGGCGATGCCGAGGACGGTGGACAGGGGGCCGCCGCGGCCGGGCGCGCGCTTCACGGGGGCGCCTCTCAGAAGGTCCGGGCGCGCCGGCCGGCGCGCAGGTAGGCGAGGGCGAACACGAGCGACAGCAGGACGAGCAGACTGCTCATCGCGGCACCGCGCCCGAAGTCGAACTGCCGGAAGGACAGTTCGTAGGACCGGGTGGCGAGGGTCTCGGTGGCGTCGGCCGGTCCGCCGCCCGTCACCACGAGGACGAGGTCCAGCACCTTGAGCGTGTAGATCACGCCCAGTACCAGCACGACGCCGACCACCGGCCGAAGCAGTGGCCAGGTGATGTGGCGGAACGACGCCCGCGGGCCGGCGCCGTCCAGCTCCGCCGCCTCGTACAGGTGGGCGGGGATGTCCCGCAGCCCGCCGTACAGGAGCGCGGTGTTGAAGGGGATGCCGACCCAGATGTTGACGAGGACCACCGACAGCAAGGCCTGCGAGGTGCCGGTGAGCCAGGGGACGCCGGAGGAGGAGAGGTGGAGGCCGCGCAGCGCGGCGTTGACGACTCCGGTGTCGGGGTCGAGCATCCACCGCCAGGTGGTTCCGGAGACGACCAGCGGCAGCAGCCACGGCAGCAGCAGGAGCGATCGCAGCGTGTCACCGAGCGGGAAGCGGCGGCGGAAGAACAGGGCGAGGGCCAGGCCGGCGGCGAACTGCCCGAGGACCGAGGCGACGGTGAACAGGGCCGTGGTCAGCAGGGTTCCGGGGAAGGCGTCGGAGGAGAGGACGCTCGCGTAGTTCCGCAGCCCCACGAACGGCGCCTCGCCCGTGTAGAACGTCGTGACGGTGTGCTGCCGGAAGCTCATCACGAGGTTCTCGACGAGCGGGTAGCCGAAGAACAGCGCCAGGTACGCCGCGGCGGGCGCGATGAACAGCCACTGTGCCGTTCGCTCCCGCAGGCGCCCCGGGGACCGGTCAGTCGGCGGTCGCGAGCCGCTGCGCATTCCTGAGGGCTTCCTCCGGTGTCCGTTCACCCGTCAGGGCGGACTGGACCGCGGTGTAGATCGCCGTCGCCGCCTTCGGCCAGTCGACGCCGAGCTCGCCGGTGCGGGCGCGCGCCGCTTCCACGCTCTGGGCGAAGGCGGCCATCGAGGGGATCTCCTCGGCGTACCGGGCGGCCTCCGCGGTGCGCGAGGGCACGGTGAAGTGCTGCCTGGCCGCGGTGAGCATGTTCGCGGGGCTGTTCAGGCAGGCGAGGACCCGGGCGGCCTTCTCCTGCCGGGCCTTGGAGGGGCTCCGGGGGACGGTCCAGACCTCGCCGCCGAGCGGTGTGACCGGGGTCCGCCCCAGCTCGGGGACGGGCACGGGGGCCACTCCCCAGTGCGGGTTCCCCTCCCGGTTCAGGGCCGGGATCCGCCACGGGCCGTTGATCATCATGGCCGTCTTCCCGGCGACGAACTGGTCGTGGACGTCGGCCTGCGTCCAGTTCAGCACGGACTTCGACATGGATCCGCTGTTCACCAGGTCGACCCAGAGCCGGAGCGCCCCGGCGGCCTCGGGGGTGTCCAACTGCCGCTCGTCACCGCCGTTGGACCACAGGAAGGGCAGGAACTGCCAGGTGCCCTCGAACGTGGGGTTGGCGTCGACCGCCATGCCGTAGCGCCCGGGACGGGTCAGCGCCGCGGCCGCCGCCTTCAGCTCGTCCCAGGTCCTCGGGACGGCGACACCGGCCTCGTCGAGCATGTCCTTGTTGTAGACGAGGGCGACGGTGCTGACGTTGGGGGCCAGCCCGTACACCGATCCCTGGTAGCTGCCCGCCGCCAGGATGCCCTCGGCGAAGCCGCCGGAGTCGATGCCGTACTCGTCCAGCGGGGTCAGCGCGCCGGTCCGGGCGATCTGCTGCAGGTCGGGGTTGTCGAGCATCAGCAGGTCGGGGAGGGTGCGCGAGGACGCCTGCTGCAGGACCTTGGGGATCAGGGAGGCCCCCGGAACGCTCGTCTGCTCGACCTTCACACCGACGGTGCGGCCGCACTCGGTGAGCAGCTCGCCCCACTGGGCGTGTTCGGTCTCGTCCGTGTAGTAGTCGAGCGCGGTGATGGAGGTCACCTCGCCGCCGCCGGACCCGGAACCGGCTCCGGCGCCGCACCCGCTGGCGGCGGGCACCAGGAGGAGGGTCCCGGTCAGGAGCGCGGCGATCCGCCGCACCGACGATCTGGCCGGTGGGATCATGCTGGTGCCTTTGCCGGGTGACGGGGTGATGGGGTGACGGGGCGGCCGGGGTCGGTCGCGCGAGGGGGACGGACGCCCGGGGCCGCGGAGCGGTCCGACCGGACGCCTCCGTTCGAACGCTCATTAAACACCCCCGGCCGTACCCGTCGTGCGCCCGGTGGCCTGCCGGATCACCGGTCCGGCAGGGCCGCGACCAGATTGGCGAGCTGGACCCGGGAACTGACCGACAGCTTGCGGAAGACCGACGTCAGGTGCGTGTTGACGGTGTGCGGGGAGACGACGAGCACGTCCGCGGCCGACCGGTTGGTGTGGCCCTGGGCGATGAGGTTCGCGACCTTCCGCTCCGAGGCCGTGAGGGCGCCCCACCCCTGGACGGGGCGCCGCACGGCGGCCGCCCGGCCGCTGCCGGACCCGGCCTCCTCCAGGGCGCGTCGCACCAGGGCCGCCGCGGCGTGGGCGCCCGACTCGGCGAAGGCGTCGCGCGCGCGGGTCAGCGCGGCCACGGCCCGGCCCTTCCGTCCCGCCGTCAGGAGGGCCTGCCCGAGGTCGGCGCACGCGGCGGCCCGGACCAGCGGGCGAGGGCTCGCCCCGAGCAGCTCCACGGCGTGTTCGAGCCGGGCGGGGTCCTCGTCCACGAGCCCGCGGGCCTGCGCCGCGATGCCTCGGGCGGTCGGCACGGACGGGTTGCGCTCGGCGTGGGCCTCGGCCTGCGCGGCCAGGTCCTCGGCGAGCTCGCGCTCCCCGGCGCGCAGGGACATGCGGACCGCGGCATCGACCCAGTCCCGCAGCAGCCGCCACCGCATGAGGGACCCTTCCCGCTGCACCCGGCGGATCCGGTCGACGGCGAGCCCGGTGTCCCCGTCGGCCTCGGCGTGGACGGCTTCCAGGAACCGCACCGCGGCCGTGTTGCCCGGGTTCGGTTTGACCGCCAGCCGTTCCCGCGCCGCGTCCAGGTGCTCCCGCGCCGCCTCCCGGTCGCCGCGCAGCAGGGCGATCCGGGAGCGGATCACCCGTCCGTTCACCTGCTGGACGGGCACCCGCACCTCGTCCTCCAGGCGCTCCATGGTCGCGAAGCCCGCCTCGGCGTCGTCGAGCCGGCCGAGGCCCAGATCGTGCTGGCCCTGCGCCCAGAGCATCATGGCCTGACGCGTCGCCCCGGCCCCGTCCGCCGCTCCCAGGAGCAGGCGCCCGCCGGACCCGAAGTCGTCCATGTGCAGGTGCGCGACGACCTCCTCCGGAAGGAACACGGGATCGACGGCGCTCAGCGCGGCGAAGCGCCGCAGCGCGAGCGCGTTCTCACCCGCGTTCAGCGCGATCTCGCCCAGCCCGGACAGGGCCAGGACGTGTGCCTCCCGGTCGCCGGCCGCGATGGCGTCACCCAGCGCCGTCTCGCCGGCCTCGCGCGCCGCGACGAGATCACGGCCCCGGGACAGCGCCACCGCGCGCAGGGCGGCCAGCCTGGCCCGGATCTCCGGGGCGAAGCCCTCCACGGCGAGCGCGGCCTCGGTCCGGCGGCGCAGTTCGTCGGTGAGGTCCATGGTCCACAGCGTCCCGCCGAGGGCGGCCTGGAGCCGGCCGAAGGTCTCCAGGGGCGGCCGCTCGGCCAGCAGCCGGTCGCCCGCCGACAGCGCCTCCCGGTTCCGGCCGGCCCGGGTCAGGCAGACGATCGTCCGCTCGCCCACGGCGAACCTCAGCGGCCCCGCCGCCGGCACCAGGTCGAGGGCACGCGTCATCAGGTCGGCCGCCTGGCCCGGCGTGACCGACAGGACGTCCTCGGCCGCCCGCCGCAGCAGTGCCACGGCCTCCTCGTCCCCGGGCACCGCGCCCCTGAGGACGTGCGGCACCGCGTCGATCGTCGGCCGGCCCGCGGCGACGAGGCCGCGAGCGGCCTCGCGGTGCAGCGCCCGCCGCGCCGACGGCGGGATGTCGGCGTAGACCGCCTGGCGCAGCAGGTCGTGCCGGAAGACCAGCCGGTCGCCGTCGTCGTCCAGGAGCCCGGCCCGCACGGCCTCCTCCAGCGCCGGGATCAGCGCGGTGGTCGGCCGGCCGCAGAGCGCGGCGGCGTCCTGGAAGCCGAACCCGCGTCCCAGTACCGCTCCCATCCGCAGGAAGCGCAGCGTGCCGGGCCGCAGGGACCTGAGCCTGCCGCGCACGCCCACCACGAGCCCGGACGGCACGGCCTCCGCCGAGGTCCCGGCACCGTGCAGACCCGCCAGCATCTCGACCGCCAGGAAGGGGTTGCCGCCCGCGCCGTCCAGCACGGCCCGCACCCGCCCGTCCACCGCCGCTCCGAGCGTGTCGCCGGCCAGCTGGCCCAGGGCCGCGCCGGACAGCGGGCCCAGCGGCACGGTGACCGTCGGGAGGCCGCCGGCCGCGGCCGCGAGGATCTCCTCGGCCGGGCCCGAGGGCTCCCGACGCGAGGTCAGCGCCCAGAGCACCGGCGAGGTCCGCAGGCGCGTCGGGAGCTGCTGCAGGGCGAACCGGCTCAGCGCGTCGGCCCACTGCACGTCGTCCAGGCCGACCAGGACCGGCACGCTGCCCGCCCTGGCCTCGATGGCTTCCGCCAGGCGTTCCACCAGCCAGATCCGCTGATCGTGACCGCGGGCGAGGTCGGCGAAGGCATCGCCGGACAGCAGCGGCCGCTCGCCGTGCAGGACGGCGCTGGCCAGTGAGGAGAGCGGCACGATGTGGTGCAGTTCGTCGGCCCGGCCGACGCCGACGGAGAACCCCGCCGCCCCGGCCCTGGCGGCGGCCTCGGCGAGCAGGGTGGTCTTGCCGATGCCCGGCTCCCCCTGGATCAGGGCCAGCGCCCCGCTGCCGGTGCGGGCCACCGAGGTGATCAGCGCCTGGAGCTCCTCCAGCTCGGCCTCCCGGCCGCGCAGGCCGCTACGGGAGAGCGGACCGCCTGCCCCTGCCATGTCCGCCTTCCCGCTCGTACTCGCCTGCCCACGTCGGGCTCCGTCCGCGCCGGCGGACGGTCCTGGTCCTCCGCTGGTCGCGGCCTACCGAGGGTACGCCGTGCGCGGCCGCCCACCGCGCGGCGAGTCCGCCGGCGGGGACGGTGACCGACCGTTGCTACAGAGCGATGAAGTTCCGTCGGGCAATCCCTACGTCGGTCGGTGGTCAGCCGGTCCGGTGCGCCGCGAGAATCTCACCATCAGCTGCCGCCCATCCCAGCCGGCGCCCCCTCGCACTCGTACAGCACCATCGAACCGGTCGGAGCCCCCTGTGATCCCGTCGGGACCCTCGCCCATGCCCGAACCCGAGCACCACCAGCCCGCGCACCACCTGCCCGATCAGGCCGTCGGCGCCTGCATCGACGTCCTGTCCCCGCCGCCCGGCGTCGATCCCGAGGACTGCCTCTACGTCACCCTGCACATCGACGGCGCGGCCCTCGTCCGGCGCCACGGGGTCAGCACCGCGCTGGCTCCGGGGGACCTGCTGATCGGCACGTCGCCGCATCCGGCGGGGCTGCTGCGGGAGGCCGGGTGCCGGATGGTGCGCTTCCGGCTCCCGTGCTTCTACCTGGGGGTGCGCCACGGTGACGTGCGGCGTACGGGTGGTCTGGTGGCGCGGGGGAACGAGGGGGTCGGCGCGCTCGCCTCGCAGTTCCTGTCGACCCTGGCCGCCCGGGTGCGGGACCGGGCGCACCGGGCGCGGCCGGGCGACCACCTCGCGCGCAGTGCCTCGGACCTGGTGGCGATCCTGGTGGCGGAGCTGCTGGAGGGGGAGGACGACGAGCAACCGGGTGGTTCGGGGGAGCTGCTGGCGCGGGTGCGCGGGTACATCGAGGAGAACCTGGCGGATCCCGAGCTCGCGCCGGAGTCGATCGCGCGGGCGCAGCACATCTCGGTGCGCTACCTGCACAAGCTGTTCCAGCAGGACGGGATGACCGTGGGCCAGTGGGTGCGGCAGCGGCGGCTGGACGC
>NZ_JBHXLL010000070.1:0-30855 GCF_042721415.1 Kitasatospora sp. NPDC058444 | reverse complement strand
CCGGCCCCGACGCGAACACCTTCCCCCCGGCCCCCTACGTCCACGCCTACAACGCGGACGGCCAGGAGATCTACAACCAGAAGACCCAGCCCACCGCCAAGAACACCCGCCCGTAGACGCGACTCCGAACACCCGGTGGCGGAGCGGAGCCGCACGGCGGTGGCGCGGGGCCGCGCGGCGGATCGCCACCGAGCCGGCGGACGGCTCGGTGCCCGCAGCCGCTCGGAAGGCCGGCTCGGAAGCCCGCCCGGAAGCCGTCAGCGTGCGCGGGCCATGACGGTGAGCCGGGGCGACGACGGTGAGGAGCTCTGGCTGTTGAAGGCCTGGTAGCCCCAGGTCTCGTACAGGGCCTGGACCTTGCCGTCCCCCGCGAGCGGGTTGACCATGAGGGTGGCGCGGTCTTCGGTGCGGTGGGCGAGGAGTTCGTCGTGAATGCGGCGGGCGGTGCCGGTTCCGCGCCAGGGGGTGCGCACGCCGATCTCCCTGATGGCCAGCACGGCCGTGTCCGTGAACCCGTCGGGCAGGGGTTCGGCCATACGCTTCCAGTACGGGTCGCCGGCGTCGACGGTGTTGCCGTAGGCGTACCCGACCGGCACGTCGCGGTCGTAGCCGAGGACGAGTTCGAAGCCCGGCTCGGTCATGTGCCGGTCGAGGCGTTCGAGGAACGCCCCGACACGGTAGTTGGCCAGGTGCAGCAACGGGGCCCGCACGTCCGCGTACACGTCCAGCAGGTCCTGGCGGGCCGCGGCGGTCAGATCGGTGTGGTGACGAAGCTCGACGGACACGGGGTGCTCCTCCTGGTGGCTTGTGCTCACTCGGCCCGGCTGTGGGCAGGGCCGCCGGATCAATGCTCCCGGGCGCTGGGCGGTGGTCCCGGATGCCGTGCTCCGCGCTACCGGGCCCCGCGGCCGGGGGCTGTGGTGCGCGGTCGCAGGCGCTCTCCCTGCGGCCCGAACATGATCAGGTACTCGACCGGTCCGCCCGGTCCGGCGTTAGCGACCCCGTGGGCTGTGCGGGTGTCGAACTCGGCCACCTCCCCCGCACTCAGGACGAGGTCCTGCTCGCCGAGCGCCAGCCACAGCCGTCCGTAGAGGACGCACAGCCACTCGTACCCGTCGTGGGAGACCTGCCGAGGCCGTGCCGGCGGCGCGTCGACGGCGGGCAGGACGTGCTTGTGGGCGTGCAGGCCCCCCACGTACCGGGTCAGCGGCAGCACCACCTTGACGTCGCCGGGACGCTGCGGCACCGGGGTGCGCGCTCCGGTCGCGGCGACGGGCGCGGTGCCGGCCAGCTCGTCCAGGGAGACGTCGTACGCCTTCGCGAGTTGCAGCAGCACCTCCAGGGTCGGTTTGCGCCGGCCGGTCTCGATCCGCGACAGCGTGCTCGGCGAGATGCCGGTCGCGCGGCTGACGCCGGTGAGCGTGGCGCCGTGCTGCTCGCGCGCGGTCCGCAGCCGGGGGCCCATGGCCGCCAGCGTGCCGGTGATGCCGTCGTCCGTCACCAATGCCCCGATCCCCTCGACCGCGCTGCCTCCACCGCCCTGCCCTGCCAGTTTGCCACGATGGCAACGGTGTTCGCTCCGGGCGGGCGCCGCGCCGCAAGATCGGTGGGCAACCGCGGCCGCCCGTGAACCGAGGAGAAGCCATGCACCAGCCCGCGCCGTCCGCCGACCTTCGCCACCGCACCATCGGGGCACCCGCCGGGCGCCTGCACCTGGTCGAGCAGGGCACCGGACCACTGGTCCTGCTCGTCCACGGCTTCCCCGAGACCTGGTACTCCTGGCGCCGCCAGCTCCCGGCCCTCGCGGCGGCGGGGTACCGGGCCGTGGCGCTCGACGTGCGCGGCTACGGCCGCTCCTCCAAGCCGGCCGCGACGGACGCCTACCGGATGCTCGACCTGGTGGAGGACAACGTCGCCCTGGTGCGCGCCCTGGGCGAGGAGACGGCGGTGGTCGTCGGGCACGACTGGGGTTCCGGCATCGCGGCGACCTCCGCCCTGCTCCACCCCGAAGTCTTCCGCGCCGTCGGACTGCTGAGCGTCCCCTACGCGCCGCCCGGCGGCCCCCGCCCCACCGACGTCTTCGCGCGGATGGGCGGCGACCAGGAGTTCTACGTCTCGTACTTCCAGGAGCCCGGCCGGGCCGAAGCGGAGATGGAGCCCGACCTCCGGGGCTGGCTCGCCGGCTTCTACGCGGCCATGTCCGCCGACACCATGCCCGCCCAGGGCAAGCCCGACCCCCACTTCGTGGCCCGCGCCGGCGGCCGGCTGCGCGACCGCTTCCCGGTCGGCAGGCTGCCCGCCTGGCTGACCGAGGACGACCTCGACGTGTACGCCGGGGAGTTCGAGCGCACCGGCATGACCGGGGCCCTCAACCGCTACCGCACCATGGACCGCGACTGGGAGGACCTCGCCCCGTACGGCGGCGCCCCGATCGAGCAGCCGTCCCTGTTCATCGGCGGCGCCCTGGACGCCTCCACGACCTGGATGGCCGACGCGATCGACGCCTACCCGGCCACCCTCCCCCGCCTGGTCTCCAGCCACGTCCTGGACGGCTGCGGGCACTGGATCCAGCAGGAACGTCCCGAGGAGGTGAACCGCCTGCTGGTCTCCTGGCTCGCCTCCCTCCAGGGCTGAATCGCCGGGTGTGCCGGCCGCGTTCCCGGTGCGCGGTGAACGGGCCGCGCCCCGGCCCCACGGTCCTCCACTCCGTCACCGCCCCCCGCCGGGCAGGGCGCGGTCGGCCGCGGCCTGCACGGTGTCGAGGTCCTCGGCGATCTCCGCGCCGGCGACGGCGTCCGGCAGTTCGTCCTCCATGTACCGCAGGGGGCGGTGGCGCAGGCCCAGGACGGCCCAGGCGATCAGCAGCAGTCCGCAGGTGACGAGGAGCAGGCCCGTGCCGCGGCCCGGCCCGGTCCCGAGGGCTCGGCCCACGGTGTCCGCCAGCACCCCTCCCGGGTTCAGCAGGCCCGAGAACCACTCGGCGAGGGGTGGGGCGGTGAGGAAGGCCAGCGGGGTCATGGCGACGGCGAGCATCTGGTTGGTGGCGAGCACCCGGCCCTGGAGCTCCGCGCCGACCTTGATCTGGATGATGGCCAGCCAGTGCGCGTTGAGGATGCTCATGGACGCCCACCAGACGAGTGCTCCGACGGCCGCCAGCGTCACCGACGGGCGCAGGCCGACCAGGACGACGCCCAGGCCGACGCCACCCACGAACCCCACCATGCCGGTCGCCCGCCGCGCGGTGCCGCCCCACAGCGCCACGATCAGGCTGCCCGCCACGGCACCCGCGCCGCCGACCGCGGTGACCACGCCCACCGCCGTGGTGCCGCTGAAGGAGAGCACGCTCGGGACCGTCAGCGTCACCGCGAGGGTGCCCAGGTAGTTCTCCACCATGAAGAACACGATCATGACCATCAGCGGACGCCGCCGGATCAGGAACCGCCAGCCGCCGACGACGGTCCGGGCGAAGGACTCCTTCTGCCGCCGGAAGAGCCGGTCGGGGAAGCGCACCCACAGCAGCGCGGCCAGGCCGACGAGGAACGTCACGACGTCCACGGCCACCACCCAGGGCAGGCCGACCAGCCCGATCAGCGCGCCGCCGGCCAGCGGGGCGATCAGCGTCCCCAGGCCGGCACCGAGGTTGGCCAGCCCGTTGGCCTGCACCAGGTACGGCTTGGGGACGAGCTGGGCGACGGCGGCCAGGTAGGCCGGTCGCCGGAACGCGGTCACCAGCGACATGACGCCGACGATCAGACCGACCTGCCAGAGCGCCAGGCTGCCGCTCCACAGCGCGGCCACCAGGGACACCGTGGCGGTCGCGGAGACGGCGTCGCAGGTGAGCATGACCCGGCGGCGGTCGATCCGGTCCGCCACCGCGCCGCCCAGCGGCGCCGCGACGATCGCCGGGAGCATGGCGAGCATGCTGATCAGCGCGTAGTCGAGGACCCGCCCGCTGCGCTGGTAGGCCCAGACGCCGAGGGCGAAGGAGGTCAGCGCACTGCCGATCAGCGAGACGGTCTGGCCCGCGGCGACGACGTAGAACCTCCTGAGGTCACGTCGTGCCCTCCCGCCGACGACCGTGACGTCGGCGATCGGCTCCGGCAGCAGGCCACCGGCCCAGGCGCCGAGCCGCTCGCCGACCAGCGCGGCGAGCTGGGCGGCCTGGTGCTTGAGGAAGTAGTGGCCCGCTCTGGGGAGGGTGGCCAGCTCGACCCGGTCGGCGAAGGCTCCCCACTCCGTGAACCGCTCCTCGTAGAGCTCGGTGGACCGGTCGCTCTCGCCGATCACGCAGAGCACCGGGGCCCGTAGCCTGCGGGCGTCCGGCCTGGTCAGTTCACCGGTGAACCAGCCCTGCGCCTGGTCGACGTCATGCCGCAGAGCGCGCAGCATGGTCCGCTGTGCCGCTTCGGCCGCCTCGGCCGCTTCCCCGTCGGCGTCGGCGCCGCCGTCGTCGTCCATGCCTCCGAGGGTGCGCAGGAAGTCCCGGTAGGCCCGGTCCGACGTCCAGCGGGTAGCGGGGAACTTGCCGCGCAGCCAGGTCGACAGCCGCCCCGGCAGCCGCGCGCCGGGAAAGCTCCCGCCGACCAGCAGGCCCGTCACCGGGACGCCTTCGGCTTCCAGACGCAGCGCCAGTTCGGTGGCCGCGGCCGTGCCGACGCAGTGGCCGTACACCGCCACCGGGCCGACCCGGCCACCCGTCCCCGGAGCCGGGCGGGCCGCCTCGGCGAGCTCGGCGACGACCCGGTCGATCAGCTCGGTGAGCGGGAGCAGCGGCTCGTCCGGCCGCGCCGGGTCGTGTCCCGGCAGTTCCACCGCCAGCACGGCCGCGCCGGGGATCGCCTTGGCCAGTTCCGTGGCGAGCGGACCGTAGGCGGCCGCCGAACCGCCGCCGTAGGGGAGGCACACCACGGTGACGGTCGGGAGCCGGCCGGGCGGGGGGCCCGCCAGCCGGTGCAGCAGGCGGCGCTCACCGTCGGGCCCGTCCGCCTGCGCCGCGTCGAGGAACGCGGCCAGCTCGCGGACGGTCGGCCGGGTGAACAGGTCGATCACCCGGAGCGTCGGGTCGATCGCCCGGACGGCGCGCACGGCCCGGAAGGAGTCCCCGCCGAGGGCGAAGAAGTCGTCGTCGATGCCGATGCCGTCGCTTGGGTCCAGGTCGAGGACCTGGGCCCAGGCCTGGGCGACGCGTCGCTCGGTCGGCGTGCTCGGGGCGATGTGCTCGGTGCTCGCGGCCGGCTCGGGGGCGGGCAGGGCCGACCTGTCCACCTTTCCGTTGGGGTTGAGCGGCAGCGCGGGGAGCACGACGATCGCCGTGGGCACCATGTAGTCGGGCAGTCGCTCGCGCAGCGCGGTGCGCACGCGCGCGACGTCGACTCCGTTCGCCGACGACGCGGGGGTCACCCAGGCGGCGAGCCGCCTGGCCCGGGCCTCGCCGACCGGCAGCACCACGGCTTCGGCGATCTCAGGCAGGTCACGCAGCGCGGTGGCCACCTCGCCCGGTTCCACCCGGAAGCCGCGGATCTTGACCTGGTCGTCGATCCGGCCGAGGAACTCGAACAGTCCGGCCGTGGTCAGCCGGACCCGGTCCCCGGAGCGGTAGCACCGCGCGGTGCCGGTCACCGGGTCGGGGACGAAGCGCTCGTCGGTCAGGTCGGGGCGGCCGAAGTACCCGCGTGCCACGCTCGGCCCGCCGATCCACAGCTCGCCGGGCACCCCGGCGGGCAGCGGCCGGCCGCCGGAGTCGACCACGTAGCAGTCCACGTCGGCCAGTGGCCGGCCGATCGGAACCGTCCCCGAACGCCGGGCCGGCGGGGTCTCCTCCACGGCGCAGCCGAGCACGGACACCGTGGTCTCGGTGGGGCCGTAGTGCACCTGCACGGCCAGCTCGGGCCGCGCGGCCCGGATCCTGGCCACCAGGTCCCAGGAACAGGCCTCGCCCGCGAGGATGAGCAGCTTGCGGGGCAGCACGCGGCCGAGGTCCCCGTGGGCGGCGAGCAGTTCGAGGTGGCTCGGCACCATCTTGACCGCGTCGACCGGGTGCGCCTCCAGGTACTCCCCGTACGCCTGCGGGTCGGTGGCCACCTCGCGGTCCACCAGGTGCACCGTGCCGCCGGTGGCCAGCGCACCGAAGAGGTTGGTCATGCCGAGGTCCGCCGCGTGGGTCGACACCAGGGCGAACGCGCCCCCCTCGACACCGCGGCCGGTCAGTCGCTCCGTCACCGCATGCAGGTAGTGCACGATCTGCCGGTGCTCGACGGTGACGCCCTTGGGGCGGCCGGTCGAGCCCGAGGTGAAGATCAGGTAGGCCGGCGCGGTCGGATCGACGACCACGTCCGGTGCTCCGCCTGGCTGTTCCGGTGCTCCGCCGGGCTGGTCGTGTGGCGGTCCCGGGGCGGGCGGACCGTCGAGGACCAGCAGCTCCGCGGGGGTGCCCCCGGTGTCCGCGCCGCGTCCCGGGAGGCGCTGCGCGAACTCCCGTTCCGCGAGGACGACTCGCGCACCCGCCGTCGACAGGATGTCGGCCAGCCGGTCGTCCGGGTACGCGGGGTCGAGCGGCAGGTAGGTCGCGCCGGCTTTGAGGGTGGCGAGCAGGGCGACCACGAGCGGTGTCCGGCGGTCGGCCAGGACGGCGACCGGTTCCCGCGGTCCGACTCCGGCCGCGAGCAGCCGGTGCGCGAGCCGGTTCGCCCGCCGGTCCAGCTGTCCGTAGGTGAGTTCGCCGTCGGGGCCCACGACCGCCGTCGCGTCGGGACGTTCGGCCGCCCAGCGCTCGACCAGCCCGTGCAGCGGCCGGTCCAGGTCGAACTGCCGGCGCGGCCCGGAGAGCAGCGGTCCGTCCACCGGTTCCAGGGCCACCTCGCGCACGGGGCGGTCGAGGTCGGACAGCACGCCGTCCAGCAGGGCCGTGTACCACTCGGTGATCCGCTGCGCGGTGTGCCGCTCGAAGAGGTCGGTGCGGTAGATCAGCGACCCCTCGTAGGTGTCGCCGGTGCCGTGCGAGGAGGTGGCCGCGAACGCCAGGTTCAGGTCGTACTTGGCCGTTGTCGCCGGCGGTGCGAAGACCCTCGCCGTCAGGCCCGGGAAGCGCGGCGCCACCGTCGCGGTGTCGATCACGTTGAGGAGGACCTGGAAGATCGGCGTGGTGGAGAGGTCGCGGGCGGGGCGCAGCCGGTCCACGATCCGCTCGAAGGGGACCTCGGTGCGGGCGAAGGCCTCCAGCGCGGTGTCGCGCACCCGGGTGAGCAGCTCCCGACCGCTCGGTCCGCCCGACAGGTCGGTCCGCAGGGTCAGGGTGTTGATGAAGAAGCCGATGGTGTGCTCGGTGTCGGGGTGCCGTCGTCCCGCCTCGGGCACGCCGACCGGCACGTCGTCGACGCCCGACAGCCGGGCCAGCAGCTCCTGCCAGACCGCGAGGAGCACCATGAACGGCGTGCAGCCGGTCTCGGCGGCCCGGCCGCGCACCTTGGCGGTCAGGGCGGCCGGGAGGACCACCGGCAGTTCCGCGCCCGTCCGTTGCGCGACCGGTGGGCGGGGCAGGTCGGTGGGCAGGTCCAGGACCGGCTCCAGACCGGACAGCGCGTGGACCCACCAGGCCAGGTCGGTCTCGGCGCGGTCTCCGTCCTGCGGCCGCCGGGAGAGCCAGTGCGCGTAGTCCGCGTACTGGACCGGTGGCGGTGCGGGCGGCTCGGCCAGCCCGAGCCGCGCCGAGTAGAGTGCCGCCAGTTCCGCCACGGCCACCGTTCTCGACCAGGCGTCGAAGGCGATGTGGTGGACCGTCAGGGCCAGGACGTGCTCGTCGGTGCCGAGGCGGAGCAGCACCGCCCGCAGGGGCGGTTCCACGGCCAGGTCGAACGGCCTGCGCAGGTCCTCGATCAGGCGGCGGTCCAGCGACTCCCGCTCGCCCGGCCCGGTCAGATCGGCCTCGTCCAGCGGTACCGCGTCCGCCGGGCCCGGCACGGCCACCGGCTCGCCGTCGGTCTCGACGATCAGGCTGCGAAGGACCTGGTGCCGTTCGGCGAGGTCCCGGACCGCCCCCAGCAGCGCCGCCCGGTCCAGGGGGCCGTGCAGGTGCAGGGCGACCGGGATGTGGTACGCGGTGCTCTCCGGATCCAGCTGGGTGAGGAACCACAGCCGGGCCTGGGCGGCCGACAGCGGGGCCGGGGCGTCCGCGTCCGGTCGGGCGGGTATCGCCGGGCTGCTGCGGGCCGCGGTGCGGCGGGCCGAGGCGAGCCGGGCACGCAGCGCGTTGGTGAGCTGGGGGTCCCGCCGCTCGGCGGACACCTCGGTCATGCGGCACCGCCGCGGGTGCCGGCGGCCGGGCGGGCGGGGTTGGCCGGGTCGGCGGGTTCGGCGAGGACGGCTGGGTCGGGGTGGACGGCTGGGTCGGGGTGGACGGCCGGGTCGGCGAGGACGGCCGATTCGGCGAGGACGGCCGATTCGGTGAGGTCGGCCGATTCGGCGAGGTCGGCCAGCAGCAGGGCCTCCAGCGCGGCGGCGAAGTCGGCCAGGCGCGGGTGCTCGAACAGCAGGCGCACCGGCAGCGCGAAGTCCAGCGCCGCCATCAGCCGGCCCGCGACCCGGGTGGCCGCCAGCGAGTGCCCGCCGATCGCGAAGAAGTCGTCGTGGGCACCGACGTCGGTGGTCCCGAGGACGGTCTCCCACACCTCGGCCACCAGCAGCTCGGCATCGGTGCGCGGGGCGGTCCGTTCGCGGCCGGTGTCGCGACCGGGCGCCGGGAGGGCGCCCCGGTTCACCTTGCCCGAGGCGGTCAGGGGCAGGGCGTCGAGCACGACCCACCGCCGGGGCACCATGTGGTCCGGGAGCAGGGTGTGCAGGCGCTCTTCCACGGCGACGGTGCCGAAGGCGTCCGCGGTCGCCGCCGAGGGGCCCACCGCGAGGTAGCCGACCAGGTGGGCGTCGGCTCCGTCGCCGAGGACCACGACGGCCGCGTCCTGGACCGCCGGCTCCGCGCGCAGAGCGGTCTCGATCTCGCCGAGTTCGATCCGGTGGCCGCGCAGCTTCACCTGCTGGTCGCGGCGGCCCAGGAAGTCGAGGGTGCCTCCCCCGGCGCCCCCGGCCTCGTTGCCGGGCGGTGCCCCCACCGGCCGGGCGGACCCCCATGGCCGCCAGCGGGCCAGATCACCGGTCCGGTAGCGCATCGCGCCCGGCACGAACGGATCGGCGGTGAACGCCGCCTCGGTCGCCTCGGGCCGGTTCCGGTAGCCCCGGGCGACGCCCGCGCCGCCGATCCACAGCTCTCCGGTGACTCCCGGCGGCACCAGCCGGCCCAGGGCGTCCAGCACGTAGGCCGTCTCCCCGGCCAAGGGGCGGCCGATCGGCACCGCCTCGCCGACGGGAGCCTCCACCTGCGCCATGGTCGAGTAGACCGTGCTCTCGGTGGGCCCGTAGGCGTTCCACAACTCATCTGTCCGCGACAGGAGTTCGCGCGCCAGCCCGGGGTCCATCGGCTCGCCGATGCTGACCACGCGCACCCCCGGGGCCGACCACCCGGCGGCGACCAGCATCCGGAGCGTGGTCGGCGTGGCGGTCATCAGCGTCACCCCGGCCCGGTCGATGAACCGCGCGACGGCGTACCCGTCCACCGCGGCCTCGCGGTCGAGCATCGCCAGCCGGAGTCCGCAGGCCAGGCTGACCCAGAGTTCGAAGCCGAACACGTCAAAGGCCGGTGACGTGAGGCCCAGCATCACGTCGTCGGGCCGGATGCCCGGCCTGAGCCGCATCGCGGCCACGAAGGCCGCCAGGTTCGCGTGGGTGACCTCCACGCCCTTCGGTCGGCCGGTCGAGCCGGAGGTGTACAGCACGTACGCCAGATCCTCGGGCTCCGCCTCGGGCAGCCTCGTGGGTCCGGGGTCGGTCAGGCCGCCCAGGTCGAGGACGCCGGCGCCGGCCGATGCGCCGAGCTCGCCGGCCAGCGCGAGGGTCTCCCCGGCGGCGACGACGACGGTCGCCCCGGAGTCGGCGAGTTGGCCGCGCAGCCGTTCGGTGGGCTGGTACGGTTCCAGGGGAACGTAGGCCGCACCGGCTCGCAGGACGCCGAGCAGGGCGGCGGGCAGGTACCGGTCGCGGGGAAGGCAGACCCCCACGGTGAAGTCCGCCGCCGGTCCTGCCGCGGGCTCGGCCGCTCTCCTCGCGAGCAGGGCCGCGGCCACGCGCCGGGACCGCTCGGCCAGTTCCGCGTAGCTGAGTTCGCCGGCCGGGTCGGAGGTGGCCACCGAGGCCGGCCGCCGGGCGGCCTGTTCGAGAACGGCCGCCACCACGGTCCGCGGTCCGCCGGCCGGCAGCGGGACTCCGGTGCCGGCGGTGAGCAGGGCGGCCTTCTCCGCCCCGCTCACCAGTTCCAGGGCCGACAGCGGAAGGTCCGGATCGGCCGCCGCGGCGCGCAGGACTCGGAGCAGCCGGTCGGCGAACGCCTCGGCGTCGGCCGGGCCGAACCGGTCCACGTCGTACTCGATCTGGAGCTCGGGACCCCGCGCCGTCTCGTTGACGAACACGGTCAGCGCCGCCTGCGTCCCGCCGCTGCTCACCTCGCCGAGCAGCTCCAGACGGACGCCGTCGTGCTCCACCGCCACCGGGAGGCCGGCCGGCTGGAACGAGAGCACGACCGGGGTGCCGATCGTTCCCCGGGGATGTTCGATGCCCGCCGCCTCGAAGGCGTCCTGCACGGTGAACCCCGGATGGTCCATGGCGCGGGCGGTCGCGGCGGAGGCACGGCCGACGGCGCTGCGGAAGGACAGTCCCTCCGCCAGCCTCAGCCTGATCGGCACGATGCCGACCAGTGGCCCGACGACCGCTTCCAACTCGGGGTGCGCCCGGTGCGCCACGGCCGCGCCCAGGACGACGTCGGACCGGCCGGTGAGGCCGGCGACCAGCACACCGAGCGCGGTCAGGAACGTTGAGAACGGCGTGGATCCGCAGGCTGCTGCGAGCTCGCGCAGCGTCGCCGCCGTGTCGGCGTCGAGGGGGCGGGCCAGCCGTTCGCCGACCAGTCGACCGGGGCCGGCGGACTTGGCGAGCTCGGCGGACTCGGCGGACTCGGTGGAGAGGAGGTCGTGCGGCGGGACGGCGTCCGCCAGTTCCCGGGCCCAGAAGGCCCGCGACTCCTCGACCCGGTCGGGCCTGGCGGCCAGCGCGCGCTCGTGCAGCGCGATGTCGCCGACCTGGACGGGCGGCGGCGCGATGTCCGGGCAACCGCTCGACCCGCGGTCCGTCCCACCACCGAGGCTGCCGGCCAGCTCCGACATCAGGACGCCGATCGACCAGCCGTCGAACGCCACGTGGTCGGTCACGACGACCAGTTCGGCGGTGTCCTCGTCGAGCCGGAGCAGGGTGGCCCTGAGGAGCGGTGCCTCGGCGGCGAGGTCGAACGCGTGGCCCGCGGCCGCGCGGGTCAGCTCGGCCGCCCGGCTCGCCCGCTCCGCCTCGGGCGCTCCCCTGAGGTCGTGCTCCTCGAACGGCACCGGGGCCGGCGGGCTGACCAGCGCGACCGGTCCGTCGTCCACTGCCTGACCCGGGGCGTCCACTCCCCGGCCCGCGGCGTCCGCCACGACGCCGGCCGGCACGACGCTGCGCAGCACCTCGTGCCGCTCGACCACCGCGTCCAGCGCGGCCCGCAGCCGCGCCGTGCTCGGCAGTCCGCGCAGGCCCAGCCGGAAGGCGATGGTCGTGGCGCGCTCGGCGGAACTGACCTGCCGCAGCAGCCACATCCCCTGCTGCGCGGCCGTCAGCGGGTAACTGTCCCGCCCGGTGTGACGGACCAGCGCGGGCTCCGGCTCACGGACCGAGCCGTCGGCCGACCGGGTTCGCAGCAGCGCGGCGAGTCCGGCGACGGTGGGCGCCTCGAGGAACGCCGCCAGGGAGACGGCCGTCCCGAAGTCGCGGCCCAGGAGGGCACAGAGGCGAGCGGCCGCCAGGGAATGGCCGCCGAGCGCGCCGAAGTCGTCGTGGATGCCGACATCCGCCAAACCGAGGACACCGGCGACGGTCTCCGCGATCCGCCGCTCGGTGTCGGTGCGCGGGGCGGCGTACTCGGTGTCGACCGCGCGGCCGAACTCCACCGCGGCCAGTGCGGCGCGGTCGGCCTTGCCGGTCGGACCGAGGGGCAGGCGGTCGAGGACCGCGATCCGGGAGGGCACCAGGTGGTCGGGCAGCCTGTCCCGGAGCCAGGCACGCAGCTGCGTCCCGGTGACCGTCCGGTCGGCCGACTCCGCGTAGGCCACCAGCTGCCGGGTGCCGTCCGCGTCGGCCGGCGCCAGCACCACGGCGTTCTGGACGGCCGGGTGTCCCGCGAGCGTCGCCTGGACCTCGCCCGGCTCGATCCGGAAGCCGCGGACCTTCACCTGGTCGTCGGTCCGCCCGGCGAAGTGGTGGAGCCCGTCCGCCCGCCGGACCAGGTCGCCGGTCCGGTAGTGCCGCACACCGGCCGCGTCCGTGACGAACCGTTCGGCCGTCAGCTCCGGCCTGGCCAGGTAACCCCTGCTGACCAGCGGACCGGACACCCAGAGTTCCCCGACCTCGCCGTCGCCGAGCGGGTTGCCGGCGCTGTCACGGATCGAGAGGCCGCTCTGCGCGTAGGGCGATCCGATCGGCGGCTCCCCCCGCCCGGCCCTGGACACCTCGTGGGTCACGCAGCTGACGGTGCATTCGGTCGGGCCGTAGCTCTGGACGACCCGTCGTACGCCGGCGTTGGCGTAGATCCGGTCCGCCAGGGCCCGGGTGAGCGGTTCTCCGCCCGCTCGGACGGTGCGCACGCCCGGTGGCAGCGGCTCGCGCACGAGCGCGGCCAGCACGGACGGCGTCCCGTAGACCATCGTGACCTGGTCCCGTGCGGGCAGGGCGGGCAGCGCGAGCAGGTTCTCGGCCAGGATCACCGTCCCGCCGCCGAGCAGCGGGAGGAACAGCTGGGTCACCGACGGGTCGAAGCAGACGGACGTCGCGGCCAGCATCCCGCGGAGTTCGCCGGCCGAGTACACGGAGGACTCCCACCGCAGCAGGGCCGTCACGTTGCGGTGCTCGACCACCACGCCCTTGGGCCGGCCGGTCGAGCCCGAGGTGTACATCACGTACGCGGTGTCCGTCGGCTCGCCGGGGATGTCGGGGGCGGCGCGGTCGCCGGCGTCCGGGACCACCGTGTCGACGAACAGCAGGTCGACGCCGGCGGCCCGGCGGACGTCGCCGCGGCGCTCGAGGACGGCCGACGAGGAGACCAGGTGGGAGATCCCGGCGTCCGTGGCGATGAACTCCAGGCGGCTCGCCGGATGGACCGGATCCAGCGGCACGTAGGCCGCACCGGCCTTCCAGACCCCCAGCAGCGCCGGGATCAGCCACTCGTCGCGGTCCAGGCAGACACCCACCAGCGAACCCCGCCCGACGCCCCGGCGGCGCAGCTCGCGGGCCACGGCAGCGGCCCTGCGGTCGAGCTCCGCGTACGTGGTCCGGATCGACTGCGCCACCACGGCGATGTCGTCCGGGGTCCGTCTCGCCTGTTCCTCGAATGCCCGGTGAACCCGGCCGGTTCCGGACATGCTCGTCGACGTCACTGTCGATCCCCCTCATGAACGTGCCACTGCACCGAGCCACGTCTGTCGGGTTTTCGGTGCGAACGCCTTTTGGGCGTCGGTCAGTTGTCGTTGCTTTTGCCGCGTGCGGTCGGACAGCCCGGGAAAGGTCGGCTCGAAGGCATTTCGGGGCGGGCTTCCAGCGACGCGCCCACCGTACTTGGCCGTCTCCGGTGGGGTCCATAGTTGTGATCGACTTGTCGGCCGGCACCCCCTCGGCCGGGACGGCGCCGCGCGAGCGCGTGATGCCCGAGGCCATGAATTGACTGTCCGTCATCACAACGGCATCGAGTCGACTCAGGCCTGACTGAGCCCGGCCGAAGGCGCGCGGAACACGACGCCGGCCGCGGGCCCGCAGCGTCGACCCCGCACGCTTCGCAAGGAGCGTGCGGGGTCGACGGGTCGGCGTGGGATCAGCCGGCGAAACGCCAGACGTGGTCGTCGTAGCCGTCGTAGACGCCGCCGTGCCACGAGCTGTCGTAGCAGGGGTAGACGGTCAGGGGCAGGTCGTTGGCCCGGTCACTTCCGTCGCCGGCCCAGCCGGCCACGTCCAGGCAGAGTCCGTTCTTGTAGTTGACGATCTCGTAGCCCCCGTTGCCGACCACGTCGACGAGGTACCACTCCTGGTTGTCGTTCGCGGGATCGGAGTTGCACGTGTACACGGACACGTGGGCGCCGACCGGGGCGGCGCCGTAGTCGGGCAGGTCGAGGCAGTAGCCGCTCTTGGCGTTCGCGAACTGGTACAGCGGCCGCCCGTCGACGGTACGGGTCTGCTCCAGGTTCCACATCTGGTTGTCGTACACGCCGTACGCGCAGTTGTACTGGCCGACCTGGGTGTCGAGCGGGTTCCAGCCGTAGCCCGGCAGGTCGGCGCACTTCCCCGTGGTGACGTTCTCGAGCGCGACGGTCTGGAGGTACGTGGCCGCGTGCGCGTCGGACGCGAAGGAGAGCGGGAGCAGCGCCGCGACACCGGCGGCGGCAAGGAAGCGGGCGGCTTTGGGCATCGGCATGAGGATTCCCCCATCGTGGGCGGTTTGGGCGGGAATTCCGTGCGTGAATCGCCTGGCTCCGACAGAGCTGCGATCGGGCACGAGGATAGGGGAATCGAATGCGGCGCGAACCGTCGAGGATTCGATGACGGCCGAAAATGATTGCGCGACCGAAAGGCGCCGGTGATCCGGGTCAATAGAGGCGAGCGACCCAGGCGGATCCTGACGGTGAATCAGGAAACGTCGTAGCCGGCGGCGTCCGCCACCCCTGATGCCGGTCCGGTGCCGGTCCGCGGGCACGGGATACTTCCGGTGATCATCGAACTGGTGGTCACCGGTGGGGCGAGGAGGGGGAGGCATGGCGGGGTTCGTCGAAGTGGATGTGGTCGAGGCGCTGGCGCGCGGTGGGGCCGAGGCGCAGGACCGGGTCCTGGAGGAGCGGTCGGCGGAGGTGGCCGACGAGATGGCCAACGGGTTCGCCCGCCGGCATCCGGAGTTCGCGGCGAGGTCCGGATTCGCCCGCTGGCAGCTGGTGGCACTCGCGGCCGGGGCGCTCTGCTTCCTGGCGGCGGTGGTGGTCGCGCCCATGGTCGCGCTCCTGCTGCTGACGCCGCTGGCGACGGCCTACAGCCTGCTGCACGCGGTGGTCGCGGCGGCCGGGCTGCTGAGCGGCGAACGCGGCGGGACCCCGGAGGAACCGCCGCTCGCGGACGCGGACCTCCCGTTCTACACCGTGGTGGCGCCCGCCTACCGGGAGGCCGGGGTGATCGGCGCCCTGGTCCGGCACCTGGCCGCGCTGGACTACCCGCCGGACCGGCTGGAGGTGCTCGTCCTGGTGGAACGGCACGACCCCGACACGATCCGGGCGGTGCTCGCCGCCGATCCGCCCGCCTTCGTCCGGATCGTGCGCCTGCCGCCCGGTCCTCCGCAGACGAAGCCCCGGGCCGTGAACCTGGGGCTGATGCTGGCCCGCGGCGAGCTCCTGGTGATCTTCGATGCCGAGGACCGGCCGGACCCCCTCCAACTGCGCCGCGTCGCCGCCCGGTTCGCCTCGGCCGACGACCGGCTGGCCTGCGTCCAGGCACAACTGCTCTTCCACAACGCCGAGGTGAACTGGCTGACCCGGCAGTTCGCCATGGAGTACGCCCTGCGCTTCCGGTGCTCGATGCCCGGGCTGGTGCGGCTCGGCATGCCGATCCCCCTCGGCGGCACCAGCAACCACTTCCGCACCGACACCCTCCGTACGCTCGGCGGCTGGGACGCCTGGAACGTCACCGAGGACGCCGACCTCGGCATGCGCTGCGCGGCGCTCGGCTACCGCACCGAGATGATCGAGACGGTGACCTGGGAGGAGGCCCTCGACGTGCCGGGGCCGTTCGTCCGCCAGCGCACCCGGTGGTTCAAGGGCTTCCTGATGACGGCGATCGTGCACACCCGCCGCCCGCTCCGGACCCTGCGCCGATTCCGCGCCTCGGGGCTGCTCGTGCTGCTCGGCGTGGTCGCGAGCGCCCCGGTGACCGCCCTGGTCCTGCCGGTGACGGCCGCCCTCACCGTGCTCGCCGGGTCGGGCCTGTTCCGGTCGTCGCCCGGTGCCGGGCTGCTGGCACCGGTGCTGGTCGCCCAGGGGGTGTCGGTCGTCGCGCGGATCGGCATCACCTTCGCGGCCGCCCGGCGGGCCGGCCTGAGCGGGTGGCCCGCGGTGTTCGCCCCGCTCTACTCGGTGCTGTGGTCGATCGCGGCCTGGCGGGCCGTCCACCAGCTGGCGTTCTCCCCGTTCAGCTG
The DNA here is from genome assembly GCF_042721415.1 of Kitasatospora sp. NPDC058444. Lineage (NCBI taxonomy): Bacteria > Bacillati > Actinomycetota > Actinomycetes > Kitasatosporales > Streptomycetaceae > Kitasatospora > Kitasatospora sp. NPDC058444. Next base: position 14,510 of record NZ_JBHXLL010000070.1, on the reverse strand, counting down.
GGAGAAGACCCCGCACGTCGGCCAGGGGCACGCCGACGGCCGGCCGGCCGGTGTCGCCGGCGCACCGTCCGACGGCGTGTCGTCGACGGCCTGACGGCCTGACGGGTTCCGGGGACGCCCCGCTCGCCCGGTCGGCGCATCCGCCCCGCCGCGCCCGCCGACCGGGCCGGCCGGGGGCGCCGTCGACGGGCCCACCCCGCGCGGGTGCCCGCGTCCGGCCGTGCCGGTCCGCCTCCGGAGGGCACCGGCACCGTAGGGTCCACTCCGAGAAGAAGACGGGGCCGACCGGTCACGCGGACCGGGGCGCCACGACGGCGCCGGGCCACGGCACGGACGAGCAGGAACGGGACGAAGGGAACCTCACGTGCGACAGCGCAGTCTGCGGGACCTCCGGGTGTCGGCCATCGGCCTCGGCTGCATGGGGATGTCCGCCTTCTACGGCACGGCCGACCAGGACGAGGCCACCGCGACCATCCGGCACGCCCTCGACCTCGGCATCACCTTCCTCGACACGGCACAGGTCTACGGACCGCTCACCAACGAGTCCCTGGTCGGCGAGGCCGTCCGGGGACATCGCGACGAGTACGTGATCGCCACGAAGTTCAACTACCGGATGGACGGCGCCGTACCGGGCGACATGTCGACCGTGGGACGCCAGGACGGCTCCGCCGAGCACGTCCGCGCATCCGTCCACGGTTCACTCGCGCGGCTCGGCACCGACCGCATCGACCTGTACTACCAGCACCGGGTCGACCCGAACGTGCCCATCGAGGAGACCGTCGGCGCCCTCGGCGAACTGGTCGCCGAGGGCAAGGTCCGGTACATCGGGCTGAGCGAGGCGAGCGCGGAGACCATCCGCCGCGCCCACGCCGTCCACCCGGTCACCGCCGTGCAGAGCGAGTACTCGCTCTGGACCCGGGACGTGGAGGCCGAGGTGCTCCCCGCCTGCCGGGAACTCGGCATCGGCTTCGTGCCGTACTCCCCGCTCGGCCGCGGCTTCCTCGCGGGCCGGTTCAGCTCCCCGGACGAGCTGGACCAGGACGACTTCCGCCGCACCAACCCGCGCTTCACCAGGGCCAATCTGGCGGCCAACCTCAAACTCGCGGAGAAGGTGAAGGAGATCGCCGCGGAGAAGGACGTCACCCCGGCCCAGCTGGCGATCGCCTGGGTCCTGGCCCGCGGCGAGCACCTCGTGCCGATCCCCGGCACCAAGCGCCGCACCTACCTGGACCAGAACGCGGGCGCCGTCGACGTCGAGCTCACCGCGGACGACCTGGCCCGCATCGACGCCGAGCTGCCCGAAGCGGCGGGCGAACGCTACGACGAGGACGGCATGCGGGCGGTGAACCGCTGACCGACCGCTCCGACGGCACAGCGGCCCCCGGACCAGCGCCCGGGCCGCCGACGGCAGCGGCATCGTCGCATCCCCGGGTGTCCTGGACACCGGCCAGGACGACTACGACCCCTCTCTGCCCAGACCCGGCGCCACCGCCGGGGACCTGATCGCCGCTCGGGGCGGTGGCCCGGCGGATTGCCGGGCGGGTACAGCACGATCGCCCTGGTGCGGCCCGTCGTGGTGTGGCACCAGGGTTGGTGTTGCGGTCGGTGACGTCGTTCTCCGGGCCCGCCAAGCAGCCCGGGAAGGACACTGTTCAAACCAGTGGGAGCGCTCCCACTGTGAGGGATGCCCCTGGTTGGGTCAAGAGGCTTGAAGAGTCGAACGCCTCCGCCGACAAAACCCGGCAACTCCTCTTTTCCTTGGCGGCAGTTGGCGCTACGGTCGGTGCCCACCAGTGGGAGCGATTCCGTCAGTCGACGCGCAGCACGTGGCGCGTCCTCGCTGCAAGGAGTCGCTCATGCGACACCCCCCACGTCTCACGGCGCTGCTCGGCGGCGCGGCCCTCACCCTGGTGAGCGCCGTGTCCGCCGCGGCAGGTGCGGGCCCGGGCACCGCGGCAGCCCCGACTGCATCGTGGCCTACTCCACGGTCAGCCAGTGGGACGGCGGTTTCCAGGCTTCCGTCGTCGTCACCAACAACAGCGCGCCCGCCAGTGGTTGGAGCCTCGGCTTCGACTTCGCCGGCGGCCGGCTCGGCCACGCCCCCTCGGACCCGGCCGGCGCACTGGCCGCCGCCCGTGTCCCCCTCGTGGCGGGCGAGATCGGTGAGAACACCTGCGGGCACGCGTTCGTCGACCGCGTCATGAAGTGGTTCGACGACCGCGGGCTCTCCTACCTGGGCTGGACCTGGAACACCTGGGACTGCTCCTCCGGTCCTGCCCTGATCAGTGGTTACGACGACACCCCCACCGCATTCGGCGTCGGGCTGCGCGACCACCTGCGCGCCCTGAACGGACGCTGAACCGACACCGCGCGAACACCGAGCGAACATCGGAAGGGATCACCACACCATGAGCCGCACCACGCGCACCACACGTGCCAGGCGCACCGCCGGCCCCGCCCTCGACCGGTTGCGCGGCAACCGGACGGCGCTGCTCGCCGCTCTCGGCGTGCTCACCGCCACCGGCGCCACCGCCACCGCGCTGTCCACCTCGGCGGGCGCCGCCACGGCCGGCTGCCGGATCGACTACCAGGTCTCCAACCAGTGGGGCACCGGCTTCGGCGCCAACGTCGCCGTCACCAACACCGGTGACCCGCTGAGCTCCTGGATCCTGGAGTGGACCTTCACCGGCGACCAGCAGGTCGCCCAGGGCTGGAACTCCACCATCAGCCAGTCCGGTACCGCCGTCACCGCCCGGAACGTCTCGTACAACGGCAGCCTGGCGACCGGTGGTTCCACCTCCTTCGGCTTCAACGCCTCGTACAGCGGCGCCAACCCCGTGCCCACCGCCTTCAAGCTCAACGGCGTGCTGTGCAACGGTGCCACCACGACCCCCACCGCGACGCCCACCCCCACCCCGACCGGCACCCCGACCACCACTCCCACCGGCACCCCGACCACCCAGCCCGGCAGCCGGGTCGACAACCCGTACGCCGGCGCCAAGGTCTACGTGAACCCCGAGTGGTCCGCGCACGCCGCCGCCGAGCCCGGCGGCGGCAAGGTCGCCAACCAGCCCACCGGCATCTGGCTCGACCGGATCGCCGCCGTCACCGGCGCCAACGGCACGATGGGTCTGCGCGCCCACCTCGACGAGGCACTGCGCCAGAAGGGCAGCGGTGAGCTCGTCGTCCAGCTGGTGGTCTACGACCTGCCCGGCCGGGACTGCTCCGCGCTCGCCTCCAACGGCGAGCTCGGCCCGACCGAGATCGGCAGGTACAAGACGGAGTTCATCGACCCGCTCGCGGCGATCCTCGCCGATCCGAAGTACGCGGGGCTGCGCATCGTCACCGCGGTGGAGATCGACTCGCTGCCGAACCTGGCCACCAACACCACGCCGCGTGCCACCGCGACCCCCGCGTGCGACGTGATGAAGGCCAACGGCAACTACGTCACGGGCGTCGGCTACGCGCTCAAGAAGCTGGGTGCCGTGCCCAACGTGTACAACTACGTCGACGCCGGGCACCACGGCTGGCTCGGCTGGGACGACAACCTCGGCGCGTCCGCGGAACTGTTCAAGCAGGCCGCGACGAGCGAGGGCGCCACGCTCGCCGACGTGCACGGCTTCATCGTCAACACCGCGAACTACAGCGCGCTCAAGGAGAAGAACTTCACCGTCGACGACAGCGTCAACGGCACCTCCGTCCGCCAGTCCAAGTGGGTCGACTGGAACCGGTACGTCGACGAGCTGTCCTACGCGCAGGCGATGCGGGCCAAGCTGGTCTCGCTGGGCTTCGACCCCCGGCTCGGCATGCTGATCGACACCTCGCGCAACGGCTGGGGCGGCGCCGCCCGGCCGGCCGGGCCCGGGCCGCGGACCGGCGTCGACGCGTACGTCGACGGCGGGCGCTACGACCGGCGGTTCCAGACCGGCAACTGGTGCAACCAGTCGGGCGCGGGCCTCGGTGAGCGCCCGCAGGCGGCCCCGGAGCCGGGCATCGACGCGTACGTCTGGATGAAGCCGCCGGGCGAGTCGGACGGGGCCAGCAAGGAGATCCCGAACAACGACGGCAAGGGCTTCGACCGGATGTGCGACCCGACGTACACCGGCAACCCGAGGAACAACAACAGCATGTCGGGCGCGCTGCCGGACGCGCCGCTGGCCGGGGACTGGTTCTCCGCCCAGTTCCAGGAGCTGCTGAAGAACGCCTACCCGGCGCTGTGACACGGCGCTGATCGACCCCGACCGTCCGGAGCCCGCGGGGTTCCGGACGGTCCGCGGGTGCTCAGGAGGACTTCCGCACCACGAGCTCGGTCGGGAGCACCAGGTGGGACGGCTCGACGTCCTCGCCGGCGATCTGCCGCAGCAGCAGCCCGGCCATCGTGCGGCCCATCTCCTCGATCGGCTGGCGGACGCTGGTCAGCGGCGGGTCGAGGTGGCGGGCCACCGGGGAGTCGTCGACGCCCACCAGCGCGACGTCACCGGGCACGTCCAGGCCGGCGGCCCGCAGCACGGCGAGGGCTCCGACCGCCATCAGGTCGGAGGCGGCGAACACCGCGTCCAGGTCGGAGCACCGCGCCAGCAGCTCGCGCATCGCCCGGCGGCCGCCGTCCTCCGTGAAGTCGCCGGTGGCGACCAGGCGTTCGTCCACGGGCAGCCCGGCCGCCGCCAGCCCCTGACGGTAGCCGGCCAACCGCCCCTGCGCGGCGTCCATGTCCAGCGGACCGGTGATGGTGGCGATGCGGGACCGACCGCGCCCGGCCAGGTGCGCGACCGCCGAGCGGCCGGCTCCCACGTTGTCGGAGTCGACGTACGCCACCGGCTCCTGCGGCGAACGGCGCCCGTTGAGCACGGCCGGCAGGCCCAGTGCGCGCACCTGGTCCGGCAGCGGGTCGTCCCGGTGGACGGAGACCAGCAGGACGCCGTCCACCCGCTGCGCCGCGAGGTACTGCTCGAAGCGCTGCCGCTCCTGTTCGGTGCGGATCAGCGTGAGCAGCAACTGCATGTCCGCTGTGGCGAGTTCAGCGCTCACGCCACGGATGATGTCCAGGAAGTACGGTTCCGCGAGCCGCGCCTCGGTCTCGGGCACGACCAACGCGACCGCGTCCGTCCGGCTGCCGGCCAGCGCGCGGGCCGCCCGGTTCGGCACGTAGCCCAGCTCCGCGATGGCCCGGCCCACCGCCTCCTTCGCCTGTTCGCTCACCCGCGAGGACCCGTTGATCACCCGGGACACCGTGCCGCGCCCGACCCCGGCCCGGGCCGCGACCTCCTCCAGGGTCGGCCTTCCGGTCTGCCGTCCGCCCACTGCCCACGCGCCTTCCGCCGCCGTCCTCGGTCTCCCGCCGCCTGGCAGCGAATCCTAGATCACCGGGACTCGGCGCCGCCACGTCCCGTCCGCTTTCAGGAAATGGAGCCAACTTCCCAACCAGTGGGCACTTCAAGGAAATTCGGTTACATCTCTTGACATCGGATCAGCCGGGGAAGAACCTTCCGCATGTGGCATGGGAGCGCTCCCATGCATCCGAGGGCCGTCACCCGCGCCACGGCGCCACCCGCGGGCGAAGCCCTGAACACCACCCCGGACGAGGAGAGTGGAATGCCCACCGACACCACCAGACGCCGACGCCTCACCGCGCTCGCCGCCCTGGCCGCGAGCACCGCCCTGCTGGCCGGCTGCGGCAGCGGCGGCACGGGTTCGAAGGCGGACGGCGGCAGCGGGACCGTGACCCTGCGGATCGGTACCTTCGGATCCTTCGGGTACGACAACGAGACCGGCGCCAAGCTGTACGCCGAGTACGAGAAGCTGCACCCGAACGTCAAGATCGTCGAGTCCAACGTGGCCGACGGCCAGAAGTACTGGGACACGCTCAAGCTCCGGCTCTCCCGGGACAGCGGCCTCGCCGACATCCAGGCCGTCGAGGTCGGCTACATCGCGGAGGCCACCGGGCCCGCCCTGGCCGGCAAGTGGGCGGACCTCGGCAAGACCGGTGGCGCCGATCTCGGCGCCTACCTGGACTGGAAGGTCAAGCAGGCCACCACGGCGGACGGCAGGGTGATCGGCCTCGGCACCGACATCGGCCCGATGGCGATCTGCTACAACAAGGACCTCTTCGCCAAGGCCGGGCTGCCGACCGACCGCGCCCAGGTCGGCGCGCTCTGGGCCGGCAGCTGGGACAAGTTCCTCGAAACCGGCCGCGGCTACCAGGCGAAGGCGCCCGAGGGCACCGCCTTCCACGACTCCGCCAGCGGGCTGTTCAACGCCGTCGTCTCCGGCGAGCCGGTCCAGTACGCCGACGCCAAGGGCGAGCTGGACTACCGGAACAGCCCCGGGGTGCGGAAGGCCTGGGCCGTCGCCACCAGCGCGGCCACCGGTGGACTCAGCGCCAAACTGCGGCAGTTCGACGAGAAGGGCACCTGGAACGCGGGCTTCAAGAACAACCGGTTCGCCACCGTCGCCTGCCCGAGCTGGATGACCGGGATCATCAAGGACCAGGCCGGTCCGGAGAACCAGGGCAAGTGGGACATCGCCCCCGCCCCCGTCGCGGGCAACTGGGGCGGTTCCTTCCTCGCCGTCCCGAAGTCCGGCCCGCACGTCCAGGAGGCCGCCGAGCTCGCGGCCTGGCTGACCGCCCCGGCGCAGCACGCGAAGGTCTTCGCCGTCAACGGCAACATCCCCTCCACCAAAGAGACCCTCTCCTCCCCCGCCGTCCGGGACGCCGTCCTGCCGTTCTTCGGCGACACCCCGGTCGGCCGGATCTACTCGGAGGCCGCGGCCGGCATCAAGTCCGTACCGATCAGCCGCTGGGACGGCCAGGTGAAGACCTTCATCACCGACAACGGCATCCTCGACATCGAGCAGCGCGGCACCGACCCCGCGCAGGCGTGGACCAACGTCGGGAAGCTGATCGACGACAAGATCCAGAAGTAGCGGGGCCACCACCCAGGGCGCGCCGGGCACCCGGCGGCCCGCCCTCTCCCACCGACCGGAAGGACTTCCCGTGTCCACCCCCGTCCGGGGGGCGGCCGACGGCACCCCGCTCCCGTCCGCCCCCGCCCGTACAAGCGCCCCGCGTCCGCCAGGGAAGCACCCGTCCGGGAGCGGCCCGTCCGGGAGCCGCCCACCCGGCCGCAGTCGGCGCCTCGGGCTGCACCGCTGGGACATGAAGGCGGCGCCGTACGTCTTCGTCGCGCCGTTCTTCCTCTGCTTCGCCGCCTTCGGACTCTTCCCACTGGTCTACACCGGCTGGCTCTCCCTGCACCGGGCCGAGCTCGGCGGCGAGCCCCGATGGATCGGCCTGCACAACTACACCGCCCTGTGGGACAGCGACTTCTTCTGGAACGCCCTCGGCAACACCTTCACCATCGGCGTGATCTCGACCGTGCCGCAGCTCCTGCTGGCCCTCGGCCTGGCCCATCTGCTCAACTACCGGATGCGCGGCCGGGGCTTCCTGCGGGTCGCGGTGCTCGCGCCGTACGCGACCTCGATCGCCGCCGCCACGCTGGTGTTCGCCCAGCTGTTCAACAGCGACTACGGGCTGGTCAACACCGCGATCGGCTGGGCGGGCTTCCACCCGGTGGACTGGGAGTCCTCCAAGTGGCCCGCGCAGATCGCCATTTCGGTGATCGTCACCTGGCGCTGGACGGGCTACAACGCACTGATCTACCTCGCCGCGATGCAGGCCGTCCCGCAGGACCTGTACGAGGCGGCGGCGCTCGACGGAGCCTCCCGGGCCCGCCAGTTCCTCAGCGTCACCATCCCCTCGATCCGCCCCACCATCCTGTTCACCATCGTGGTGTCCACCATCGGCGCCACCCAACTCTTCGGCGAGCCCATGCTGTTCGGCGGCAGCCTGGGCGTCAGCGGCGGCAGCGGCAACCAGTTCCAGACGCTCAGCCTGCTCATGTACGAGAAGGGCTGGGTGACCGGGGCGCTGGGCCAGGCGTCCGCGATCGCCTGGGTGATGCTCCTGCTCCTGCTGTCCGTGGGCGCCGTGCGGGCACTCGTCGCCCGTGTCCGCCGAAGGAGGGGCTGAACCGTGAGCACCGCTTCCGCCACCCGTCCCCGGTGGCGTCCGTCCGCCGGGCGCCAGCACCACGCCGGCCCGCTGACCTACGTCCTGCTCGGGCTCGCCGCCCTGGTCTCGCTCTTCCCGCTGTACTGGAACCTGGTCGCCGCCTCGCACTCGGGCGAGCGGGTGGTCCAGCCACCGGCGCCCCTGCTGCCGGGCCCGCACCTGTTCGACAACCTGGCCTTCGCCTGGAACCAGGTCGACATGGGCCGGGCCCTGGTCAACACCACGGTGGTGGCCGGTCTGGTGGCGCTGTCCACCGTGCTGTTCGCCACCCTGGCCGGGTTCGCCTTCGCCAAGCTGCCCTTCCGGGGCCGCAACGTGCTGCTGGCCGTGGTCGTCGCCACCATGACCGTCCCCCCGCAGCTCAGCGTCATCCCGCTCTACCAGATCATCACGGACCTCGGCTGGGCGGACCGGCTGCAGTCGGTGGTGCTGCCCTCGCTGGTCGCCGCGTTCGGCGTCTTCTTCATGCGGCAGTACCTGGTCGAGGCCCTGCCGGTGGAGCTGGTCGAGGCCGCCCGGGTGGACGGCGCGCACAGTCTGCGGATCGTCTGGCACGTGGTGTTCCCGGTGGCGCGGCCCGCCATGGCCGTGCTCGGCATGCTGGTCTTCGTCCAGTCCTGGAACGACTTCTTCTGGCCCTTCATCGCCCTCACCCCGGACGGCAACCCGACCCTCCAGGTCGCGCTCGCCGGCCTCGGCTCGGGCAACCACAGTGTCGACCAGGCGATCGTGCTGACCGGCGCGCTCATCTCCACGGTGCCGCTGCTGCTGGTCTTCGCGTTGCTGGGCAAACACATCGTGGGCGGCATCACCGCCGGCGCCGTCAAGAACTGAGCCCCTCGGCACCCTCCTCCGAGGACCGACCCCCACCACAGGGAGAATCCCATGCCCTTTCCCCCGACCACCGAGCCGCCCCGGTTCCCGGCCGGCTTCCTCTGGGGCGCGGCCACCTCCGCCTACCAGGTCGAGGGCGCCGCCGCCGAGGGCGGCCGCACCGCCTCGATCTGGGACACCTTCTGCCGCACTCCGGGCAAGGTGTTCCAGGGCCACACCGGCGAGGTCGCGGTCGACCACTACCACCGGTTCCGCGAGGACGTCCGGCTGATGGCCCAACTCGGGCTGACCGCCTACCGCTTCTCGGTCTCCTGGCCGCGCGTCCAGCCCACCGGCCACGGCCCGGGCGTCCAGCTGGGCCTCGACTTCTACCGCCGCCTCGCCGACGAGCTGCTCGCCGCCGGGATCACCCCCGTCGCCACCCTGTACCACTGGGACCTGCCGCAGGAGCTGGAGTCGGCCGGCGGATGGCCCGAGCGCACCACCGCCGAGCGGTTCGCCGAGTACGCCGCGGTGGTGGGCGAGGCGCTCGGCGACCGGGTCGGCCACTGGACCACCCTCAACGAGCCCTGGTGCAGCGCCTTCCTCGGCTACGGCTCCGGCGTCCACGCCCCCGGCCGCACCGACCCGGTGGCCGCCCTGCGGGCCGCCCACCACCTCAACCTCGGCCACGGCCTGGCCGTCACGGCGCTGCGCGGCGTGCTGCCCACGGCCGCCCGGCTGTCCGTCGCGCTCAACCTGCACGCGCTTCGGCCGCTCACCCCGTCCGCCGCCGACCGGGACGCCGTGCGCCGGATCGACGCCGTCGGCAACCGGATCTTCCTCGGCCCGATGCTGGACGGCGCCTACCCCGAGGACCTGCTGGCCGACACGGCCCGCCTCACCGACTGGTCCTTCGTCCGGGACGGCGACCCGAAGGAGATCCACCAGCCGCTGGACTGGCTGGGCGTCAACTACTACACGCCCACCGTCGTCTCCGCGACCGCCGAGGGTACCGCCCCCGCCCGCGAGGACGGCCACGGCAGCGGTACGGCGTCCCCCTGGCCGGGCGCCGACCGGGTCGGCTTCCACCAGGCGCCGGGCGAGCGGACCGCGATGGGCTGGGCCGTCGACCCCTCCGGCCTGCACCAGCTGCTGACCGACCTCGCCCGACGCCGCCCGGACCTGCCGCTGATGGTCACCGAGAACGGCGCGGCGTACGTGGACGAGCCCGACGCCGACGGCGCCTTCGACGACCCGGAGCGCGCCGCCTACCTCCACGCCCACCTCGCGGCGGTCCACCGGGCGCTGGCCGACGGCGCGGACGTGCGCGGCTACTTCGCCTGGTCCCTGCTGGACAACTTCGAGTGGGCGTACGGCTACGCCAAGCGCTTCGGCCTGGTCCACGTCGACCTCCCCACCCAGGCCCGCACCCCCAAGACCAGCGCCGGCTGGTACGCCCGGGTGGCCCGCACCGGCGAGCTGCACCCGCCGACCGCGCCGTAGGCCCGGGGCGGCCGAGGGGGGAGCGGCCGCCACGCCGCCGCTCCCCCCTCCGGGCGCTTTCCCGGAGTGCCTTGCGCCCACCGGGTGGGCACCGCGTACCGTTGGCCCGCGCCGAACCTCCGTGACCTGGTGTTTCCGGTTCGATGGCGCGTGGTGTCACCGTCGCCTGCAAGGAGCAGACCCCTGAGTACGTCGTTCGCGGAAGCACTGTCCATCGGGTTGCTGGCGCTCGTGTTGGTCTGCGCGGTGGTGCGGCCGTGGGGCTGGCCGGAGGCCGTGGTCGCGGTCCCCGCCGCCGGGCTGGTGGTCGCCACCGGCGCGATCTCGCCCGCGCACGCGGCGGCCGAGGCGGAGCGGCTCGGGCCGGTGATCGGCTTCCTCGCCGCCGTCCTGGTGCTGGCGCAACTGTGCGACGACGAAGGGCTGTTCCGCGCCTGCGGGGCGTGGATGGCCCGGACGTCCGCCGGGAGCCCACGGCGGCTGCTGGCGCAGGTGTTCGTGGTCGCCTCGGTGGTCACGGCGGTGCTCAGCCTGGACGCCACCGTGGTGCTGCTGACGCCGGTGGTGTTCGTGACCGCGGCCCGGCTCGGCGCCCGGCCCAAGCCGCACGTCTACGCCTGCACCCACCTGTCGAACACCGCCTCGCTGCTGCTGCCGGTCTCCAATCTCACCAACCTGCTGGCCTTCGCCGCCAGCGGGCTGAGCTTCACCCGGTTCGCCGCGCTGATGGCGCTGCCGTGGCTGGCGGCCATCGCCGTCGAGTACGTGGTGCTGCGCCGGTTCTTCGCCGCCGACCTGGACGCGGGCGCCCCGGCCGCGGGCGAGGTGGCGGCCCCGGAGATGCCGCTGTTCGCCCTCGTCACCGTCGCCTGCACGCTCGCCGGATTCGTCCTGACCTCGGTCATCGGCGTCGATCCGGCCTGGGCGGCCCTGGCCGGCGCGCTCGCGCTCGCCGTCCGGGCCCTGGTCCGGCGCACCACCACCCCGGTGGCGATCGTGCGCTCGGCCGCCGTGCCGTTCCTGGCCTTCGTGCTGGCGCTCGGCATCGTGGTCCGGGCCGTCGTCGACAACGGGCTGGCCTCCGCCCTGGGCCACCTCGTCCCGCACGGTGAGTCGCTGCCGGCCCTGCTCGGCACGGCGGCACTGGCCGCGGTGCTGGCCAACGTCATCAACAACCTGCCCGCCACCCTCGTGCTGCTGCCGTTGGCCGTCCCGTCCGGCTCCGGGGCGGTCCTGGCCGTGCTGCTCGGGGTGAACATCGGCCCCAACCTCACGTACGCCGGTTCCCTGGCCACCCTGCTGTGGCGGCGCATCGTCCGCGAGCACGACACCGACATCGGCCTGGGAGAGTTCACCCGGCTCGGGCTGCTCGTGGTGCCCGCCGCCCTGGTCGCGGCCGTGGTGGCACTGTGGGGATCCCTGCAGGTCTTCTGAAGACCCTTCCGGGGGTCTTCCGAGCACGAGGAGCACCGTGACCGTCGTCGTCTGGATCACCGAAGGCACCTGGCCCGCCTGCGTGGACGCCGCCCGCGCGCACGCGCCGCAGGGCGCGGAGGTCGTCCTGCTCCACGTCAGCGGCCAGGAGGTGCCGGGCGTCGCGCACGGCGCGTTCGCCGGGCTGCTCGGCCGCGGCCATCGCGAGCGGGACCCCGGCACCCGGGTGGAGACCCTGGCGGCGGCCTCCGCCCGGCACCTCCTGGACTCCGCGGCCGACCGCCTCGGCCGGCCCTGCGCCCGCGTGGAGCGCACCGGACGCGTGGAGCGCGAGGTCGTCGCCGCGGCCGAGGGCGCCGAGCTGCTCGTCCTCGCGCGCGACGGCGACCGCACCCGGCTCGGTCCGCACAGCCTCGGCCCCGCGAGCCGCTTCGTCGTCGACCACGCGCCCTGTCCCTTGCTGCTGGTCTGGCCGGAACCCGCACCGGACACCGCCACGCTCCCTCCCCCGCCCGACCGGCCCTAGGTATAAAACTGCCGGACGTTGGTGACACATGGATCTCCGACTACGACGGAGTCCTGTCATGCCCCCTTCGCAGCTACAGCAGCAGGACCGCCAGGCCCAGCGGCGCCTGGCGCTCCTGAGACACGCCGAGGAGGTCAGCGGGAACGTCTCGCAGACCTGCCGGTACTACGGGATCAGCCGCAACTGCTTCTACAGGTGGCAGCGGCGCTACCGGGAGGAGGGAATCGAGGGCCTGCGCGACCGCTCCAGCGCGCCGCACCACAGCCCGAACGCCACCGATGCCGACATCGTGAACAAGATCGTCTACCTGCGGCAGAACTACCACTTCGGCCCGATGAAGATCCAGATGTACCTCAAGCGGTATCACGACATCGACATCGCCTGCTCCGCCGTCTACCGCATCCTCAAACGGCTGGGCCTGAACCGGCTGCCCTCGTCCCAGCGCTACCAGCGGCACGACAAGCGCCACACCCGCTACGAGAAGCAGCTGCCCGGCAACCGCGTCCAGATCGACGTCAAGTTCATCGAACCGATCGGCGTCCCGGCCCCAACCGCGCCCCAGGACCCGGTCCCGGTCACCGGCAAGGCCCCCAAGACCCGACGTCGGGCCAAGTACTACCAGTTCACCGCCATCGACGACTGCACCCGGCTGCGTGTCCTGCGGATCTACCCGCGGTGCGACCAGAAGACAGCCGTCCAGTTCCCGGACTACGTCCTGGAGCGGCTGCCGTTCCGCGTCGAGGTCATCCAGACGGACAACGGCACGGAGTTCCGGTCCGCCTTCCACTGGCACGTGCTCGACAAGGGCATCGCCCACACGTACATCAAGCCGGCCTCCCCGCACCTCAACGGCAAGGTCGAACGCTCACACCGCATCGACGCCGAGGAGTTCTACCGCATGCTCGCCGGTGTCGTCACCGACGACACCGGCGTCCTCAACGACAAACTCCGAGAATGGGAGGACTACTACAACTTCCACCGCCCACACGGCGCTCTCGGCGGCCAGACACCCTACGAACGCCTCAAGCAGAAGACCGAGACCCAGGTGTAACCGAGCTCCGGCAGATGCACAGACGGAACAACCGTCCGATCATGCCCACCGGGCGGGGGAAGCTCACCCCAATTAGTTGGCTCTGCCGCCGCCTGCCTCCGGCCACCCGGGCACCTTCACGTGTACCCGCCTGAGCACAGCCGGCCGTGCGTACGCCGACAGATGGCACACAGGCCGAAGATCTTCGGCTCGGGCTCCGGGACGCTCGTGGGCACCGCCAGCCCCAGGCGCCCGTCGGGTGGAGCAGCCGATGGTAAGCGCGGAAGTCGGAGGCGGGGTCGGGCAGCATGTGGACGCTCATGCTCCCCGTGATCACGTCGAAGCTTCTACTGGGGAAGGACGGTTGCTGACCGTCCATCACGACCGCCCTGACGTGGTGTGGCCCGCCCCATGCGCGTCGTCATTGGTGGCCTCGAGCATGGCGGCAGCCAGGTCGAGGCCGGTCACGGAACCGGCGGGTCCGACCGCTCGTGCAGTGGGGATAAGCGCCGCACCCCGGCCGCAGCCGATGCGGAGGACGGACTCTCCCGGCGAGACGGACGAGAGCACACGCGTCCTCACCCTCACTTCGCCGACAAGCAGGCACTGGTCACAGCGGTCCCCGAACGCCTGGACGAACGCCAGTACCAGGCCCTCCTCGCGACTCCCGCATGGCGTGACCCCGTCGTCCCGTCAGCGTCATCGTCAAAGCGGCCTGGCAGCGGCGCTCGGCCCGCTGGAACTGGCCATGACCCGGCTCGTCCGCGAGATCGAGGGACTCGCCGCCGCGGGCCGACTTGTTCTCCCCGGGCCGGGGTTCATCCGCGGCCGCGCCAAGCTTCCCGGACGCGTGGGACCCGTCCCAGGGCCGGCCGGACGGGGCAGCAGGCGGTCGCGGCCACGAACGAGAACAGCAAGGCGGCCCACACCTCGAAGGAGGATGGTCAGCCGCCGTTTCCGAAGCGTTTGGCGCCGCGGTGAAAGCGGCCCGAGGCCGAGAAGGGGGGCCCTTCCTCGGCCTCGGGCCCGTGTTGCTACCAGGTGCCGGTGATGGGGGTGTCGCCGTGGTTCCCGAACGAGACCCGGTAGGCCAGGGTGCTCGAGTCGTAGGCCGCGCCCAGGAACTCGGC
>NZ_JBHXLL010000069.1:0-32017 GCF_042721415.1 Kitasatospora sp. NPDC058444 | reverse complement strand
GCGCCCCGAGGAGCCGGCCCGAGCCCCCCGGCTCCGCCGGCTCGCTCTCCCCGCCTCTCACCCTGATAGACGTCCATCCCCCCGGGGGGTTGCAGGCCGGTTCGAAGAAATTTTCCGCGGACTCCCCAGGAACACTGAAAGGCGCCGCAGGGCGGCCGACGGGGATGCGGTGGCGGACAGAGCCCGGCCCGGCACGGCGAGCGGTGAAACGCAGCCGCCTATGGACGGGAGTAGCGAGTACGCCGCACGGAACACCCCTCTGAGCAGGGAAGCCCGATACCCCTCCTCGCATGCAAGGACACGGCCAGGCAGACCGCCGCCCGAGACCACGGCGGTGCTGACCCGTAGATGGTGGCGACTCAGGAGGCACTGCGCCGTGAGCGAGCCCCGGCACCGATCTCCCCGGTCTCCTTGCCCGCCTCCGCGACGGTCTTGCTTCTGACCGTTCCACCGCCGCCCGCCGACGGCGGGCCGAGCCGCAGCGGACAAGCTCGCGCGGGACCTGGCCGACCTCGCCGCCGATCATCTCGCCCCTGGCGGCTACCAGCCCCGAGGCCGTGGACTCCCTCGCCGTGCCGATCGGCGGCCAGCAATGGACCCCGGCCGCCGACGCCTCCGCCCGGGTACGCGCGGCTGGCGGCAACCGGTGACCCACCAGCCAATCATTCAGTTCGAATCTCGCCGAGAGACAACCATCTCTGTGCAGACGGGGCCGCCCAGGTCGCCGCCGCGCACCCGCTGCGGTAGGTCGAGCAACCCCCGCGAGCGCGGGGAGGACTGGCGGTCACCTCGGTGACAAGGGGTCGATGCCGGCTGACTCCTGCAGGCGCGGGGAGGGCGCCTGTTCTTATCCCCGCTGGCTCGTGGTCGGCTTGGTGAGAGCCACACGTGGGCAGCATCCACTCGGGTGTCCTGGAAGAGGGAGCGTAGGTGGGAAAGGCCAGCCGCGGGAAGCGGGACCGGTCACGGGACCGGGTGGGCGAATGGACGGCAGCCGGTGCGGCCCGACGTGGTCACGAGATGATCCGGCAGACATTGGGGGCGGTGGACAACCCGTTCGTCCGGGCGATGATGCACCAGAACACGAGCAACGGCGTCGGCGACAGCTACCGGATGGCGGTGATGGCCGGCGGGTTGGGCGACGAGCAGGCGTGGCAGTACGCGTTGTCGATCACCGTCGGCGCGATGGGCGACCCGCCTCCGTGGAGCCGGGATCTGAACGAGCACACCGAACGGGAGATTCGGCGTCACCAGGAGCTGCTGCGGACCGCGGAGGTCTTCGTCATCTCGCCAGCGGCACATGCCGCGGTGATGGCGGCCTCCGCGACGCTGGAAATCGCCGACACCGCCACGCTTGACCGGGATGTGGATCTGCCGGTGCCAACCGGTCTGCTCATTCTGCCGGAGCCGATCGTGCACGCGAACCGGAACGGGGCGCTGTCCGACACGGCCGCGTTCGGCTGGGCACCGGTCCAGTTGTACAGCGGCTGGCCCGAGGTGGAGGGCGGGACCCCAGGGGTGCGGGTGACCTCGTTCATGGACCGGGACGGGCCGATTCAACCCGATGAGTGGAGGGCCGCACTGGCGGTGGCTCGTTCCTCGGGGATGCCGCTACCACTCCTCGTTCCTGACGGAGTAATGGGTATGACCGGCAACGGCCACCTCGCACACCTGGACGCGGCGCAGCTCCACGAGGTCTCCCAGGGCGTGCAGCAGGTCCACCTGGCGCTGCGGGAGAGTGCGAACGAGGTGCGTGGGCAGGTAGTAGAGGACGTCGGGGAGTGGACGGGCGGGCAGGTGGTCGCGGATCCGACGCAGGACTTCGTCCGCCGGTACATGTTCGCGTTCTGGCGTCTGGCGGCTCAGAAGTCGATGGAGGTCTCGGTCCACCGGTCGTCGGTCGCCAGCATGCTTCCGCGGCAGGGTCGGGCTGCTGGGCCTGCGGCCGTGCCGGATGTGCGGGTGGTGCAACTGGCGGCGCTGACCGGGGTCGCCGGAGACGGTGGGGGCACAGGGCACCGGGTGTACCACCACCGCTTCCCGGTGCGGATGCACAAGGTTCGCCAGTGGTATCCGAGCCAGGGGGTCCACCGGATCATCTGGCGCGGCCCGTACATCAAGGGCCCGGCCGGAGCCCCGCTCGTGGTGACTGAGACCGCGTACGCGGTGCGCTGAGGGGCATCCCCGCACGGGCAAAGCCAGCGAGTCCGGGCTCAAGCCCTCCGACGGAGAACGACATCCTATTGTTCGCGCAGGGCTTCCTCTGTCTGGCTGCGGAGTAGAGACCTTCCTCAAGAGACAAGCCCAGGCTCAGTAGTCGCCGTACTCCACGACCTTCCACCCGTCGGGAACCTTCCGGACCTCGAATCCGGGCGCGAGTACCTGGTGCAGGCTGGAGCCGTCCTCCCAGTCGGTGAGCGTGCTGTGGACGGTCGTGATGATCGGCTCCTCCGTGTTGTCGAAGAGCACCACCGGCTCCAGCTCGGAGTTCATGATCGAGCCGGAGTCCTTCACGATCGGCAACCACCCGACCACCGGGACCACCATGATCACGTCGTCCACTGGACTCCTGATCGCCACCCGCCACCCGTTCGGAGCCGCCACGAACCCCACCAGCCCGCTCTTCTCATCGTCCGTCATGACCACCACCCTGCCCCCACACCTGCCCTTACGTCCCGGCCTTCCCCGATTCCCCTGTCTGCGTACAGCGCACTACCAGCCATCCGCCGGTGTTCCGCTACACGTGCGGCGGAGCCCGTGCCACAGTGGTCGCCGTCCAGGAAGTCGCCCGCCCAGCGGGTTGTCATCGAAGGGGCACCACGTGAACGGACTGGTGAAGACGTTCATCGGGGCCATGGCTTTGGTCGGGATCACCGGGGGGAGCCTGGCGATGTCCGGGACTGCCCTCGCGGCAACGCCGGCCAGGCAGCAGTCACTCTCGATCTCCGGGTCGGCCGCGGTCACTGAGGTGACCAACCTGGGACTGAGCACCGCTCAGGCGAAGAAGCTTCAGACCCTGCTCCAGAAGCACTGGGGCTACACCGGCGCCATCGACGGCGTTGCCGGCGCCGGCACCCAGGCCGCATTCGCTCGATGGGTCGACTGGATCAAAATCTGACCTCCGGTGAGAGCGGCGCGCTCGACGGCTGACCCCCGCGCAGGCGGGGCCGATGGGGTGTCGTGGTCGGAGTGGTGTGTGGACCGGTGAGCCACAGGTCCGTGCTGGCGCGCGCCGCGGCAGGTGGGCCCGGCACCGTGCTGAGCCGTAGTCCGCCGACGGGTGCTTGTACCGGCAGCGGCAGCCGGGGTTACCCGACGTCAGAGGTCGCCGCTGTAGCTCGCGGCGTTGCCGGACCCCTCGTACGGGCCGTAGTCGCTGCCGGTGCGGGCGACGGTCTCCCGGGCCCCGCGCCCGCCGAGGAGCGCGGCCCGGGCGGCGAAGTCCGGCAGTAGCAGGCGCAGCGCCCGGCGTCCGTACAGCGCGGTCAGCAGTCCTGCCCCGTCGGGTTCCGATGGTGTGCCACCTGGCGCTGTCGCCTCGCTCAGGGGGTGCCGGCGGCGCAGTTCGCGCAGCAGCCTATGTCCGGCGAGGGTTCGGGCCGGAGCGCAGAGCAGCACGAGCGGGAGTACGGCCATGGGCAGGCCTGTCCACCAGGCGCCCCGCGCGGTGGCGAGCGTGCCCGTCGCGCACGTGGCCGCGGCCAGCACGCTGGATGTGGCCAGCCGGGCCGGGCTGCAGCGTAGGCCGCGGCGGACCAGGTCGGTGCGGGTCTCCTCGCGGGCCCGCCGTACGGGCGGGGTGGTCACGGCGTCGGCCCAGGACATGTCCCGGCCGAACGCCGTCCGTGCTGCCCGGTGCAATGGAGTTGGGTCCTGCCCGGGATGGGCGTGCATCACCCGCCGCAGGCGGCCCCGTCGGTCGGTGTCGAGTACCCCCGCGAGGTGCAGTTCGACGACGGCCACCACCAGTGCGGCCTTCGAGCCCCCACGCACCCCCGCGATTGCCGCGGCTGTCAGGCCGTCAGTCCTCCCCCGGGCCGGTTGCCATCGCAGCAGCCCCGCTCCGAGGAGCGCGGCCACCGCGCATACCACACCTACCGATCCCACCAAACCCCCTGAAGAACGGACCATCCGACGCCCCGCCCCCGGCCGTCGTTCCCGCAGGATGACAGAGCGGGAAGGCGACGCCAAGCCGTCGACCGACCCGACCGCCACGCCGCCGGAGCGCGATGAGAGCACGTCCGCGATCTTCGTGACCTGGATGATCGCCGGGCCCTGATCCCACATCAGCAGCGCCCTGAAGATGACCGGGCCCCGCCCGAACAGGCCCTGGCTCTGTCCGAGGCTGCCGAAGCGGCACGCCGGGCGTTGCCGTGCGGGTCGTGCTGGGCCACGCGGGCCACCCGCACCGCGGTGGACGAGTGCGTGGATCTGGCCCTCGCCGACCACCGCGATGTCAACGCCGTTGCCCGCCGCACCTAGGCCGAGCTGCGCGCGGCGACGGCCGCGGCCCGCCCCGCCGGTGCCGGCCGCGAGAACGTCCTCGGATCCGACCTGCAGACCGTCCGAGACGCCGTCGCCGTCTACCGGGCCGACGCCCTCCCCAGGCTGGCCAGCTCGCCGCTGGCCGACGCCGAGGCCGACCTCGCCCACGACGCCGCCCTGCGTGCCAACCGCCACCGTCCTACCGCCCCGGCCCTCGCCGAGGAGGCCTTCGAGCAGGCCCTGGCCGCCTTCGACGCCTCCCCGATCGGTGACTTCGCCGCCGTCGCCGAGGTCGTTGCGTCCGCGATCCTCCGGCCCCGGTCGGCGACTGCAGGAGGCAAGTGGCCGAACAGGACCTCGTCGTCCGCCTCCGAGGCAGGCCAGCCACCTGGCCGTCAACCCGGCCGCGGCACTCTGATGGGCACCGCCCCGAACCCACGGGCACTGTCAGCGTGCGGCTGTCTCAGGCTCCGCGCCGAGGGTTACAGCCCACTGACGTTCGCCCCAGCGGAACTGCAGGCACAGCCGGAAGGGTCGGGACGTGGCCGGCTGGTCCATGGTGTCGTGGAGTTTGTCGTGCAGGCGCTGCGCGATGCGCACTCCACCAGGCGGAGCGTGGAAAGCCTTGAGAAGGGCTATCAGCTCCTCGGGGGTCGGCTGAGCATGTCCGTCGAGCCAGCGTCGCACGTCGGTGGCGGACCGGCCGGTCTCCTGCGCAATGGTGTCGATCGGGCGTTCGTGCATCAGGTAGAGCCGGCGCAGGTGGGTGACGAAACGACCCGCGGCGGTGTCCTCGTCGATGGGGTCGTCGGGGGGCTCTTCCCAGCGATCGGACGCGCACGGCTCGGTCCGCTGGCTCACGTAGGCGATCGCCTCCTTGGCCTCGCGCCACCGGTGCTTCCAGTGGGTCTCGCTCCCGCCGCAGGCGCCGACGAAAGCCAGCACGATGTCCAGCGAAGGGAAACGGGCACCGCCCGCAGCCTGTGCCAGGGAGTTGTGTGAGTAGCCGGCCTTCTCCGCCATCTGCCGGTACGTCAGCCCAGCGCTCTCCCGCAGCAACCGCAGGTCACACGCGAACGCCACCTGCGGCCCGTCGTTTCGGTCCAGCGGCCGCTCCGGGCGGCCGCTGCTCGTCACCGGGCCTCCCTCTCCACCGCGGTCGCCAGCCGCAGGCCCAGAATCAGCACTTCGCGGGCCGGCGCGAGCCAGTTCGACGAACAGGCCGGCCGCGCCGTGCCCCACCGGACCACGGCGAGCACGACAACGATCAGTACGGTCAACAGGTGGTCCAACATTGGCGCGTACGCAGGCATGAGCATGCTCCTCAAGTCGAAACGTCTTGGACGCCTCTCCCGGCGTGGTGGCCGCCGCACCGGATCAGCACCGCCACCCTGAGCCACTGCGGGCATGTGCCGCCAGCGCTTGCCGTGATCTGCGCACATGTCGTCTTCCGTTGGACGTCACCGACTTGTCTATGAACGCATGAGCGCACAATCAGCCTGCCCTGTTCGCCTGCTGGAACAAGTCGGATGCCCATGCAACAGACGCAGGCCAGGCTCCGTCCCAGCGGCCACCGGCGCTCGATTGCCCCCAGGGTCTGTCAACCGCTTGCTTCATACGACCGAAACAGCCAGCCTGGAGACCTCTTCGCCCTCCCCGGCGAAGCAACGGGCCGATCGTCTTGGACGCCCGCACCCCAGGGGACGGCAGCCTGTGGCCGCAGGCTCCCCAGCCTGGTCCCGGAGTACCACCCCGCCGGGACCAGGCCCGCCGACCACGAACGGCGCTCCAACCGGCCCTGCATGCGCGGGGAGGACGGCACTACCCCCGTCACCAGACGGCCACAGGCCTTAGGGTTTCGAGGCATGATCGACGGATCGACCACAACCGACCTGCCCGATCCCGATACCGTGCTCCGCGAGACTGATTGGGCGAGCCTGGAGTGTGGGTTCGGAGACCCCCACCGGGTGCGGGCCGGCCTGCGGGATGTGCTGCACCCGGACCCGGCCGTCCGGAGGGAGGCCCGACAGGGTCTCCGCGGTGCCTTTCACCCCGAGGCCGGGCAGGCGCTGCCGACCACCGTGCCGACCGCCACGTACCTGGCCGGCCTGTTCGCCGACCCCCGGGCCGCCGAGGCACTCGGCCTCCCCGACCCGGACACCCTCGGCCGGTCGATGCGCGCGACCCTCCTCGAGATGCTCGGTCACTACTTCCTCTCCGCCGACGACCGTACCTGCGCCTCGTTCGGGCACGGCTCGAACGAGACCGCCCTCCGACGCCTGCGGCCTGCTGTCCATCGGGTCGTCACCCCGCTGCTCGACGACGAGGACCATGCGGTCCGCCACGCCGCTGTTTTCACGACCGTCTCCCTGGTCGAGCACCCCCATCTGGCACAGCACCGGGCCAAGCTTGCTGACCACGCCCGACGCCTGCTGCGGGAGAGCTACCGTCCCGACCACCGAGACGTCGCACTTGCGGGCTTGCGTACGTGGGGGCACGACATCGATGGCCTCGAAACCGAGGAGGACCGCGAGCGGCGGCTGCGGCTCGCCATCGAGCCACCGTTCTGAGCCGCGTCCCGCACCTGGGCTTGCCCGCGGCCTGCGTGGCGAACGCGTCAGCGACCGTGAAGTGAGGAACGCGGGAGGGGCCGCTCTGTTGCTGCGGCTCCTGCGTTGAGGAGCAGCGAGGTCAGCGAGGCCGCCTTGACCAGTGAACAACCCGAAGCGGCCCGATGCCCGTTGCGGGCTGCTGCTTCAAGCTGTCCAGGTCGCCGATTGACGGCGGCCGCGCGGGAAGGACACGTTTCCGGCTCGGCCTGGCCACTCGGCGATGGGAATCCTGGCAACCCGCCCTTTTGACTGCCGGGCCGGACCACACCGTCTGAACACCGGCCCCGGCACGGCTCGGTGGTGTTGGAAGACGGGTGTGGCCTCCACCCCGACTGCGGGATGGAGGCGGGTCAAACGAGCTGGTGCTCATATGCGTAGGCCGTTGCCGCGGCCCGGGAGGTCACGGAGATCTTGAGGAAGATGTTGTTCAGGTGGCGGCCCACGGTTTTGTCACTCAGGAACAGGTCCGCCGCGATCTGCCGATTGCTCTTGCCCGCGGCCACCAGCCGCAGCACTTCGGCTTCCCGGCATGTCAGCCCGCCGGGCAGCTCCGTGCGCTTGTCCTTACTGAGCAGCCGCTCGGCGTGCTGGCGGTCGGGCGTCGCGCCGAGCCGGGCAAAGGCGTACCGCGCGGCGTCGATCTCCAGACGCGCGGTGTCCTCGTCGCCGAGGGCACGGCACGCCAAACCGATCCGCAGGCGTGTGCGGGCCGCCTCGTACGGCACGTCCAGCTCCTGCCACACCTGCCACGCCCGGCGCAGGGAGGCGAGCGCACCGTTCGCGTTCATCTCGGCCAAGTGCACCAGCGCTTGCGAGTACTCCGCTGCCGCCCGTACGGCCGGGCCGTAGTCGGATGCGATGGTCTGAAGCTCGTCGACCGCGGCGCGTGCCTCCTCAATCCGGTCGGCCGCTACAGCGATCTCGACCTGGGCGGGAAGGAGCGCCGCCCGGGCCGCACGGTCGCGGTGGGGTTCGGCCAGGGCCCGGCGGATCGCCGCCCCGGCCTCGTCCCTCCGGCCTTGGGCCATCCGCAGCAGCGACATACCCGCTTGCGGTTCCCGGCCGAGCCGGCTGGCCTGGACGTAGGCTTCCTCGGCCGCGTGGAGATCTCCGACCAGTCGGCGGATCTCGCCGACGTCGTACATTGCCTCAGCTGCGTCGATGGCGTCCAAACCGTCCAGCTGCTCGGCAGCCAGCCGGGCCTCGCGCTCCGCCTCCGTCCACGCCCCCCGGATCCGCATGATCTCCGCCCGGTGCAGGCGGCACGTGCCGGAGAATGCCAGGGCATCCTCGCGGGCGCCCACCCATTGCTCATAGGCCGCGGTCCACTCCGTAGCACGGCGGAACTCCGACACGAGCCGGCACACGGAAATCGAGCTGCAATAGACCCAGCACACGTAGAACGGCCCGAGGTCTCCCGCGAGCACGGCAATCATGGCCTCGTCGAGTAACTTCATCCCCTCGGCGACCCCAGCGAGTCGGCACCGCGCGCGGCCCACCTGGTGCAGACCTAAGGTCGCCACATCGAGATCCGAGAACCGGCTGCCGATCTCCGCCGCCCGGGAAGCCCGGACGAGCGACCCCTCCAGATCACCACTCCAGTAGAGTGCTTCCGCCTCGGCCGTGAGGGTATGGCCCAGCTCGACGCACTCCGGCTCCTGCTCCAGCAACCGCTGCGCGCGGGCCAACCAACCGCCACTAAGTGCCACGTCGCCTCTGAGCATGAAAACGACGCTCAGTTGGCAAGCGCACATGGCCGCGCCGCGCGGAGTGCCGGCGCGCAGGCGTTCGGCGTAGGAACGGCGGCCGACCTCCACGCATACCTCGCTCCGACCAGTGAAGTACGCGCATTTTGCGAGCAGGTCCAAGTCCTTCGCGCCGAGCGGCGAGGCCGCATCAACGCTGCTGAGCAGCGTGAACGCCTCCTCCCAGAAGTGCCGCTCATACGCGGTGCGCCCCCGTTCGAGATCTTGGGACACCACACTCATGGCTGCTCCTTGTGCCCGAGATACCGGCGCGAGTCCCCATGCAGAGCTCCTTATCTCAATCTAGTGGAAAGCCCCGGAACCCGGCGGGTCCGGCGGTCGGCCCGTGGGCTGTTCGACCCATGCCACCGGGCCGGGCGTCTTGAGCGATTCACCCGACGCCGCGTGCGCGCGCGCCCAGATAGGTTCGACAGCGTGATCCGGCAGAGGCACAGGGCGATCCGCAAAGGATCCCGCCGCATGGGACGCGGGTACCGCTAACTGCCGACAGCGACTCGGTTCATTTTCCATCCCTGCCTGGTCCCCACGCGGGAGCGGCTTCGATGTGCACCACACGCTGATGGCCCCCTTGTTCGGCCATTCTGATCTATCGAGGCAGATCATGAACAGCACCATTGACGACTTCCTTCAGGGGCTCGCCAACGACGGCTACCCATTCACCAAGAACGCGAGCAATCCCGAGTTTTGCATTCAGCACGGCTGGCACCACGGAGCGCACCGCTGCCCTGCCTGCCGTCGACGATTTCTCGCCCTACTCCGCGATACGAACAAGGCTCTAGATCGGCGGTGATCACCCTGCGCAAGCGCGCTCAGCTAGGTAATGCCCACCTCCTCCCGCGTGTCCGAAATCGACTGCCGGGACTAACATAGGAGCGAACAATGTCTCATTCACTCCGCCTCTTCTATAGCGGCGTTAACGGTACTGTCAGAAGGAATTTCAACTGGCCCCTCATCAACCAGAAGTCCGCCGTGATCATCACCGCGGCAGAGTTCTTCTGGCCTGGCGGGCTCGGCGGCCTTGAGGATATTCGACCGAGCCTCGGGGCTGCGCCCATCTGGGTGTCGAACGTTGGTGCTCATGGCAACGGTTCCGAAGCCGGCGGTGTGGAGTTCCTGCTTCATGTCGACTGGGGAAGCCCGCTGAACGTCATGGTGACGATCACTGTCCTCGACGACATCGAGCAGTACGTGAGGGTTGGTTAGATCTCGTTAGGCGGTGGAAGATCCGGGCGACCGTGTGCCGCTGCTTGCGCGGCGCGTCCAGGTCGGTCCGCAGGATCCCGTCGACCACCGCCTTGTACGGGCTCAGTGCGATCGGCGCGGGCGGGAGCTTCTTCCGTAGCTCCGGCCAGACCGAGTCCACGGCTTTCCTGATCGTCCGCCACGACACGTTGCACTTGCGGGCGTCGGCGGTCCAGGTCTTCCTGGGCCGCCGACGCCCGACTCCACCAGGCCGATGCGGTTGAACCGGCCGAGCCGTCCCAGCCGGGGCGGACCGCGTACCGGTGCGGCTCGGCCGCCCGGCTGCGTTCGGATGTCGCTGATGTGTGGCATCTGAAGGGACAGCAGGGTTCAGCGCTGCACCAGCTGCTCCCCGACCCGCTGAGCGGGGGTCGGCCGCCGATGCCCCTCACGGTGCCGTGTGACCAGGACCGCTCCACTACCTGACCGTCGCCCGTTACCGTCAACCATGCGGCCGGCACCACGGGCCCGCGCGGCCCTCGAACCACTGCACCGCCGGGCTTGCACGCCGCGGATTCCGTACGGAGCGAAGTCAGAACCCTCTGGAGGTTTGCCCGTGTTCAAGACTGTATGCACCGTGATGACCTTCGCCACAGACCCCGAGGCGTCGG
This sequence comes from Kitasatospora sp. NPDC058444, assembly GCF_042721415.1. Taxonomy (NCBI): domain Bacteria; kingdom Bacillati; phylum Actinomycetota; class Actinomycetes; order Kitasatosporales; family Streptomycetaceae; genus Kitasatospora; species Kitasatospora sp. NPDC058444. Next base: position 21,301 of record NZ_JBHXLL010000069.1, on the reverse strand, counting down.
CCCGGTGGTGGGGCGAGCTCCTGGACGTCCCCGTGAAGCTCGACGTCAGCGACACCGGGGCGGTCTACGCCTGGGTGGAGATCGGCGGGGTCGAGGTCGGCTTCCACCCAGCGGACGACGAGCGCAACCCCCGGGGCGGCAGCCCGGTCGTGTACTGGGGCGTGGACGATGTCGATCGGGTCCGGGAGCGGCTGCTGGCGGTCGGCTGCGAGCACCACCGCGGCCCGCTGACTATCGAGCCGGGCCGACGCATCGCCCAGCTGCGCGACCCGTTCGGCACCATCGTCGGCATCGAGGGCCCGTAGAAGGCGCCGAAGGCCCGGTGCCCCGCTGACCACCTTGGGACCTTCACGGACGATCGCCTCCAGCGGGCCCGTACTGTCGCGCTCTCCCCCGACGGCGTGCTTGTCGCTGCCGGCGGCGAGGACCTCGTCGAGCGGTCTCCGGTGTTCGTCTGGGACGTCATGACCGGCAGGCTCGTCAACACCCCCGCTCCCCACCACCAACGTGAGGTGTTCTGCCTGGCCTTCTCCTCTGTCGGTGACTGTCTCGTCTCGGCGGGGCGGTTCGGAGAAGTGACGACGTGGAGCAGGGACACGTGGGAGCCCACCTCCCACCCCTTCGTGGAAGGTCTGCTGGACAACGTCCTTCCGTTCTCCGACGGAAGACACCTTGCCCTCCACAGCCGGAACGACGACAAGATTCTCCTTTACGATCTCGGCACCCGTCAGCTCACGCAGGTGTTCGTCCCTCGGTTCGACCGCGAAGCCAGCTCCATGACTGTTCTCGACGGGCTACGGCTCGCCGTGGCAGTACCCGAGGGGATTCGGATCTGGAACCCCTCCACCCGTGTATGCGACCAGCAGTTGCCGAGGCTCGATGATGTCGCGAGCCTCATGTCGTTCTGTCCCGATCTCCAGCTTCTGGCCTGCGGGACCCTTGAGAGGAACCTGCTACTCGTGGACATGACTACCGGGCAGCGTGTCGGCGAACCACTAGAATTCCACACGAAACAGATCAACAGCGTGGCCTTCTCACCGGACGGTCGCCTGCTCGCCTCCGCCAGTTCGGACCACACCCTGCGGGTGGCCACCGGCCGGTGAGTTTCGGGTACCTGAGCAGGTCACGGGCCGGTGAGAGCGAGACTTTGGATCAGCCTGCCGCTACGGGTTGGTCACTTGGGGCGGCGGCCGGTCAGTTCCTGCTCCTCGAGCGCCTGGAGACCTTACGGGCGCTGCGCGGGCGCGCCGACCGGATCCGCACGACGGCGGCCACCACCGCCCCGGTCCGCGAGGCGGTGAACGCCTGATGAAGCAGCCCAGTCCGGTGCCGATCTCGCCCGCACCGCCCGTGCGCGCTGCCCGCCAGGCCGCCCGTACCCACGGCAGCACGCCCGCCCAGCGGACGGTCCGCCCGCTCCGGCCGACCGCGGCCGCGTGCCGTGGCCCGCGCGAGCCCGAGCTCCTCTCGGAGATGTTCCTCGCCCTGGTTGCGGCCCGCGGCTGGACCCTGGGCAGCGCGGGCGGAGGCCTGCGCGACCGCTGACCTACCATCATCGGTTTCGACGCTGCCGCCCACTGGCACCTCACCGGCTACGACCCGCACACCCGCCGCCTGCGCGTGGCCGCCGACTCCCCCGCCTGGGCCGCCCAGCTGATTCGACGGCCCGCCGGACCTGGCCGCGGTCGCCGGCGACCTGGCTGCACGAGGGCACCGGCCGGTGAGCACCGCCCCGCTCGGCGTCGCACTCGCCCGTGCGCCTCGACCGGCTGCCGGCGGGCCAGCTCCCGCACCCAGGCAGCTGCCCTCTCCCCGGCCGCCGCGGCCACCTGCAGCCCGGCGCGCTCCTCCTCGGTCAGCTCTTCCCCGGGCGGTGCGGGCTCGGCCTCGGCGTCGAGCGAGGAGGGAGCGGCAGCCAGGACAGCGCAGAGGTCGTCATACCAGCTGCAACCGGTGCGGGGCCCGGCCGGTCACGGGTACGCAAGGCGACCCGTACGGCGACAGCGCGAGGCCGTGCGCGCGGGGTCACGAGATCGTCCCTGCCGTGGGTCGCCGGCTCTGGTCCTGGCAGGATGCGTGAGTGCAAAGATTCAAAATGCTGGCCTGCATCGGCCTGCTGGTTGCGCTCGCGGGGTGCGGTAGCAGTGCGGAGGGTTCCGCGGCGGCCTCGTCCGACAACGAGACTGTGGAGGTGCCGGTTTCCGTGGGCACGAACTCGATCACCGTTCTGGCGACTTTCGTCGGTGGGCCGGCCGACGGTCGGATCGAGCGTCTGCCGTTGTCCCAACTGGCGGGAGTCACGATCTCCGGTGCGACGTATCGGAGCCAGCCCGGGTCGCCCCCGGAGGTGAGGAGCACTTCGCAGGGCCTGGCCCAGGTGATGCGGCCCGTCTGATCCGAACAGGCGTCGCGCCGGTCGGACGAGCACCGCTTCGGCCGGAGTTCACCAGGTGCTGTGCTCGGCCTCGGTGGCCTGGGGGCTCGGCCAGCGGCCCGGGTGCGAAGCGGTAGGGGGAGGAGCGGAGCAGGATGACGGCCTCCTCCGGGCGGCCGTCGCCCTCCAGCAGCTGTGCCAGCAGCACGTCCCGCTCGCCGGGTTCGTGCTGGTCCAGGGCCGTCGCCCCGGCGTACCGCCCTGCTGCGCCGAGCAGGCGTATCCGCCGGGGTCGAGGACCGGGTGGTCGTCGGCATAGGTTTCGGTGTGGCGGAGTTCGTCGAGGAGGGCGAGGGCGTGTTCGGGCCGGCCATCCTCGACGAGAAGGTCGAGGGCCCACCCCGGACATGGCCTGGCCTCTCGCGCTCGAATCGCGAGGGGCCAGGCCATCAACGTACGGTCCGCCGCCTCGTTCGGGCTCGCACGCGCTGGTGGCCTGTGCCTGCTGCGGCGTAGGGGCTGCCGTTCGCTGTTCGAGTAGCGGTTTGCCTGCGCTCGGTGACAGTCCGGGGCTAGCGTGGGCCGTCGGACGGACGTGGGAGGGGATCAGGGGTGGACTTCCCGAGCAGGGAGAGATTGTCGGGTCTCAGCGCAGTGGAGTACGAGGCCATCGCCGTGTTCGACGACACGGTCGGGAGCCTGGTGCACGAGCTGGCGTCGGCGGAAGCGACGGGTGAGCGGCTGACCACGACGACGGAGGCCGCCGAACGGCGCCTGGACGCGGCCGACGGTGGTCTGCCACTGCACTTCAAGGTGCTGTCGGAGGTCGCCGCCGAAGCGTTCGCCTTCACCTCCCACCTGGAGCGGATGCTGTGGCAGCAGGCCGCGGCCTACGCGGTGGTCGGCATGACGGTCCTGGACCGGGTCGTCGCCGGCCAGTCACCGCTGTCCCTCGCCCGCCTGAAGCCGCTGTTTGCGGAACCCACGCTCGGCGGCCTGATCGACCTCCTGAAGGTCGATGCCGAGCAGCGCTACGCCGCCCGCAACGTCACCGTACGGGCACTGAACCAGGAGGAGCACACGCAGCTGGTCCGGAGGCTGAACAGCGTGCGCGCAGGGGCCGGGCACCGCGGAGTGGAACCGGACAGGGCGCTCGGCGTACCGCTGAGCGCACTGGACGACGACAAGCACGACCCGCCCTGGACGGACATCCTCAAGCCGATCGTGCGCCTCGCCCAACAGCTGCCCTACGAGATCAGCGCCGCCCTGCAGGAGCGGCACCCCACCCACGTCCGGCGGTGGAAGCGCGGCGATGTGACGAGCATGCGCCACATCCATCAGTGCTCCGGCCGGGCCACCACCGTCGTCGAAGGGCACCTGCCCGACACCGGAACCAGCAGCGATCCCGGCGACAGCCTCGCCCTGACCGTCCAGGTGTGCGCCGTCCACACCCCACCACCCAAGGCATGGTTCGCCGGCCTGGCCATGCGTTGCGGCACCAAGGCGAGACTGACCTCCGACTGCGGGCTCGCCGTGGACTACCGCGAGCCCGGCCAGGTGCTGCGCGCCCATGCTGATCTGTGGCTCACCCCGCTGACGGGGCTGCACCTCGCCGACCACGACGGCTGGCCTGCCCTGCTGACCGCCGCCACCGAGCACCTGCGCACCGCGTACGACATTGAGACCGACGACCACTGGAACGCGGTCGAGACGTTCCTCGACCAAGCTGCGAGGTTCTCCTCCAAGGGGGACTTCCTGCTTGCCCTGGCCGCGCTTGGCCATGCCGAGACCGCCACTGCTCTCGCCCTTGAAGCTCCGCGGACAACCGGCGTGGCACCGGACAGCGCGTCCGACCACTGACACGCGGTACCGGACAGCGCGTCCGACCACTGACACGCGGTACCGGACAGCGCGTCCGACCACTGACACGCGGCACCGGCTGAACTGCCCTTTCGCCTCCGACGCCCGCACACGGCCGATATCACTGGAATCGGACTAATCATCCTATAGCGATTGAGTATCTCTACGGATAGAGAGCGGCTGGTTACCGGAATAGGCTCCCTGCTGGCCAAAAGGTCTGTCGGGAGGGGAAAGCAGTGGGACATCTGAAGGTCGATCCGGAGGAGATCCGCATGTCCGCCGGTGTGGCGCGGGCGATCGGCGAGGACTTCGCGAAGCCCTGTCAAGCGGCCGTCACCGCCGGCCAGACGGCTGCCGGCCAGCTGGCGGGCTGGTCGGTGGCCTCTCGGCTCGGCCAGGTGGCGGGCAACTGGGCACCCGCGCTGGCGGGCGTCAGCGACCGTCTCAACAAGACGGCCGACAACCTCACCGCCACGGCGCAGGCCTACGCGACCAACGAGAACGCCAACGCCGACGTGTGGCAGAAGCAGCGGATCGGCGAGGCATGGGAGAAGCCGGGCCAGTGAGCAACCTGTACGAGTTGCTGCTCCGGTTCGACCCGGCCGGGCTGCACGAAGCCGCCAAGGCCTGGCGGGCCCTGTCCAACGGGGCCCAGTCCGCGGACAGCCGGCACCGCAGCCAGGTGAACGGGCCCCTGCGAAACGGGAACTGGGAGGGCGAGGACGCGCAGAAGGCGTTCTACACCCTGGGCCGGAACGAGCAGATCCTCGAGATCGTGCACGTCGAGTCCGCCGCCGTCGCGCTCACCCTGGACACCGTCGCCGACCGCATGTACCAGGCGCAGACCAACCTGAAGAACGCCGTCCACCGCGCCGAAGAGTGGGGGCTGACCGTCGGCGCCGACGGAATCGTGAGCCTGCCGGCGCTGAGCAAGGGCGAGCAGAACGACCCCGAGGCCAGGTCCAGCCAGGAACGCAAGGCGCTCGCCGACCTGTGCACGCAGGCCCAGGAGCGGATCAACAAGGCGCTGACCGACGCGAAGGAGGCGAGCGACAAGGGCGACCACGCCCTCAGCCGCCTCGACGCCGACATCCTGACCCGGCCGAGGACGTTCGGCAGCGCCGCCGAAACCGCCACCGACGTGAAGGACGCGGCGAAAGACCTCGGCCTCGCCGACCCGTACGTCCCCGAGAACAAGGACCCGCAGAAGTCCGCCGACTGGTGGAAGTCCCTGACCCCGGACCAGCAGAGCAGCTACCTCGCGCTCTACCCGGACAAGGTCGGACAGCTCGACGGCCTGCCCGCGACGGTCCGGGACGAGGCGAACCGGCTGGCCCTGGACCAGGAGCTGGACGGACTGAGGTCCGGTACCGCCCGCGGAAGCGGAACCACGGCCGGAGACTGGACCATCCGCGAGCAGAACCTGATGAAGCTCAAGGAGCAACTCGATCAGCACGACACCGCGGCCGAGGGCAAGCAGTTGTTCCTGCTCTCATACGACTCCAAGTCCTACGACGGTGACGGCAAAGCGGTCATAGCGATGGGCAACCCCGACACCGCCACCCACACCGCCGTCCTGGTGCCGGGGACGGGGACGACGATCGCCGGCACAGCGGGCCAGCTCGAACGCATCAACGACATGCAGGACGCCGCGAAGAGGGCGGCGAAGGGGACGAACGAGACAGTGTCGGTGATCTCGTGGCTCGGATACGACGCCCCCGAGATCCCGGTCATGCAAGAAGCGAACCTTGCCGTCGCCGGCCCGGGCCGGGCCGAGGACGGCGCCGAAGCGCTGCGCCAGTTCACCCAGGGCACCCGGGTCGCCCAGGACGCTGCCGGCAACCACAGCCACCTCTCGGTCTTCAGCCACAGCTACGGAACGACGCTCGTGGGTGCGGCCGCCGCCGGAGGTCAAGGCCTGGGCGCCGACGACATCGTCGCCATCGCGAGCCCCGGGATGACCGTCGATCACGCCGAACAGCTCCACATCGACCCCAAGCACTTCTGGACCGGCCGAGCGGATGACGACGGAATCAAAATCGCCACCGGAGCCACCCTCGGGGACGACCCGATGCTCGACCGGTTCGGCGGGAACAACTTCCTGACCGACACCTCCGGGCACAGCGGGTACTGGGATAACGGCAGCCAGAGCCTCGAGAACCAGGGCCGCATCATCGTCGACATCCCACCGACCACGGTTCCCAAGGAACGTTCCCCCGGCCCGCCACCTATCCGGTGACCATCGCAGCCGGGCCGACTGCGGCCCGGCTGCCAAGTCCTCCCCTGCCCTGGTTGCAAGGAATCCAACTGTGCCGTCCCACTTGCCACAACCCGCTGCACGCCCCGTCGGAGCCCGACGCCTGGCGGCCGCTGCCATCGCTCTCTGTCTGCCCTTGATCCTCGGAGGATGCATGTCCACGCCCGGTCCGAACGATCCGATCCCCGTCAAGGCGCGTCAGGACGCCCAAGCGTGGGCGCAGCATATGACTGAGTACATGGCGCAGACCGCGGGTACCGCCCTTGACCCGGCAAGCGTCGAGCCGGTCTTCAGCAACTGTGTCGGCAAGCACGACGAGGTCCGGGACGATGGCCGGTACAAGCTGTCGTATGCGGTCTACAGCTCTGCTCCACTCGAGCAGCACCCCGAGGCCGTCCGCAAGGTCCGCACAATGCTCGAACAGCAGGGCTTCAAGATTGACGGCTACCGGGAGACCGTCGACGACAAGGTGAACACGATCCTCGACGCCTCCCAGGAATCGAGCCAGTACCTGGTCACCGTCTCGACCACCAAGGGAGGACTTCTTCTCTTCCTGGTCAAAACCCCCTGTCTGATGCCTCCCACCCCGTCACCGACTTCACACTGACCTGGAACCTGGGGCCAGATCGGCGCCCGGCCTCCCACGGCCGGGCCGTGGGAGCTCCCCGTCCCCCCGGCCCGGTCGCCTGCTACCGGTGGTCACCCCGAAAACCCGCCCTCCCCTTCGCTCTTCCCCACCCTGCACCCGGTGCGCCGCCTGCCCTGCCGAACCACCGGGTACGGGCGGCAACCGAGCCACCATCGCGGACCACCGGGCCGTGCCTGGCTGAGCGCGGCGTGCTCCGCCCCCGCACCCGTGGCCAGCGCCAAGGGCTGCGCTGGACCAGCCCCTGCCGCCTGCCCTGCGCCGCCGGATCCGCCGTCAGGGCCGTAGCCGGCCCCGCCGTCGGCCCGTCACCGCACCGGCCCGGACCGTGGCCGGCCCGGGCACTGGGCAGTTGCCCCCTGGAGAAGATGGTCGATGCCGGGAGATGGCCGGGCCGCCTGCCGAACCGACCTGCGCTGAGCACCATTGCTTGCCCACTGACCGAGCGGTTGTCGGCGTCGCCATCCGCCTGACGAAGACCTTGTTGCCCATCTCCACGGCTTCCGAGCGCTCGCCAGGACCACCCGGCAACCGGTACAAACCGTCGAATCATCAGCACCAACAGCGGCAGGTTCGGGCCCGGCGGCCGGAATTCCGTGACTGGGCCGTGGCCTTCACTGGCCCAGAGAGCAGGCCGACGTGGAAGTCCAGCCCGGGCAGCGGTAGCGGCATGGGCAGCCAGCCTGCCGGAGGCAGACCTGCGGCAGGCGGTGGCGGGCCTTTTTATGTAAGAGGCAGTTCGGGTGATCATGCCGCTGACCTGCAAGCTTGGAAAATCAAAGGTATGGCTGTGCCGACACTTCGGGGGCCTTAGGGTCACTGATCGCCGACATTCACACCCAATGTTTCGCAGCAATGCGAAACATTGGGTCGGTGTGGCCCGACGCCACCGAGCCGTCCCGCGTGCTCCTCCGACCTGGTCAGATAGTCGGGCCCGATACCACCTCTATCGTCGCCACGACACGTGTTTCGCACTCGCGCGCAGCATTCTTCGCACTGCTGCGAAGAACGTGTAGCGTGCTGTCGACACGAGCAAAGGATCACGGTCTTGGCACAGGCAGAGCGAGACAGCACCCGCAGGCAGGCACCCCAGCGCACCCGCAAGCCGAGGCTCCAGCCCGCCGGTCCCGAGCATCAGCGCGACCTCGCCGCCGAAATCGTTCGTGGCTACGCGGGCCACCTGCCGACCGGCGTCTACGAGGCCCGCACCAGGTTCTACCGCCGTGCGCCACACGAAGTCCTCGGCTCTGACGGCTACGCGCTCCTCAGCCGCTACTTCGCCCGCTACGTCCTCCCCCAGGCGCTCATGTCCGGCGAGATGACCAAGCTCCAGTGCGCGGTCCTCTCCAACATCGTCGGCCGGGCCGAGCGCGGCGTCTGCCACGCCATCCAGCGGGAGATCGCCGACGAGATCGGCACCAGCCGCTCCAGCGTCAGCCCCGCCCTCAAGCACCTCGCCACTCGCAACTACATCCGCAGCGTCGGCCGAGGAGTCTGGCAGCTCAACCCCCTCATCGCGTACAAAGGCAATGGGGACGAGCAGCAGGCGTTCCTCGCCGAGCTCCGGGAGCTTGCTCTGGAGAACGGATTCCCTGACATCATCGGGCTGGCAGCCGCCAAGACCGGAGACAAGGAGTCGACAGCATGCTGATGGTCACCGACCTGTTCGGGATGCTGCGGCGCCTCGAGCTCACCCCCACCGCGACGAACGTCTTGTCCGTGATGGTCGAGCGGCAGGACCCCGGCGGTGTCGTGCCGATCACCCAGCAGGACATCGCCGAAGAACTTCAGATCCTCCCCTCGGTCGTCAGCCGCGGCATGACCCTCCTCGTCGAGCGCGGCCTCGTCCTGCGCAAGGGCTATCGCTACCGCCTCCACCCCGTCATCGCCGGCTACAGCTCCGAACTCGAGATGCAGGCCGCCATGGCCCGCGCCGCCCGTGAAGGCGTCCCCCCCATCCTCATCCCCGACTACCAGGCTGCCCCGCCCAAGGCCGGCCGCTCCCGCCTTCGCGCGGTCGGCTGACCGCCTGAACGCCCTGTCAGACCTCGGGGCTACGGTGCGTGGTAGAGAGCCAGACGGTAGGACAGGTGAGGCTGGGTGCGGTCAGCAACGGAATTCGTCTACCTGATCACTACCGCGAGCAGCCGGACGGTGAAGATCGGCCGCAGCACCGACCCTGACGGGCGGCTCACGGCTCTCCAATCCGGATCACCCGTAGCGTTGCTGCTCGCAGCGACGTTTCCCGGCGGGCCCCGCCTGGAGCGCCACCTCCACAAGAAGTTCGGCCATTACCGGATCCATGGGGAGTGGTTCGACTTCGGTGACCAGGACCCCGTTGCTGAAGTCACCGCTGAGGTCGGAGCATACGAACCCGAACCGGGACACGACGACCGAGCAAGGCAGTACCGGGACCCTGGACCTCCGCTTCACACGCTTGCCCTCACCGGCAGCGAGTGGTCCACGATCGAATGGATCCGCGCACACGGCGGAGCGCAGGCACCCATCCGAGTCACACCCGACGTCGTGGCGCCAGAGATCCTCGCCAGCACCACGACCGTCAAGGTTGCCCTCGCCCGCCTCGTCGGACTCAACATCCTCCTCAAGACGAGCCCGCGCAGCGGCACCTACCAACTCAACCCCCGCCGCTTCTGGGAGGGCAGCGGTGCAGCCCGGTCCGCGGCCTGCCGTCAGCTGAACGCACCGCCCATCGCCCCAGATGACAAGGCTTGCGCAGTGCCTGCACGGCGCGATGGCTAAGCGGGCCGGGCTGACCACAGCTCAGGAGCCCCCGGGACTGGGCCCGCCCGCACGAGACGCCCGAAGGAACTGTGAGCGCAGCGGCCACCACGACAGAGCCAGCAGCCCATCCGGCGCACCCAGGACGGCGTCGCCGCCGCGCTGCCTTCGGCGCAGCGGATGGGAGACGGGCGAGGTCGGCGTCGAGACGATCGGCGGTGCGCTGAAGCTCTGGTGGCTCCCTGTTCCTGCGCGCTACGACGCGGCCCGGTGTCGTCCGGTCTGTTCGAGGCCGTGCTGTGGTCGCGGGTCATGGTGGAGCGGTGGGGGCGGCGAAATCGCCCAGGAACCGGTCGCCGATGAGTGTGGCCAGCTCGGCCACCCATGCGGAGGCTCCCATGCTCGCGTGCTTGGCCACCCGCAGCGCGGTGGCGAGCTCGGCACGCTGCTGCTCCTCCAACCGGGCCGTGAAGCAGCTGGCAGACAAGAACCTGGTCTGGCTCCTGGAGCCGGGCGTCTACCAGATCCACCCGCTGCTGACCGGCGGGAAGATGCGGGCCAACATGGCAGCGGTGCCGCGGATCGACTCCCTCGAGCCGGAGTGGTTCGGCGAGCGGCTGCGTCAGCGCTACGAAGGCCAGCTCGCCAACCTCGGCCTCAGCGCGTAGCCGGCGAGACCTGCGACGGCCGGGCTGTCTTCGTTGGCCCTGCCGGCAGGGCCACACCGCTATCACCGGTGGTAGTGGTCTGGCCCTACCAGTAGGACCAGACCACGGGGTGGGCACTGCGGCTCGGCAGAACCCGAACTTGTGGTCGGCCCCTTCCGGGCGGCAGGGGCGGTAGCTGGAGCTTGACCGCCTTGTTCTGGGGACCTGAAACAACGGCCCGACTCCAGAACGTCCTCCCCCTGCGCCGCGCCGGCGGCGACGGCGGATGCCAGGCCCGCCAGGCTTGACCATGCTGCTCGGGCTGAGCGCACCGAGTGGCAACCGGGCCGGATTCCGGATCGGTGTCCCGCTGGGAGGCGGTCACGTGGGGCGGCGGCCGGTCAGTTCCTGCCAGTGGTCGTAGGCGGCGTCGAGCTCGCGTCGGGCCTGGGGGAGGCGGAGGTCGTTCTTCAGCTGGGCGGTGACCTGGCGCAGGTGTCGTTCGGCCCGACGGCGGTTGCCGGTGTCGGCCGTGACGCGCTTCAGTTCGGCCTCGGCCTCGGGGATGAGGGCCCGCCGCCGTTGGAGTGCGGGCCCGGTGTCGGCGATGGCGTTGTGGACGTGGACGACGAAGGCCCGTACGTCCGCCTCGGGGGTGTCCTCCAGAGCGAGGGTGAGCAGCTGGCGCTGGCTGTCGGGAGGCGTCAGGTAGATGTAGGCCTCGGTGGGGGAGTACTGGTCGTCGATCGTGAGCCCGTGGAGCGGGTGGGTGGGGCCGGTGCGTACCTGCAGGGCCTGTTCGTACAGGTCCAGGTGGTCCCCGAGGGAGTGGAGCAGTGGTCCGTGGCCGGGGTCGCGGAGCGCGGCCAGGCGGAGCTCGGCTTCCTTCACCCGGGCTTGGTACTCGTGTGCGGCGTCGGCCGCTGCCGACGCCGCGCACGAGCGGGCGCTCTCCTGTTCGGCGGTCACGTTCTGCTCCGCCCGGCGCAGGTTCTCCCGGGCGGCGCGCAGCTTCCGTCGCTCCCGGCTGTGGCGGGGGTCGAAGGCGTGCCGCCAGGTGCCGGGGTAGAGGCTCATCCACCAGGCCACGGCGGCTACGGCGGCCAGGGCCACCACGATCGACCAGAACACCGTGGTCCACACGGTTTCCGCCACGGCTTCTCCTCGACTGGTCCGGGTGTACGGGTGCGCTCCGGTCGCGCTGGCGGTGCCCGCCGTCCGCCGGCCGGAAGCGGGGTCAGTGGGTGGCTTCGGCGGCGACGCCGACGAGCTGGAGGATGGCGTGGCCCCAGGAGGTGGCGGCGATCAGGACGCCGAAGGTGACGGCGGTGAAGACGGTGAGCGCCTCGTCGGCGCGGCTGCGGGCCTCGGTGCGGCGTCGGAGCCGGAGGAAGATGATGATCGCCAGGAACGCCGTCGCGCTGATCGTGTACTGCACTGCCCCACCCCGACCCGGTATTTGACTCTGTGTGAGGCTCCGGTGACCCGGAGCCTACTGCATTCGGGTGAGCATGCCAGAGCCGTTCCCCGCCCGGGGCCGGTTCGGAGAAAACGGCGGGCGCGAACCGTCCCGCCCGCGGCTGGCCGCCGATCGGTCGCCGGCCTTCGCGCGCGAAGCCACCTGTACCTGCCCTGCGGGCGTTCCGGGAGGGCTCGACCCCTGTCCGGCTGGTGACCAGGTCCGTTCCTCAACAAGGTGCGCTCCCGTGCGCCCAGTCCAGTGAATGTGCGCTGAAATGTGCGATCCAAAAGTGACTTTCACGCTAGAGTGTGTGATGGAGGTGAGGTTGTGAGCGACGACTTGTTCGCGGCGATCGACGCGCTGCTGGAGCGCCCGCGCCCGGAGGACGACCTGCCGGTGCCCGCCGAGCGGGAGCGGCTGCGCAAGCTCGGGGGGTTCAAGCAGGAAGAGCTGGCGGCCGCGCTGCGGACGCGGCGGGAGACGATCGTGCGGTGGGAGGCCGGCTCGACGGAGCCGCGCCCGCCCAAGCGCGAGGCCTACATCGCCTTCCTCGCCCGTCTCGCGCTGCGGCACGGCACGGTCGAGCCGAGCGCGTGGCTGCGCCGGGCGCAGGCCGCCGGCCTCGTCCCCACCACCGTCCAGGTCCCGGTCGAGCCGGCCCCCGCTCCGGCCGAGGCCGCGTCCGTGCGCGCGGCCGCCGTCGCGGAACCCGCTCAGACTCCGGCCCCCGCCGCTCCCGTCGCTCCGCCCCCCGCCGTGCCAGCGGCGTTCGGCGGCGAGCCGAACGACCAGGCCGTGGTGGAGCTCGACCGCACGGCGACCGGGGAACTGGCCGCAGGTCCGCCGGAGCCGTGTGCGCGGTGCGGCCGGCCGACGCCGTACCGCGCGCAGGGCCGCCCGATGCACATGGGCGGCTGGTGCGCGCCCGCCCCCGCCGGACAGCCGGCGGCCGCCGTCCCCGTCGCGGAGCAGCCCGTCCCGCAGGTCCCGGCCGCCCCCGTCGACCATGCCGCCGCACCCGCCGTGGCGTCGCCGAAGTCGGCCGCCTCGGCCGCCTCGGTCGCTCCGGTCGCTCCGGTCGCTTCGGTCGCTGCGACCCGGCAGGCCGCCCCCGCTGCCGCGCCGACTGCGGGTCGGCGCGGTGCGCCGTCCCGGCCCGCCGCCGGTGCGCCGTCGCGGTCCCGGAAGGCGGCGGCGAGGAAGCCAGCCGCCGAAGCCGGGCCGTCCGACTGGGAGGCCGCGGCGGCCGCGAGGTTCCCGGCCGGTCCGCTGGCGGTGGTGGACGTCGCCCCGACCGGCAAGGGCCTGGTCGCCTACCTCGCCGACGGCACCCCGGCGCCGGCCGTGCCGGCCGGGCGCACGCTCGCCGACGTCGTCGAGTGGGCGCTGGAGGTGAAGCTCGGCTCGCCGCGGCTGCACCGGCACGGCAAGGACGGCGACGCCCTGGTCGTCCTCACCGACGCCGCGCTCGCCGAGCTCGGCCTGCCCCCGCTCGGGCGGGACGAGAAGCGCGAGTTCGTCCAGCGCCTCGGGCAGCTGCCGAAGACCCACAAGGCCGTCAAGCAGGTCGAGAAGGCCGGCTGGCTCCTCACCCAGCGCGGCCTGGGCCCCTGGGCCCGCATCTACCGCACCCCCGAGGACGGCAAGCGCCAGTGTGTGCAGCTGTGCATCCCCGCCTGGGGCGCGCTCGCCTCGGGCGGCTGGCAGATCCCCGACGGCCTCGACGCCGCAGGCCTGGCCCGGCTGCTCGGCACCTACGCCACCCGCGTCCTCACCCCGCGCGGCTCCACCGCCGTCTCCGGCCTCGAGCTGGTCACCGCGCTGCGCCCGCCGACCCGGGCGGTGCGCACCGAGGCCGGCTGGACGTCCGGTCCGGTGGAGGGCTCCCGTCCGAAGGAGGCGTTCGACCCGGCGCCGCCGGAGGTCCCGGACGTGCACCCGCTCGCCCAGGACCGCGAGCCGGGCGGCGAGCTGGTCACCGAGGCCTGGGACTGGCACCGCCCGCTCACCGACACCGAGCAGGCGGCGCCGTTCGCGGTGGGCCTGGACGTCAACATGGCCTTCCTCGCCGCCGCCGGCCGCCTGACCCTGCCGCTGTCCGGCCCGGTGCACGAGCTCAACCCGGCCTTCGACAAGAAGATCCCCGGTTCCTGGCTGGCCGACCTCTCCCACGTGGAGACGGAGCCGCTGCTCCCCAGCCCGTTCACCGCCGACGGCTCCCGCCCGGCCGGACCCGCCTGGTACTCGACAGTGAAGCTGGCGTACGCCGTCGAGCTCGGCGCCACCGTGCAGCCCACCGAGGGCTGGCTGCGCCACGAGCACGGCCCCTACCTCGACCCCTGGCACAAGCGCCTGCGCCAGGCCTACCTGGACACCATGGCCGCCCTCGGCATCCCGCTCGACCTCGCCGACACCGACCCGCTCGCCTTCCTCGACGCCATGGCCAACCTCAAGAACACCGGCGACCCGGCCGAGTTCGCGGTGCTCACTGCGATCAAGCAGACCGCCAAGGGCACCATCGGCAAGATGCGCGAACGCCCCCGCGGCCACGGCTACAAGCCCGGCGAGCGCTGGGCGGCCCTGGAACGGCCGACCTGGGACCCGCTGATGCGCGCCCTGGTCATCGACACCGCCACCGTCAACATGCACCGCAAGCTTCGCAAGATGGCCGCCGACACCGGCCTGCACGCCATCGCGGTCCTATCCGACTGCGCCGTCTTCGCCGCCCCCGGCCCCGGCGCCCTCGACATCCTCACCCTGTCCGACGGCACCCTCACCACCTCGCTGCGCCTGGGCGTCAGCCCCGGGCTGGTGAAGCACGAGGGCTCCCGGCCGATGGCCGAGATCGCCGAGCTGCTCGCGGACAGCGCCAACCCGGCCCGGCACATGAAGGCCGGCGGAGTCGTCTCCGCCGACGAGTAGTCCACGTGGCCCGCCGCCACCCGGCGGCGGGCCGCCCACCTATGACCACCAGCAGCGGCCGCCCACCTCGGCGGCCGGGAAGGAGAGCAGTGTGAGCCGGGAGATCGACGAGGGCCTGGAGCGTGCCGAGCGCACCCGCCCGATCCCGCAGTCCACCGCCGCCCGGATGCGCTTCCTGCTCAAGAGCGCCAAGGGCTCCACCAAGACCCTGGCCGCCGACCTCGGCGTCAGCCAGCGCACCGTGCAGCGCTGGCTCAAGGGCCAGGGCACCCCGAAGCCCGCTGCCGCGAAGGCCATCGAGACCAAGGTCCGCGCCGCCTGGCAGCCGCGGGTGAAGCAGCGGGTGCGCCGCGACGCCGAGAAGAACGGCTTCATGCTGCATATCCAGGCGACCTTCGGGTACAGCGCGGCCGGCGGCAGCACTGACGACCCCCGTCCCCGGATGATCACCCAGAAGATGCCGGGCTCCGTCGCCCGCCGGCTCTACGAGGCCCGCGACGCCGGAGCCACCCAGGCCCAGCAGGAGCAGATCATTGCCGAGGCCCTGCGCGAGGAGTACTTCAAGGATGGCGGCCGCCGTGCCCGCGGCCTCGACGTCGAGCTCAACGACGTCGCCTGGATGGACATCGAGCTGTAGAACCGCCACCGGCGGCCCCGTGTCGCCGAAGTTGTGCTTCGGCCACCCGACCACATAAACATCGTCCCGGCCTCCGCGGTGGCCGGGACTTTCGGCGGAGGCGAGCCGGCGAAGGCGCTGTGACGGGCGGTCAGGATCCACACAGCCTTGTGAGCTGCGCGATGTCCATGTTGATGTCCGTTACTACCTGATTGGGATCGGCGCCGATCATGCCGGTCAGCCGGAAATTCAGTTCCTGGAACTCGGCGGCCAGACGGCTGATCGTTGCGCCGACCGTTCCCTCCGCGTCCAGGACTGCGCTCATCAGGTCGAGGTGGGCCTGGCCGGCCGCGGCTGCCTGACTGTTGCGGGTGGTCCCGGCGTTCTTGCGGTATGCAGCCAGCGCCGTCAGCGCCTTGTCGCAGCCACCGGGCCGCACCGCCGGCAACGGCGGGGCGGGTGCTGGTGTTGTCGGTCGGCTGGTAACCGGCTCCGGCAACGACGGGGCGGGCGCTGGTGTCGCGGGCTTGGTGGTGACCGGTTCCGGTGACGGGCTAGGGGCGGGTGCTGGTGTTGTCGGTCGGCTGGTAACCGGCTCCGGCGCCGGCAGGACGGGGGCGGTGACCACCGGGCTGTCCTGGGGTTGCTGCGGCGTGTCCGGTGGCGCCAGGTAGGCGACCAGCGCCACGAGGGCGGCCACCGCGCCCGCTACCGCCCCCACCGCCGCCCAGTCTAGGCCCGGGGCACGTCCGCCACCCGAGGCAGGAGGCTGCGCGGGCGGCTGCGCCGATTCACTGTCCGTCATGCCCTTATCGTGGTCCGCCCGCCCGGGCCTCGTCCAGAATGCCGCCCGCTGATCTCCCTGAACACGAACTCGCCGTTCGGCGAGGGAAATTCACCAGTTAACGGGACGCCGGGCCGCTGCGCCGCCGATGCCTGGTGACCCCGCGCACAGTCGGCGCTGTGGCCACCGTCCTGCCCACCGCCGGAGTCAGTAGGGCGCCGGCCCCGTACTCAGGAGACCAGCGTGAGCAACCGAGACCCGCCCGCCGGCACCCCTCGCGACAGCGACGAGAAGTTGGAGGCCACCAACCGGACGGCGCGGTGAGCGACCTGTACCTGGTCGACGGCCAGCCCGTGTACGCGCCCGCCGCCACCGCCGGCGGCACCCGAAGAGTGCTGCACCTGGCCGTCGTGGTCAGCGGCAGTACAGCGCTGTGGGCAGGCTGCGGTCGGGCAGGACGCCTGGACGAGGACGGGTCGCTGTTCGCCGACGAGGTCGGCACCGGCAGGCTGCGGCTCCCGCCTGGCACCCCGCTGACCGTCCGCGGCGACCCCATGTCGCCAAAAATGCCTTTGGCCGCCCTTACCAGGGCGGCCAAAGGCATTTTTGTGAACCAATTCAACGAATTCCCGGAATGCAGCGGAGGAAATCCATGAACGAGTACCACAGTCCCACCCCCGACGGCGAGCAGCTGTTCCAGGTCCCGGTGCACCACGACCAGAACGGCGCCCTGGTCGTCCCGGCCGACGCCGTCACCGCCCTGCTGCGCTGCATCGCCGCCGTCTGGGACGAGTGGGCGCAGCACGGGGTGCCCGGCATGGACCCGGTGACCACCAGCGGCCTGTGCGAGGTGCTGACCGCCCTCGCCGACCAGCTGGACATCCAGTGCATCGCCAAGGCCAGCCAGGACTGACACCGGAAGAAGCCGCCGTCCACGGCAAACGCCCGTGCCGAGCCGCCCAGTAACGGTCCTGCCGGTGAACAAGGGCCCACCCCCGCGGGTGGGCCCTTTCGCATACCCCGACGAAGGAGCCCACGTTGCCGACGCTGCACTACGCCCCCGCCGCCGCCCGCACCCTGCGCTGCCTCCAGCGCCGCCGCACCGACGCGGCGAAGCTGCGCCGGGTCCGGCGCGCGCTCGACCAACTCGCCACCAACCCCCGCCACCCAAGCCTGCGCACCCACCGCTACCACGCCCTGCCCGGCCACACCGGCCGCCGCGTCTTCGACTCCTACGTCGAGACCAGCGCCGACGCCTGGCGGATCTACTGGACCTGGGGCCCGGACGCCGACACCGCACGCCCGGAGCGCGACGGCCAGGACACCGCGGTGCTCACCGTGCTGCTGATCGGCCCGCACCGCTGACCGCCCGCTACCCCGCCCACGGCCGGATCGTTGACCTGGGCATGGGTGCCTTGAACGACCGGAGCGATGCGTTGACCGACGTTGTGTGCGAGCTGGCCGAGAAGGTGGCGGCCGACGGCTGGTCGCCGTCGGCCGCCACCGACACGCTCGGCGGCGTCGACGCGCTGCTCCACCTCCTCAGCCGGCTTGGCCCCGAAACTGCGGACATGCTGGAGCCAGCGCTCGCCGCCACCGCCCGGGTGCGCGCCCTGCTCGCCGACGGCACCCTCCCCGCCGCGCCGCCGGCCCGGCGCCGGTGGCAGGACGGGCCGCAGCCCGGCGACCGCCCCGAGGACTGGGCCGAGCGCGACCCGGCGACCGCCGAGCGGCTCTGGTTCGAGGAACAGCGCGCCCGCGGCTGGAGGTGACCGGGCACGGGCCGACGGCCGTGAGGGCCCCCACCCCCCCGCTACTCCGACCCGCGTACCCCCCGCTACCACGCCCTGCACGGTCACATCGGCCGCCGTGGGCCCCGGGCGCGACGGTCAGGACGACACTGACCGGCCCGCAGCGCTGACAGCCGCTTCCACCGCAGGGCCTGCGATGGCCGAGCTCCCGGCAAGTGGGATTTACCCACTTGCCCCGAGTGGGTACGGTGGGGCTACCGACAACGAACGCCCCTTCTCAGGCTGCACACCCGGGGAGGGGCGCCACAGGGAGTCAGGACCCTATGACGATCATGCAGAGTGAGGAGTTCGAGACAGTCGCCGAGACCGAAGTCGACAGCCGCGGCCGGGTGTCCCTCGGCCGGGCCGGCGCCAAACCGGGCCGCCGCTACCGGGTGGAGTCCAACCCGGACGGCGTCCTACTGCTGACCCCCGTCGTCTCCATCCCGGAGCGCGAGATGCAGGTGTGGACCGACCCGCTGCTCGCCGAACGCATCCGCGCCGGCATCGAGCAGGCGCAGCGCGGCGAGACCGTCGACCTCGGCGACTTCTCGAAGTACCTCGACCCGGAAGACGAGGACGAGGACTAGGACACGGTGTACGTTCTGCGATTCACCGAAGACGCCGCCGAGACGCTCCGGCGCCTGGCGGCCGGCCCCAAGGCCGACCCGGTCAAGCTGAGGAAGGTCCGCAAGGCCCTCGCCCTGCTCCAGACCGACCCGCGCTACCCCGGCCTGCACTCCCACCAGTACGAGGCCTTCCCCGGCTACACCGCGGAGAAGGTCTGGGACTCCTACGTGGAGAACCACAACCCGTCCGCCTGGCGGATCTACTGGATGTACGGGCCGGACGAGAAGACCGACCAGGGCGAGCCGGTCTCGGTCGTCACGGTGCTGGTGATCGGCCCGCACCTGTAGCGTGGCGGGTCCGGCTCCCGATCAGCGGAGCCGGACCCACCGCGCGTCGAGTGCCTGCGGTCGGTCCGCGTGATGCCGGCGGGTGCAGGCCCAGCAGGAGCAGTTCCCCGGCGCTGCTGCCGACCTCCTCGACCTGGTGGAGGGCGGCGCAGGCGGCCAGGGTGAGCGCACCGATCCGGTGCCGGGCGATCAGGTGGGTGTGGACTACGGCACTGCCGCACTCCTCTCTGGCGGGCCTTCCTACCCCGTAGGCTCCGCTCCTGTGCCTGATGACATCTCTGTTCCCGACGACCTGATCGCTCTGCAGCTGGCGGCCCGGGCCGCGCAGCGCGCGGTCGAGGAGTTCACCGCCGAGATCGCGGCGGAGGCCCGTACAAGATTCCCCGCTCCGGAGCAGTGGCTGGAGCGGCTGTGCTGGCCGGCCGATCCGCCGGCGGGCGGCATACAGGACGGGCCCGCCGCCTCGTTCTGGCCGCCGGATCTCACCGAGCGGCTCCGGCAGCTGCGGGAGGAAGCCGCCACCGCCTGGACGAAGGCGGGCGAACACCCGGCCTTCGCCGACGCCAGGGCCGACGGCCGGTACCCGAAGTTCCTGACCGCACTGCACAAGCGCATCAGCGAGGCTGAAACGGCGACTGCCTGAGCGACGGCCCGCTCGGCCGAGGCTGCCTCGCCCAGGTCCTGCCGCGCCCAGGGCACCTGGGCCCGAGATGGCATGTTCGCGGCCGAAAAAACCCAGGTCAAAGCCCTGGCCACCCGCTGGCCAGCCGGTCTAGCATTCCCGCCACGGCGGCCCCACCACAGCACCACCGGGCCGCCGAGCAGAGCAGCTGCGCCGTGACCCCGGTGCTGCTGGCCTCCCACCGGCCGGGTCCCGCGGACCACCCCCCTGTCTCCCCGGGACCCGGCCGCGCTGCGCCCCGCGCCCGCCCGACCGGGCGCTCGCAGCGGAATCCGGTCGCCGGGCAGCGGACCTGGCCTCTACGCTGACCTGCTCACCGACCAGCGGACCGGGGGAGAAGATGACGACCGACACCGCCGACCGGCGGCCGTGGCTGCGCACCGAGCACGGCGCCACCATCGGGCACACCGAGGCGTGGAGCTGGGGACGCACCGTGCGGCTGCAACTGCGGCGGATCCTGCACGAGGACGACGGCGAGACCGGCATCATCGACGCCCGCCAACTGGTGATGGCGCTGCGGATGGTCCTGCGCGGCGCCCAGATGACCCGCCGGCACCTGACCACCGACGCGGGCCGGGCGATCCTCGACGAGGGCCTGGCCGCGTTCACCGCCGCCGTCCCCGGCGGCAAGGAGGCCCGGGACGTCATCGAGCACTTCGACGAGTACACCCAGGGCACCGGCCGGCTCCAGCAGCCCGCCCGCACCGGGCTGCGACTGCCCGACGAGGAACAGGCCCAGCGCTTCCACATCGACTTCCGCCGGGACAACGGCGACAACGGGCAGCAGCGCCCCGTCCTGATCGTCGGCCCCTACCCGATCGACCTGATCACCGCCGCCGAAGCCGCCAACCGCCTCGAATGCGACATCTACGAAGCGGTGCTCGCCGAAGAGGGAAGGCCGGTACCGCGCGGCTGGACCTACGCGATCCAGGGCATCCCGGCGCCCTGATCACCCCACGCCTGGGCCGCAGGGCCGGCGTTCCACGGGGTCGTCCGGCCTACCGCTGCCCCGGTCAGGGCCGTCGCCGGGAGCGGGCGGCCCGCTGCATCTCGGCCTCCCACAGGTGCCGGCGTCCGGCGGCGAGCTCGCGGCGGACATGTTCCTCGGCCTGCGTCAGGACCCGGTAGTAGGTGTCGTCGTAGGCCTCGACGATCTGGTCCGCCCACATGCCCGGCAGGATGTCGCGGCCCACCAGCCGGTGCTCGACGAGGTTGGCCTGCTCCTGGTGGTCGGCCTCACGCAGCAGGCGCGCCGCTTCGGCGAGCATCCGGTCCGCGCCGCCGGTCATCTGGTGGAAGGCCACCAGGTGACCCCGCGCCCGTACCGTGTACGCAGGGTCGACCGGCGGTCAGGCCGCCGGGTCCTGCGATGCGGTCGGCGGGTGAAGAAAGGGGGGCCGTTGCGCTCTGGAGCCCAGGGGCCAGCCGTTTTTGGTCCCTGCACGTATGTGGGCGACAGATGTCGGTGTCACCCGGCACACTGTCGCCGTGCAACCCGAAGACGTCCGCGGCCTAGACCCGTCCTTCGCACATAACGAGTTCGGATGATGTGGTGATGCGACCGGTATCCCGATGGGGTGCCGGTCGTTGAGCCTGGCGTGCCGA
>NZ_JBHXLL010000068.1:29798-32685 GCF_042721415.1 Kitasatospora sp. NPDC058444 | reverse complement strand
CCAGAAGAATCTGAGGCCGGGGATGTCAACATATCTGGCGTTGACTTTTGGCACGCTGTTGAGTTCTCAAGGAACGGACGCTTCCTTCGGACCGCATTCCAGCGGACCCTCCGGGCTTCGTTCTTTCGTGTTTCCAGCCTAGCAGATGATTTCCGCTCCGTTTACCGGGGCTTTTCACATCTGAAATCTGGCGTTAACCGCCAAGTTGCGGCGACTCGACCAACCATAGCGGGTCGGCTGTCGGAGCGCGAATCGAGGCGCACCGAGAGTCGCCCGGACGGCGGCATGATTTGTTGCTCTCGCGAGCATATACAGCAATGGCCCCGATTCGCCAAGATGCCTGTAGAGTGCGGCGCATCGGAGCCGAGAGGACTAGACCACTCGCGGGTCGACGAGTCGCCGGCCGGGCAGGCAGGGGCGGGGTCATCGCCCGGGAATGTCAGCAGATGTCCAAAGTTGACATGATTTAGGCTTCAGTTGATCGTCATGCCGCTCCTCGCGGCCGCTCGCTGTACTGCGCACTTGGGAGGCACAACCATGACCACTGTGACGTCGCCGCTGACCGGCAAGATCGTGGGGCTCGCGGGCGTGCCCGACCCGGTGTTCTCGGGTGCGATGGTCGGCCCGGGCACCGCGATCGACCCCGTTCGCGAGCAGACCACGGCGGTCGCTCCGGTGGACGGTGTCGTCGTCTCCATGCACCCGCACGCGTTCGTCGTCGTGGACGCCGATGGCCACGGTGTGCTGACCCACCTCGGGATCGACACCGTCCAGCTCAACGGCGAGGGCTTCGAGCTGCTCGTCAACAAGGGCGACACGGTGACCCGCGGTCAGGCCGTCATCAAGTGGGACCCGGCAGCCGTCGAGGCCGCGGGCAAGTCGCCGATCTCGCCGATCGTGGCGCTGGAGGCCACCGTCGACTCGCTCGGCGAGCTGCGGGAGGACGGCGACGCCAAGGCGGGCGAGCAGCTGTTCAGCTGGAGCTGACCTCTTCCTTCCGACACCCGCCCCGGACGAGATGACGGGGCGGCCCCCACACACAGCGGTTCCCGGCGGGGCCGCTCATCTCAGCGGAGACAGGTGACATGGAGAAGACGCTGCGCGGCGTGGGCGTGAGCCACGGGGTCGCGATCGGCCAGGTGCGGCACATGGGGACGGCGGTGCTGGAGCCCCCGGCCACCCAGATCCCGACCGAGGACGCCCCGCGTGAGCAGGCTCGCGCCCAGGCCGCCGTCGAGGCGGTCGCCGCCGACCTCATCGCGCGCGGCAACCTCGCGGGCGGCGAGGCCCAGGCGGTGCTGGAGGCCCAGGCGCTGATGGCGCAGGACCCGGAGCTGATGGCCGACGTGTCCCGCCGGATCGCCGTCGGCAGCAGTGCCGAGCGCGGCGTCTACGACGCGTTCGCGGCCTACCGGGCGCTGCTCGCCTCCGCCGGGGAGTACCTGGCCGGACGGGTCGCCGACCTGGACGACGTGCGCAACCGGATCGTGGCCCGGCTGCTCGGCGTGCCGATGCCGGGCGTGCCGGACAGCGACGAGCCGTACGTGCTGTTCGCGCGGGACCTGGCGCCGGCCGACACCGCGCTGCTCGACCCGACGCTGGTGCTCGGCTTCGTGACCGAGGAGGGCGGGCCGACCAGCCACAGCGCCATCCTGGCCCGGGCGATGGGCGTGCCGGCCGTCGTGGCGCTGCCGGGTGCGACCGATGTCGCCGAGGGCACCGTGGTCGCGGTCGACGGCAGCTCCGGCGACGTGCTGCTGGAGCCGTCGCAGGAGAAGCAGGACGAGCTGCGGGCCGTCGCCGCCGAGCGCAAGGCCGCGCTGGCCGCCTCCTCCGGCCCGGGGCAGACCTCGGACGGGCACCGGGTGCCGCTGCTGGCCAACGTGGGCGGCCCGGCCGACGTGCCGGCCGCGTTGGAGAACGGCGCCGAGGGCGTCGGCCTGTTCCGCACCGAGTTCCTGTTCCTGGACGACTCGGCGAAGGCTCCCAGCGCGGAGAAGCAGGTCGAGGCGTACCGCAAGGTGCTGGAGGCCTTCCCGGAGGGCCGGGTCGTGGTGCGCGTGCTGGACGCCGGCGCGGACAAGCCGCTGGACTTCCTGACGCCGGCCGACGAGCCGAACCCCGCTCTGGGCGTGCGTGGTCTGCGCACCCTGCTGGAGCACCCCGAGGTGCTGCGGACCCAGCTGGAGTCGCTGGCCAAGGCTGCCGAGGGCCTGCCGGTGCACCTCGAGGTGATGGCCCCGATGGTGGCCGACCGCAAGGACGCCAAGGACTTCGCGGCCGCCTGCCGTGAGGCCGGGCTGGACGCCAAGTTCGGCGCGATGGTGGAGATCCCGTCGGCCGCGCTGCGGGCCAGGGCGATCCTCCAGGAGGTCGAGTTCCTGTCGCTGGGGACCAACGACCTCGCGCAGTACACCTTCGCGGCCGACCGTCAGGTCGGTGCGCTGGCCCGGCTCCAGGACCCGTGGCAGCCGGCCCTGCTGGACCTGGTCGCCGCGGCGGCCGACGCCGCGCGGGCGGCCGGAAAGAGCTGCGGCGTCTGCGGCGAGGCGGCCTCCGACCCGCTGCTGGCCGTGGTGCTGACCGGTCTGGGCGTCACCAGCCTCTCGATGGGCGCGGCCTCGATCCCCTACGTGCGGACCGCGCTCGCCAAGTACACGCTGGCGCAGTGCCGCCGGGCGGCCGAGGCGGCCCGGGCCGCCGACAGCGCCGAGGAGGCGCGGGCCGCGGCGCAGCAGGTGCTCTCCGGCGAGTAGCGAGTAGCGAGTCATCGGCGACGACGAGAGGGGGGGGCCCCCCCCCCCCGGGGGGGGGGGGCCCCCCCCGG
Source organism: Kitasatospora sp. NPDC058444 (assembly GCF_042721415.1). Taxonomy (NCBI): domain Bacteria; kingdom Bacillati; phylum Actinomycetota; class Actinomycetes; order Kitasatosporales; family Streptomycetaceae; genus Kitasatospora; species Kitasatospora sp. NPDC058444. The sequence continues at coordinate 29,858 of NZ_JBHXLL010000068.1, read as the reverse complement.
GCGGCGGGGCACCGGGGCGCGGGGGGGGGGGGGGGGGGGAGTGGGCTGAAACACACGGGG
>NZ_JBHXLL010000068.1:0-29788 GCF_042721415.1 Kitasatospora sp. NPDC058444 | reverse complement strand
GGGGGGGGGGGGGGGCCCGCTGGCGTCCCCCGGTTTCTTGTTTTGACGTTCGGGCGGGGCCCCCGGGGGGGGCCCCCCCCCCCCCCGGGGGGGGGGCCCCCCCCTCTCGTCTGCTCGGGAACCGGTCAGGCCTGGCGGTCGAGGCGGAGCTGCTCGAAGAAGCGCAGGTGCTCGATGCGGTCGACGGAGCCGGGGTTGACGGCCTGCTCCAGCGGAGTGCCGGAGAGGATCCGCTTGACCGGGACCTCGATCCGCTTGCCGGTGAGGGTGTGCGGGAGGCCGCGGACGGCGATGACCTCGTCGGGCACGTGGCGCGGGGAGAGCTCGGTGCGCAGTGCGGTGCGGATGCGGCCGATCAGGTCGTCGTTCAGTTCCGCGCCGGGGGCGAGGACGACGAACAGCGGCATCCAGTAGCCGCCGTCGGGCTCCTCCAGGCCGATGACCAGGGATTCGGCGATCTCGGGGAGGCGTTCGACGACCTCGTAGATGTCCGAGGAGCCCATCCGGACGCCCTGGCGGTTGAGGGTGGAGTCGGAGCGGCCGTGGATGACGACGGTGCCGCGGGAGGTGACGGTGATCCAGTCGCCGTGGCGCCAGATGCCGGGGTACGTGTCGAAGTAGCTGTCGTGGTACCGGGTGCCCTCGGGGTCGTTCCAGAAGCCGGTGGGCATCGACGGGATGGGCTTGGTGACGACGAGTTCGCCGACGGCGTCGGTGAGCGGCTTGCCCTGGACGTCCCAGGACTCGACGGCGGCGCCGAGGCAGGGGGCCTGGATCTCGCCGAGGTGCACCGGCAGGGTGGGGACGCCGCCGACGAAGCAGGAGCAGACGTCGGTGCCGCCGCTGACCGAGGCAAGCCAGACGTCCTCCTTGACCTCGTCGTAGATCCAGCGGAAGCCGTCGGGCGGGAGCGGGGAGCCGGTGGTGCCGATGCAGCGCACGGCGGAGAGGTCGAGGTCGCGGCCGGGGTGGAGTTCGGCCTTGCGGCTGGCGATCACGTAGGCGGCGGAGGTGCCGAGGACGGTGGCGCCGGTGCGGGCGGCGACCGACCAGAGGGCGCCGGTGTCCGGGTGGCCGGGACTGCCGTCGTAGGTGACGATCGTGGACCCGACGAGGAGGCCGGCCAGCAGGAAGTTCCACATCATCCAGCCGGTGGAGGTGTACCAGAGGAAGCGGTCCTGGGGGCCGAGGTCGAGGTGGAGGCCGGCCTGCTTGAGGTGTTCGAGCAGGATGCCGCCCTGGCTCTGGACGATGGCCTTGGGCAGGCCGGTGGTGCCGGAGGAGTAGAGGACCCAGAGCGGATGGTCGAAGGGGACCGGCTCGAAGACCGGCTCGACGTCGTCGGCGACCAGGTCGTCCCAGTTCAGGGCGCCCTCGGGGGCGGGGGCGCCGAGCAGCGGGACGTGCACGACGGTGCGCAGGCCGGGGAGCTCGCGGCGGAGCTCGGCGACGACCTCGCTGCGGTCGTGGTCCTTGCCGCCGTAGTGGTAGCCGTCGATGGCGAAGAGGACGGCGGGTTCGATCTGCTGGAGGCGGTCGAGGACGCTGCGCGCGCCGAAGTCGGGGGCGCAGCTGGTCCAGACCGCGCCGACGGCGGCGGTGGCGAGCAGGGCGACGGCGGCCTGCGGGATGTTGGGCAGGTAGGCGCCGACCCGGTCGCCGGGGCCGATGCCGCGGGCGCGCAGGGCGGCGGCCAGCGAGCCGACCTGGCGGCGCAGCTCGGACCAGGTGAGGACGGCCGGCTGCTCGGAGGTCTCGTCGAGGTGGAGGATCGCGGGGCGGTCGGCGTTCGCGGGATCCTCGGCGGCGCGCAGGGCGTGCTCGGCGTAGTTGAGGCGGGCGCCGGGGAACCAGCGGGCGCCGGGCATGGCCGGGTCGGCGAGGACGGCCTCGGGGGCCTGGGTGAAGCGGACGTCGAACCACTGGGTGATCGCGGTCCAGAACCGGTCGAGGTCCTCGGTGGACCAGGCGTGCAGGTCGGCGTAGCGCTGGGCGGCCTGCTGGTCGTCGGCGGCCGGGGCGAGCGGGGCGGCCGGGGCGCCGTGGTGTTCGGCGGCCCAGGCCTGGAAGGCCACCAGGGTGGTGGCGGCGGCGCGAGCGGGGTTGGGGCGCCAGAGCGGCTGGTCCTGTGGTGGGGTGCTCACGGTGGTGGTCTCCCGGCCGGTGGTGGGGACGGGAGGGCTCGTGGCAGACCCGTCCGGTTGGGCTGTCGGTGCAGACCATGCCATGTGATCGCCCGCCGCGCCAGGGTCGGCCGTTGGGTGGACGGGAGATCGGCGGGCCGGTCAGCGGGGGGTGAACTCGCCGCTGAACCAGCGGCGCAGGACGCCGTTGTGGAAGTCCCAGACGAGCGGGGTTTCGGCGGTGGCGAGCAGCCAGCCGTCGGTCTCGTCGGTGGGGTACGAGGGCGGGAGGTCGGCGAGCGGGCGGGCCGGGAGCAGTCCGCAGAGCATGACGAAGCGGCCGTTGGGGTCGGAGGCGGTGTGGATCAGGGTGATGTCGGCCGGGTCGGCCACGATCCCGGTCTCCTCGTGCAGTTCCCGCACGCAGGCCTGCTGCCAGCTCTCGCCGTAGTCCATGTAGCCGCCGGGGAAGGCGAGTTCGCCGTATCCGGGTTCGATGGTGCGGCGGATGACGACCAGGGCCGGGTCGGCGTCGGGGCGGGTGACGGGGAGGACGGTGACCGCGACGGGCAGGGGGTTGCGGTAGCTGATCTCGGCGCAGCCGGGGCAGGTGCGGGGCCAGAGGCGGGTGCCGGGCGGGTAGGGCGTGCCGCAGAAGTGGCAGTGCGAGAACGGCCGGTGGGTTGTCTGCTGGGCTTCGCCGGCGGTCGTCGCCGTGTCGGCGGTCGTCGCTTCGTCAGTGGTCATGGCCGGATGGTAGCCCCGTCGGTCGGCGGTGTTCCCGCGGGCCGCCGAACCTCAGGGGGCGTCGGCGACGTCGGCCGCGTCGGCGGCCGGGTCGTCGCGGGTGGGGCGGAGCAGCGCGGGGTGCAGCAGGCGGGCGTCGCCGGCGTGGTAGGTGCGGGCACGGGGGCCGCCGCGGGCGCCGCCGCGCTCGGTGGTGGTGCCGGTGCTCTCGACGAAGCCGGGTACGGACAGCACCTTGCGGTGGAAGTTGCCGGGGTGGAGCTTCTCGTCCCAGACCGCCTCGTAGACGGCGCGGAGGTCGGGGATGGTGAAGTCGTACGGCAGGAAGGCGGTGGCCAGCGGGCTGTACTCGAGCTTGGCGCGCACCCGGTCGAGGCCGTCGGAGAGGATGCGGGCGTGGTCGAAGGCCAGGGGGAGCGGGCAGGGGCCGGTGCGCCCGTCGACACCACCCCCGTGGGTGTCGGCGGGCGCACCGGCGGCTCGGGACCGGCCGCAGGGCCGGAGGTCCAGGTCGGAGACGGGGTGCCAGGCGGCGGCCGCGGCGTCCGTCCCGGCCTGGGGGTCGGGCAGGTCCGGGGCGAAGGCGAGGTAGGCGACGGAGACGACGTGCATCCGCGGATCCCGCTCGGGGGCGCCGTAGGTGCCGAGCTGTTCGAGGTGGAGGCGGCAGAGCGTGGCCTCGGCCCCGGAGTCGCTCAGCAGGCCCGTCTCCTCGGCGAGCTCGCGGGCGGCGGCCTCGTCGAGGCCCTCCTCGCCGGCCCGCAGGAAGCCGCCGGGCAGCGCCCAGCTGCCCTGGTGGGGCGGGGCGCCGCGTTCGACGAGCAGGACGTGCAGGCTGCCGTGGCGCAGCGTCAGGGCGACCACGTCCACGGTGACGGCGATCGGCGCGTAGGCGCGCGGGTCGTACGCGGCGAGCCACTCCTGTTCGGCTCCGGGCCCGGTGGGGGCCGGAGCGTCGTCCGCTGCCATCGCCGGGCTCCTCTCCGTGCTCTCCGGTGCCGCCGGCCTGCGCCGCCGGTGCTGTTCTTCTCGGGCTGAGCACAACGTAGCGAGTCCGTTCCCCGGCGGCAAATGCTTTTCCTGCTCGGCCGGGGGGTGCCCGCCCGTAGGCTGTGACCAGGAACTCTTCCTCAGGAGGCCGACATGCCCGCTGTTCCCCCGCCGGACTTCGCCGCCGCGCTGGCCGCCGGTCCGCTGGTGCTCGACGGTGGTCTGTCGAACCAGTTGGCGGCGGCCGGGCACGACCTCTCGGACGAGCTGTGGTCGGCGCGGCTGCTGGCGGACGACCCGCAGGCGGTGCTGGCGGCGCACCGGGCGTACTTCGCGGCCGGTGCGGACGTCGCGATAACCGCGAGCTACCAGGCGAGCTTCGAGGGCTTCGCGCGCCGCGGGGTCGGCCGGGCGCAGGCCGCGCGGCTGCTGGCGAGCAGCGTGGAGCTGGCCCGGGAGGCGGCGCGGCCGGAGCCGGGCGGGCGGCGGCGCTGGGTGGCGGCCTCGGTGGGCCCGTACGGGGCGGTGCTGGCGGACGGCTCGGAGTACCGGGGCCGGTACGGGCTGAGCGTCGCGGAGCTGGCGGACTTCCACCGGCCGCGGCTGGAGGTGCTGGCCGCGGCCCGGCCGGACGTGCTGGCGCTGGAGACGATCCCGGACGCGGACGAGGCGCGGGCGCTGCTGGGGCTGGTGCGCGGGCTGGCGGTGCCGGCCTGGCTGTCGTACAGCATCGAGGGCGACCGGACCAGGGCCGGGCAGCCGCTGGCGGAGGCCTTCGCGCCGGCCGCCGAGGTGGACGAGGTGATCGCGGTGGGCGTCAACTGCTGCACGCCGCAGGACGCGGACCGGGCGGTGGCGGTGGCCGCCGAGGTGACCGGCAAGCCGGTGGTGGTCTACCCGAACAGCGGGGAGAGCTGGGACGCCACCCGCCGGGGCTGGCGCGGCGAGCCGACCTTCCGCTCGGCCCGGGTGGGCGGCTGGCTCGCGGACGGCGCCCGGCTGGTGGGCGGCTGCTGCCGGGTGGGGACGGACGGGATCGCGGCGCTGGCCGCGGAGGTGACGGTGCTGCGGGCGCAGCGCGCGGGGGCGGTGGGCTGACGGCGCGGGGCCGCTGAGGGGGCGTCGCGGGGTCGTCCGCGCACGCAGCGGCCCGGGGTGCGGGCCGGGCCGCCGGTGGCGGGGACCGGGGCGGGTTCCCCGGGGGGAAGGTGCACGGAGTCAGGGCGGCCTGGCAGACTCGTCCCGTCATCACTGCGGTCGACATTGTCGACCGCCTGTCAGCGCGGAGGTACCCATGCCCGGCCCGATCCAGTCGCTTTCCCGGGCCGCCGCGATCATGCGCCTGCTGGCCGGCGGTGAGCGCCGGCTGGGCCTGTCCGAGGTCGCGACGGCGCTGGGCCTGGCCAAGGGGACCGCGCACGGCATCCTGCGCACGCTCCAGCAGGAGGGGTTCGTCGAGCAGGATCCGGAGACCGGCAAGTACCAGCTGGGCGCCGAACTGCTGCGGCTGGGGCAGAGCTACCTGGACGTGCACGAGCTGCGGGCGCGGGCGCTGGTGTGGGCGGACGACCTGGCCCGGGCGGCCGGGGAGACGGTCTACCTGGGGGTGCTGCACCAGCAGGGCGTGCTGATCGTGCACCACGTGTTCCGGCCGGACGACACCCGGCAGGTGCTGGAGGTGGGCTCGATGCAGCCGTTGCACAGCACCGCTCTGGGCAAGGTGCTGGTGGCCTACGACCCGGTCGCGCGCGGGGAGTTGGGCGACGGCCCGTACGAGTCGTACACCGTGCGGACGCTGACCCGGGCGGCCGACCTGGACGCCGACTGCGCACTGATCCGGGAACGCGGCTGGGCGGACTCGATCGAGGAGACCTGGGAGGGCGTGGCCTCGATCGGCGCGCTGATCCAGGACCGGCGGCGCAACCCGGTGGGCGCGGTGTGCATCAGCGGGGCGGTCGAGCGGGTCTGCGAGGACGGCTTCGTGAAGCCCTCGCTGGTGGCCTCGGTGCGCAGCGCGGCGCGGGCGATCTCCCGCGACCTGGGCGCCGGGCGGTTCTGAGCGCATCCACGGGCGGCTCGCCGGGGGCCGCCGATTCGTCACGCTGAGGCGCGGACGGCCGGGAGGCCTGTCCGCGCCTCTGGCGTTTTGTCCTGATTCGGGGCGCTCCGCTCGGTAACGTCGACGGCCCCGCCGAGGCGGTGGTCACAGCTGCGTAACCCTGCCTTGACGAGGGGGCGACCTGAGGAGGAAGCTTCCGCATGACGGTCGACATTGTCGAACGATGGCCGGAGAGATCGCTCCCACAGTGCGCTCACCCGCACAGCGATCGACCGGCCGCCTGCCCCCACCTACCCTCCGGGCCATATGGACAAGGGAGTCTTTGTGTCCGCGTTCTCCAACGGCGACGTTTTCGTCGGCGAAACCCTCGGCACCGCCGCCCTGATACTCCTCGGCGGTGGCGTCTGCGCCGCCGTGACCCTCAAGAAGTCGAAGGCCGTCAACGCCGGCTGGCTGGCGATCACCTTCGGCTGGGGATTCGCGGTCCTCATCGCCGCCTACATGTCGGCTCCGAAGTCCGGCGCCCACCTGAACCCCGCCGTCACCATCGCGCTCGCGGTGAAGAGCGGCGAGTGGAGCCAGGTGCCGCTCTACCTCGGTTCCCAGCTGCTCGGCGCGATCATCGGCGCCGTACTGGTCTGGGCCACCTACCTGGGCCAGTTCAACGCGAACGAGGAGCCCACCCTCGGCATCTTCTCGACCGGTCCCGAGATCCGGAACCCGATCCAGAACGTGCTCACCGAGGTCATCGGCACCTTCGTGCTCTGCTTCGCGATCCTCACCATCGGCACCAACACCGGCCTCTCCCAGTCCGGCACCAGCACCCTGATGGTCGCCTTCACCGTCGTCGGCATCGGCCTCTCGCTGGGCGGCCCGACCGGCTACGCGATCAACCCGGCCCGTGACCTCGGCCCGCGCATCGCGCACTCCCTGCTGCCGATCCCGAACAAGGGCGGCTCGGACTGGTCCTACGCCTGGATCCCGGTCATCGGCCCGATCCTGGGCGGCCTCGCGGCCGGCGGCGTCTACAACGCGATCTTCTAAAGGACGGGTTCGACCCCGCCACACACGGGGACTGACCGAACAGGCGTGTCAGGCCCACCCACCCCGTATCCCCCGAACCCGAGCCGAGGACCCTCCCCATGACCACCACCGGTAACTACATCGCCGCGATCGACCAGGGCACCACCTCCAGCCGCTGCATCATCTTCGGCGCCGACGGCCGGATCGTCTCCGTCGACCAGCAGGAGCACCGGCAGATCTTCCCCCAGCCCGGCTACGTCGAGCACGACGCCGCCGAGATCTGGACCCGGGTGCAGTCGGTCGTCCGCGGCGCGCTGGAGAAGGCCGGCCTGACCAGGGACGACATCCGCGCGATCGGCATCACCAACCAGCGCGAGACCACCGTCCTGTGGGACAAGAACACCGGCGAGCCGGTGCACAACGCGCTGGTGTGGCAGGACACCCGCACCGAGGCGCTCTGCCGCGAGCTGGGCCGCAACGTCGGCCAGGACCGCTTCCGCCGCGAGACCGGCCTCCCGCTGGCCAGCTACTTCGCCGGCCCGAAGATCCGCTGGCTGCTGGACAACGTCGAGGGCCTGCGCGAGCGCGCCGAGGCCGGCGACATCCTGTTCGGCACCATGGACACCTGGGTGATCTGGAACCTCACCGGCGGTGTCGACGGCGGCAAGCACGTCACGGACGTCACCAACGCCAGCCGCACCATGCTGATGAACCTGCAGACCCTGCAGTGGGACGAGAAGATCGCCGACTCGATGGGCGTCCCGATGTCCGTCCTGCCGGAGATCCGCTCCTCCGCCGAGGTGTACGGCGAGGCCGTCGGCGACCTGGCCGGCGTTCCCGTCGCCTCCGCGCTCGGCGACCAGCAGGCCGCGCTGTTCGGGCAGACCTGCTTCGACGAGGGCGAGGCCAAGTCCACCTACGGCACCGGCACCTTCCTGCTGCTGAACACCGGCGAGAAGATCGTCAACTCGTACCACGGCCTGCTGACCACCGTCGGCTACCGGATCGGCGACCAGGCCCCGGTGTACGCCCTGGAAGGCTCGATCGCCGTCACCGGCTCGCTCGTCCAGTGGCTGCGCGACCAGCTCGGCATCATCTCCACCGCCGCCGAGATCGAGACCCTCGCCAACACCGTCGAGGACAACGGCGGCGCCTACTTCGTCCCGGCCTTCTCCGGCCTGTTCGCCCCGTACTGGCGCTCCGACGCCCGCGGTGTGATCGCCGGTCTGACCCGATACGTCACCAAGGGCCACCTGGCCCGGGCCGTCCTGGAGGCCACCGCCTGGCAGACCCGCGAGGTCGTCGACGCCATGCAGAAGGACTCCGGGGTCGAGCTCACCGCCCTCAAGGTCGACGGCGGCATGACCAGCAACAACCTGCTCATGCAGAACATCGCCGACGTCCTGGACGCCCCGGTCGAGCGCCCGTACGTGGCCGAGACCACCGCCCTCGGCGCCGCCTACGCGGCCGGACTCGCCGTCGGCTTCTGGAACGACCTCGACACCCTGCGGGCCAACTGGCACCGCGCCGCCGAGTGGACCCCGCGCATGGACGAGGCCACCCGGGAGCGCGAGTACAAGAAGTGGCTCAAGGCCGTGGAGCGCACCATGGACTGGGTGGAGGAGGAAGAGAACAACTGATCGACAAGCCGGTCGGGGCCCCGTGCCCCGGCCGGCCGCCCGCCGTTCCGGCAGCGGGTGTCACCGAGTTTCACCGGCCCGCCGCACCGGGCCGACGGCCTCTCCCGAAGGGGCCGCACCGCACACGAGAGGAGTAACGGCGCCGCCCGACCCGCGCGCGCCGTACACAACCACCATGGCAACCATCCCGACCCTGGGCGCCGAGCGCACCGCCGGCCACACCGCCTCCCGCGCCGAGACCCGCGAGCTGCTCGGCAAGGCCACCTACGACCTGCTGGTGATCGGGGGCGGCATCCTCGGCACGGCCGTCGCCTGGACCGCGTCCCAGGCCGGCCTGAAGGTCGCCATGGTCGACGCCGGCGACTTCGCCGGCGCCACCTCCAGCGCCTCCTCCAAGCTCGTCCACGGCGGTCTGCGCTACCTGCAGACCGGCGCGGTCAAGCTGGTCGCGGAGAACCACAAGGAGCGCCGCGCGCTCTCCACCGACGTGGCCCCGCACCTGGTCAACCCGCTGACCTTCTTCGTGCCGGTCTACAAGGGCGGCCCGCACGGCGCGGCCAAGCTCGGCGCCGGTGTCTTCCTGTACTCCGCGCTGTCGGCCTTCCGCGACGGCATGGGCCGGGTCTCCACCGCCGCGCACGCCATCCAGCAGGTGCCCGCGCTGCGCACCGAGGGCCTGCGCTCGGTGGCCGTCTACGGCGACCACCAGATGAACGACTCGCGCGTCGCCGTGATGACCGTCCGCGCCGCCGTCGACGCCGGCGCCGTGGTGCTGAACCACGCCGAGGTCACCGGCCTGCGCTTCACCGGCGGCCGGGTCACCGGCGCCGAGCTCCGCGACCGCCTGGACGGCAGCGAGTTCGGCGTCAACGCCCGCCTGGTGCTGAACGCCACCGGCCCGTGGGTGGACCACCTGCGCACGATGGAGGACGCCGGCGCCGCGCCGTCGATCCGCCTCTCCAAGGGCGCCCACGTGGTCGTCAAGCGCCGCTCGCCGTGGCGCGCCGCGCTGACCATCCCGATCGACAAGTACCGCGTCTCCTTCGCCATCCCGTGGGAGGACCACGTCCTGCTCGGCACCACCGACGAGGAGTACACCGGCGACCCCAAGGACGTCCGGGCCACCGAGGCGGACGTCGACCAGATCCTGGGCGAGGCCGCGCACGCGATCCGCGACGAGCACCTCGACCGCGACCTGATCACCTACTCCTTCGCCGGCCTGCGGGTGCTGCCGGGCGGGCCGGGCGACACCGCCGCCGCCAAGCGCGAGACCGTCGTCACCGAGGGCCGCGGCGGCATGCTGTCGGTCTCCGGCGGCAAGTGGACCACCTACCGGCACATCGGCCGCACCGTGCTGGAGAAGCTGGCCCACGTGCCCGGCACCAGCCTCGGCGAGGACATGTCCCCGATCGCCCCGACCGTCCCGCTGCCGGGCGTCGGCGCGCCGAACGCGGTGGCGCACCGCCTGCTGATCGACCGCGAGCCGGGCTCGCGGATGGAGCCGCTGGTGGCCAAGCACCTGGCCAGCCACTACGGCACCCTGTCCTTCGACATCGCCCGCATGATCGACGAGAACCCGGAGCTCGGCCGGCCGATCCACGAGGACGGCCCGGACGTCTGGGCGCAGGTCGCGTACGCGGCGGACAACGAGTGGGCGTACACCGCGGACGACGTGCTGCGCCGCCGCACCACGATGACGGTGCGCGGGCTGGACACGCCGGAGATCAAGGCCGAGGTCGAGGCCTTCCTCGCGAAGCGCGCGAAGTGAGCGGTGGGCGGTAGGCGGTAGGCCGCGTCCTTCACGGCGGGCGGGCGTTCGGGGTTTCCCGGGCGCCCGCCCGCCGTTTCGCGTACCCCGGGACCGTCAGGCCGGGACGCCGGCCTCGACCACCCGCTTCCTCGGGTGGAGGGCGGGGCGGGTGGGCACGGCGTCCGGCCGGTCGCGTCCCGGGCGGAGGCGCCGGCCGAGCAGGTCGCCGCGCACAGCCGGGAGGTGGCGCGGTCGCGGAGGACCTGCCGGCGGCGGCGACGGCGGTGCGGTGCTGTCGGGGCTGCTGGGCCGAGCCGGGCCCTGACGGCCCGGTCGGGCCGGTCGGGCCGGTCGGGCCGAGGAAACGCCGAGGGGCGGCACCCGTACGGTCACGGGTGCCGCCCCTCGGCGTCGCTGCTTCGTGCGGTGGCCCTGTGGCGCACCGGTTCTGCGGTGCGCCGGCCGGTTCCGCGCGCTAGATGATCAGGCTGAGCGGCAGGATCAGGGCGATGGCGACCACCGAGATCACCGTCTCCATCACCGACCAGGACTTCAGCGTCTGCCCGACGCTCATCCCGAAGTACTCCTTCACCAGCCAGAAGCCGGCGTCGTTGACGTGCGAGAAGAACAGCGAGCCGGCGCCGATCGCGAGCACCAGCAGGGCCGCGTGGGTCGAGGACATGTTCGCGGCGAGCGGGGAGACGATGCCGGCGGCGGTGATCGTGGCGACCGTCGCCGAGCCGGTGGCCAGGCGGATCAGCACGGCGATCAGCCAGCCCAGCAGCAGCGCCGAGATGTGCCACTTGCCGGACCACTCGCTCACCGCGTTGCCGACGCCCACGTCGATCAGGGTCTGCTTGAAGCCGCCGCCCGCGCCGACGATGAACACGATGCCGGCGATGGGGCCGAGCGACTTGCCGACGGTGTCGGAGATCCGGGCCTTGTCGAAACCGGCCGCCTTGCCGAGGGTCACCATGCCGAGCAGGGTGGCTGCGAGCAGGGCGATCAGCGGGGACCCTATGAAGTCGAACACCCGCTGGCCCAGCGCCTTCGGGTCGTCGATCACCACGTCGGCCAGCGCCTTGCCGAGCATCAGCACGACGGGCAGCAGGATGGTGGCCAGCACCGCGGCGAAGGACGGGGTGCGCTCGTGCTTGGCCGTCTCCTCGGGGGCGGTGGCCGCCGGGATCTCCAGCGGGCCGACCCAGCGCTCGGCGAGCCGCGCGAACAGCGGGCCGGCGATGATCAGGGTCGGGACGGCGATCAGCAGGCCGAGCGCCAGGGTGATGCCGAGGTCGGCCTTCAGCGCGTCGACGGCGACCAGCGGGCCCGGGTGCGGGGGCACCAGGCCGTGCAGCACCGACAGGCCGGCCAGGGCCGGGATGCCGATCCGGATCAGCGGGACGTTGCCGCGGCGGGCGACCAGCAGCACGATCGGGATCAGCAGGACGACCCCGACCTCGAAGAACAGCGGCAGGCCGAGCACGGCCGCGATCAGCGCCATCGCCCAGGGCAGCGCCTTGTTGCCGGTCCGGGAGAGCACGGTGTCCGCGATGATGTTGGCGCCGCCGGAGTCGGCGAGCAGCTTGCCGAGCATCGCGCCGAGGCCGATCAGCAGGCCGACGCTGGCGACGGTGGAACCGAAGCCCGTGGAGAAGCTGCTGAGCAGCTTGTCGAAGGGGGCACCCGCGACGGCGGCCAGCAGACCGGAGCCGAGCGTGAGGGCGAGGAACGGGTGCAGCTTCAGCTTGGTGATCAGTACGACGATCGCACCGATGCTGAGCAGCACCGCGATCAGCAGCTGGGAGTCGCTGCTGGTGTGCGGCAGGGCCGGTGGGGCGGCCGCCAGCAGAGTGGGGGACATGCTCACGCGAGGTCTCCATTGACGGGCCGCAGCAGTGCCGCGGCCATCTCGACGAGTTCTTCGGGGGACGGGCCGACGTCCAGGACGGCACCGCGCTCGTCCGCCGCCAGGGGTTCCAGGGCGGCGTACTGCGAGTCGAGCAGCGACGACGGCATGAAGTGGCCGGTGCGGTGGCTGAGCCGGTCCTCGACCAGCTCGTGACCACCGCTGAGGTGCAGGAAGAAGGCGCCCGGGCAGGCCGCGCGCAGGGTGTCGCGATAGCGGTGCTTCAGCGCCGAGCAGGTGACCACACCGCCGGTGCCGGCCTCGGTCCGCTCCCTGAGCCAGTCGCCGATGGCGCGCAGCCAGGGGGCGCGGTCCTGGTCGTCCAGCGGGATGCCGTCGGACATCTTGGCGATGTTGGCCGCGGGGTGGAAGTCGTCCGCCTCCGCGAAGGGGAGGGCGAGGCGGTCCGCCAGCAGGCGGGCCAGGGTGGTCTTGCCGACGCCCGAGACGCCCATCACCACCACGGTGAGGGGGGCCTGCGGGAGGTCGTGGTTCTCGACGCTGAGAGCCATGGGGTGGTGCTCCTTCGTTGCCTGGCCGCCACTATCGCCTCAAAGATATGACGTATTCAAGTGGCGGAAACCAAATCGTCATACTTTTAAGGTGTGGCCTGGATCGCAGGGCGACGTGAAGGCCCGCGGGGCGGGCGTCTACGCTGGGCGGATGGAGATCCAGGGACTGCCCGGGCGGCTGCTCGACGAGCTCGGACCGGCGATCGCGTCGGGGGAGATCCCCGAGGGGGCGGTGCTGCGCGCGGAGGAGCTGGAGGGCCGGTTCGGGGTGTCCCGGACGGTCGTCCGGGAGGCGGTGCGCGTCCTGGAGGGGATGCGGATGGTGGCCTCCCGGCGTCGGGTCGGGATCACCGTCCAGCCCAAGTCGCTCTGGGACGTCTTCGACCCGATGGTGATCCGCTGGCGCCTGGCCGGCGCGGACCGCCCCGCCCAGCTGCGCTCGCTCGGCTCGCTGCGGGTGGCCGTGGAACCGGCCGCCGCCGCGCTCGCCGCCACCCACGCCAGCGACGACGACCGGCGCGAACTCAGCTCGCTGGCCGTGGATCTGACGGTCACCGCACGGGCCGCCGACCTGAACTCCTTCCTCGAGCACGACATCGCCTTCCACTCCCTGGTGCTGCGCGCCTCGGGGAACGAGATGTTCGCCCACCTCGGGGACACCGTCGCGGCGGTGCTCACCGGCCGGACCGAGTATCATCTGATGCCCCATCAGCCGGAGCCGTACGCGATCCGGCTGCACCGCGAGGTCGCGGAGGCGATCTGCGCCCAGAACGCCGTCCACGCCGAGCAGGCGATGCGGACGATCGTGACCGGCGCGCTGGAGGAGCTGAACCTCCAACTGGACTGAGCCGCTGGCGCCCCGGGGCCGCCGGGGCCGCCCGGCCTGCCGGGACCGTCCGGATGACACGATTTGGTGGCAGTTCGACGGTTTGGGACGCATAGTCCTGGTTCGGCGGGGCAGAGTGAGGCGAGGGGCGCGTTTCGTGTGCGCCCGTTCCGTATGCTTCGCAGAACACGCGCCACGCGCCTGGGGGTCGCTCGATGTCCGTGCCACGCCGCCGCCGTCGTCGCCTGCCCGACGAGGTGCGCGCCGCCGCAGTCCGGGCGGTGCTCTGCCTGTCCTTCACCCTGGTGGGCGTCGTGGTGGCGACGCTGGCCTCGTACGCGGGCAGTTGGCTGCTGACGCCGGCGCTGTTGGCCATGGGGCTCGGGGTGTTCGGCACCATGTGGTGCCTGCTGGAGATCCTGATCTCCCGCCAGGTCGCGGCCCAGCGGATGCGGGCGCCGGGCTCCACGCACCCGATGGCGGGCAGCCGGGCGCCCTCCGAGCCGCTGGCCGCGCGGCCGTTCCCCCGGCCCGGCTCGTCCTCGGTGTACCGGCAGCCGTACGAGGCGCCGCAGCCTCCGCAGCCCAGGCCGCCCTCGCCGCCGCAGCCGTACGGCGGTCCGGGGCGGCAGCAGCCGTACGGGCCGGGGCAGCAGCCGCAGCAGGCGCCGTACCAGCAGCCCCATCAGCAGCCGTACCAACCGCCGCGCCCGGCACCGCAGCAGCCGCCGCGCCAGGCCCGGGTGCAGACCAACCACCCGTAGCGCCGGGCGGATCGGTCAATCCCGCACCGGCAGCGCCCGGTAGTGGGTGGTGAGTCGGCGGTCCCCGTCCAGAAGGTGGAAGGCCAGCATCGGCGGGTGGTCGAACGAGACGCCGCGCCCGCCCTCGCAGGGCAGCGTGACGGTGGAGGCCACGCCGGGCGCCACCAGCAGCGGCAGACCGGCGAAGGTGGTCGCCGCGGGGGTGTGCGAGTGGCCGCAGAACAGGGCGACCACCCGGGGGTGCCGGCGCAGGACCCGGGCCAGCCGCTCCTCGCCGAACTGGCGGATCGGGTCGACGTACGGCAGGTGCAGCTCGACCGGCGGGTGGTGGAAGGCCACCAGGGCGGGCAACTCGGCGCGCCCCTCGGTGAGTTGCGTGTCCAGCCAGTCCAGTGTCTCCTCGTCCAGCAGGCCGTCGTGCCGCCCGGGTATCGAGGAGTCGAGCATCAGCACGTCGGCGCCCGGCAGTCGGTGCAGCCGGTTGACGGGCCCCTCCCCCGGCGCCTCGCCGAGCAGCACCTCCCGGTACGGCGCCCGGGAGTCGTGGTTGCCCGGGCAGGTGAGCACCGGGTGCCGGGAGGCCAGCACCTCGGCGACCTCCCGGTACTCCCCGGGCCGGCCGTGGTCGGCGAGGTCGCCGGTGACCAGCACCGCGTCCAGCGGGCCGGGCAGGGCGTCGAGGTACGCCATCACCTGCTCGGCCCGCCGCCGGGCGCGCTTGCCGCCGTCCCGGCGGTGGACCTGGCCGAGGTGGATGTCACTGAGGTGCGCGATCGTCAGCATGCCGATCACGCTAACCAGTTCAGGCCTGGGCGGGAACCTCCGCGGGGCGCTTGAACATCCGGGTGGCGGTGATCTCGCCGTGGATGGTCGGGCCGTCCGGGTCCGGCGCGGCCGGCAGGCCCGGGCGCAGGTGCTCCTCGACCGAGATGTACTTGAGGCCCGCGCGCAGGTCGGCGTCGTTGCGCAGGCGGATCACCAGCGGGAACTCGGCGAGCGCGGTGGTGTCGAACAGGCCGGTGGTGTAGATCAGCTGGACGCCGAGCGCGTCGGCCACGGCCCGCTGGAGCTCCAGCAGGTAGGTGGCGTTGGCGCGGCCGATCGGGTTGTCCAGGAACAGCGTGCCGGCGTGCCGCAGCTGGGACTGGCCGCGGTCGTTGGCGCGCAGCGCGGCCATCGTGCAGTACAGCGCGATCGCCGCGGTGAGCAGCTGGCCGCCGGAGAAGACGTCGGACATCTGGCCGACGCTCACCCGCTCGGCGCGCAGCACCGCGTCGGGCTTGAGGATCTCGACGCTGACGCCCTTGGGGCCGATCGCGGCGGCGACGCCGCGCAGCAGCAGGGACATGCCGTCGCGGCGCAGGTCGCTGTTCTTCCTGACGGCGGCGCGGGTGGCCTCGTCGATGACCTCGCCGAGGCGCTCGACCAGGGTGGCGTGGTCCGGGTCCTCGAAGCGGATCCGGAGGAACTCCTGGCCGGACCACTCCCCCAGGCCCTCGGGCAGCCGGGACAGCCGCTGGGCGGCGCGCAGGGTGGTGAGCGAGGACTCCACCAGGCCGCGCAGCCGGTCCACGATCGAGCCGCGGTTCTTCTCCAGCTGGGCGAGCTCGTCGGTGAGCACCCGCAGCCGGGGCGCGAAGGCCGCGGCCCAGGCGGCGGCGTGCTCGGGCAGCGCGGAGGCGGGCAGTTCGCGGATCTGCTGGCGGGCGGGGGTGCGGACGGCCTCGAAGCGGGCCGCGTTGGCGTGCCGGACCAGGGCGTCGGCGGCGTCGCGGACGGCGAGTTCGGCGCTGGACAGCTCACCGGCGGCGGTGCGCAGGGCGCGGCGGGCCTCGGTGGCTCCGGTGCGGGCCTCGGCCAGCGAGCCCAGGTACGGCTCGACCGGGTCGTCCGGGTCCTCCTGGTGGTCGCGCAGTCCGTCGCGCAGCTGGCCGGCCAGCTCGTCGAAGTCGGCGGCGGCGGCCTGGGCGGTGTCGAAGGTGCGCTGGAGGTCGGCGTGGGCGGTGCGGGCGGCGTCCAGGGCCTCACGGCGCTCGGCGAGGCGGCTGGTGGCGGTGCGCAGCAGGGCCTGGGCGTGCTCCGGATCGGTGGGGACGAGGTCCTCGGGCAGCTCGGTGTGCGCCTCGCCGTCGGCGGGGGCGGAGCGTTCGGCCTCGCCGCGCAGCCGGCCGAGCTGCTCGCTGGCGGCGGCCGAGCGGGCCTCGATGGTGGCGACCAGCTCCTCGGCGCGGGCGGCGGCGGCCTGGCGGGCCGGGCCGTCGGCGCCGTCGGGGCTGCCGAGGAGTTCCTCGGCGCGGGTGCGCACCTTGTTGGTGAGGCGGTCGAGTTCGGCCGCGGCGGCGGCCTCGTCGCCCTCGGCGCGGGCCTGTTCGGCGCGCAGGTCGGCGCCGACGCCGACCTTCTCGTACAGCTGGGAGGCGGCGCGGTAGGCCTCGCGCAGGGCGGGCAGCGCGGCGGGGGCGGTCTCGGCGGGCTCGTCGGACTGCTCGGCGGCGGGGATCTCGGCTCGTTCGGCGCGCAGCGCGCGGGCCGTGCGGCGGGCGTCGTCGGCGGCGCGCTGGGCGGCGCGGCGGTCCTCGTCGCAGGTGCGGGCGCGCTCGGCGCACAGCGCCTGGCGGCGGTCACACTCGGCGGCGTCCTCGGCGAGTTCGCGCTGGCGGCGGGCCCAGTTGCCGCGCTCGCGCAGCCGGAAGGCGAGGCCGGAGAGGGCGTCGGCGCGGCGGCGGGCGCGCTGGGCGGCCTCGCGGTGCTCCTCGTGGGCGGAGGCGGCCACCGCGTGGTCGGTCTCGGCCTCGTCGTGGTCGGCGCGCAGCGTGGCCAGGGCGGCGGCGGCCTGCTCGGCGTGCTCGCGGGCGGCCTCGGCGGCGACGGCGAGTTCGGCGAGGGTGCCGGGCGGGCAGCTGGCGTGCCAGGAGGCGAGGCGGGCGGCGAGGGCGCGGTCGGCGCCGAGGCGGCCGGCCAGTTCGCGGATGTGCTCCTCGCGGGCGCTCGCCCGGGCGCGCAGTTCGCGGCGCTCGCCGTCGGCGGCGGACTCGTCGTGCATGGCCGGGTTCGGCGGGACGAGGAAGAAGGCGGGCTCGTCGGTGATCGGGGCGATCAGCGAGGCGGCGGCGCCGACGGCGACGGTGGAGCGCGGCAGCAGGGCGGCGGCCTGCAGGGCCTCGCGGGCGCGCTCCAGCGAGGACGGGTCGGTGACGACCACGCCGTCGACCAGTTCGGGGCGGGCGGCGAGGATCGCCTCGTGGTCGGCCGGGTCGACGGACTGGGCGAGGTAGCGCCAGCCGGGCAGGGCCGGGATGCCGTGCTCGGCGAGGTACTCGACGGTGGCGAGCACGTCCGGGCCGGGCGGCAGCAGACCGCCGTCGCCGAGGGCCGCGAGAATGCGGGAGTCGTCCGCGGCGGCCGTACGGAGGTCGAACAGGGTGCGTTCGGCGGTGGCGATGGACTCGTCGAGGAGTTCGCGCAGGTACTCGGCGTTGCGGTCGAGCACGGAGGGGGTGAGGAAGCCCGCGTCCTCGTCGGCCCCTTCCTGGTAGGGGGTCAGGGAGAGCAGGTCGGCGAGGCGCTCCTCGGTGGCGAGCAGGGCGGCGGTGCGCTGCTCGGCGGCGAGGGCGCGGGCGGCGTCCTTGCGGGCGTCGCCGGCCCGCTCGGCGGCGAGTTCGGCGCGCGAGGTGGCGGCGGCGGCCTCGCGCAGCCGGGTGGCGGCGGACTCGGCGGCGGTACGGGCCTGGGCGAGCGCGGCGGCGGCGGCCTTCTCGACGTCGGCGGCGTGCAGCGCGGCGCGGGCCGGGTCCACGTCGCCGTCGGCGTCGATGAAGCCGGCCGAGACGGCGGCCTCGGTCTCCTGCTCGACCTCGGCGAGGCGCTGGCGCAGGTGCTCGGCCTCGCTGCGGGCCTTCTGGGCGGCGGTGGCGGCCTCGGTGGCGTCGGACTGCGCCTTGCCGCCGTCCGCCTGGAGTTCGCCCGCGCGCTCCTCCTCGGTGTCGGCGCGGGACTCGGCGGCCGCGGCGGCGGCCTCCAGGGCGCGGGCCAGGGCGGTCGCGGCGCGGGCGCGGGCGGCGAGCGCGGGGGCGGCGTCCAGTTCGGCCTCGCGGATGGCGGCGGCGACCCGGGCGACCCGGTCGGCGGCGGCGCGCTGGCGCAGCACCGCCTCGGCCGCCTGCCAGGCGGAGTGCAGGGTGCGGGCGTCGATGAGTTCGCGGCGCAGCGCGGCGGCCTCGGCGGTGGCCGCGGTGAGGCTCAACGTGGCGTGCCGGTGGGTGAGTTCGTCGGTGATCAGGCTGTGCCGGGTGCGGTCGGCCTCGGCGGCGGTGACGGCGCCCGCGGCGGCGGCCACCTCGATGGCGAGGTCCTGGGCGCGGTCGCGTTCGGCGGTGGCGCGGGAGGCGAGGGCGTGGGCGAGGCGGCGGGTGCGGCGCTCGGCGGTGCGGTGGGCCTCGCGGACGGTCTCGCGGGCGGTGGTGGCCTCGGCGATCCGCTCCAGGAGGTCCAGCGAGCCGGCGGTGAAGTCGCGTTCGGCGGTGAGTTCGGCGCGGCGGCCGAGCTTGGCGGCGAAGCCGTGCACGAGGTCGGCGAGGCCGTCGGTGTCCCGGGTGTCGGTGACGGCGCGCAGCAGGAGGTCGGTGAAGTCGCTGTCGTGCTTGACCGCGAAGAGGCCGGCCGCCTCGCCCTCGTCGGCGTTCATCTCGCGCTGGTAGCGGAAGAGTTCGGGGTCGAGGCCGAGTTCGCCGAGGTGCTCGGTCCAGCGGTCGTGGCCGTCCTCGAAGACCAGGTCGAGGTGGGGGTGGGCCTTGCCGGCCTCGGTGAGGGCGTCGCGGAAGCCCTTCATGGTGCGGCGGCGGCCGCGGGCCTTCTGGTCGCCGGCCAGGCTGACCCGTTCGGCGACCGGCAGCGAGTCGAGGGTCAGGCCGGGGCCGGGGCGGAAGGAGTACCAGGTCTCGGCGAACTTGCGCGGGTCGGAGGAGACCTGTCGGCCGCGCCACTCGCTGACCTTGCCGACCACGATCAGCTCGCCGGTGACGGTGTGCTGCCACTCCAGGGCGACGTGGCCGCAGTCGTCGGCGAGCAGGAACTTGCGCAGCACGCCGGAGCTGGCGCCGCCGAGGGTGTTGCGGTGGCCGGGGAGCATGACCGAGAAGATCAGCTTGAGCAGGACGGACTTGCCGCCGCCGTTCTCGAGGAAGAGCACGCCGGCGGGGGCGGGGCGGCGGACCGGGCCCTCGGTGTCCTCGCCGAACAGGCCGATCTGCTGCGGGGCCGGGTCGGCGACCGGCTCGCCGACGCCGCGCAGGTCGAGCACCGTGTCGGCGTAACGGGCGCCGGCCGGTCCGATCGAGTAGAGGCGGACCCGGTTGAGCTCGTACATGTGCGGCGGTTCTCCGTGGCTTGCGTGGCGTGAGGGATGGGCGGCGGGCCGGCTCGGGGCGGGTGGGCCTGGGCCGACGCGGTGGTCCGGGACCGGCGCGGTGGTCGGGACCGGGTGCGCTCGGCGGGCGGCCGGCGCGGTGGGCTCGGAGCGGGTGGACTCAGAGAGCGCCGGGGCTCAGAGCGAGTGGAACGGCAGGCCCGCGTCGGCGACCAGTTCGTCGCCGGTGTCCGGCGGCAGCAGGCTGGCGGTGCCGTCGGAGACCGGGACGATGCCGAGGTCGAGCAGTTCGGCCATGGCCGCGCTGCCCGCCAGGTCGCGCACCTGGAGCTGGTAGCGGGCGGTGGTGCGGTAGGTGCCGCCGGAGTCGTCGGAGACCTTCTGCAGGAAGCCCGAGTCGACCAGGAACAGCACGGCCTTGGCGACGATGCCGATGGTGGAGCCGGAGAGCCGGCGGGCGTCCTTGGTGGCGCCGGTGGCGGTGCGCCGGGCCCAGACCCGCCAGGCGGCCTCCAGGCCGGGGGCGTCGGAGGCCGGGTCGGTGTTGGCGCCCTCGGCGTCGGCCTGCTCCTCCAGCCGGCGGCAGGCCTGGCGGACGAAGGAGTCGACGCCGTTGACGGTGATCCGGCCGAGGTAACCGTCGTCGGCGAGGTCCTCCGGGCGGGGGAAGGCCATCGCGGCGACGGCCAGGTGGGCGAGGCCGTGCAGGAAGCGGTCGGTGGACTCGGAGGCGGCGCGGCGCGAGTAGTCGCCCATCCGGACGGCGAACAGCGAGTCCTCGGCGGCGGCCACGGCCATGCCGGCCCGGGGGGAGACCTCCAGGACGACCAGGCCCATGCCGGTGGCGATGGCGTCGGCGAGCCGGGCGAACGGAGGGTCCTCGCGGTGGCGGCGCACCAGCTCGGCGTACTCGGCGTCCCGGGCGGGCAGCAGCTTGGCCTGGAGGCCGAAGGAGACCAGCCGGGCGGCGTCCGCGACGTCGGCCGGGGTGATCGGTGCGGGGGCCGCGGGTTCGCTCTCGGTCGCCCAGGACGTGTCGTGGTGGGTCGTCACGGGCGGTGCTCCTCGGGGGTGGCGCGGTGGTTACGGTTCGTCAAGGTTGATCCCGGCAACGTGTGCTTCCCGGCCGGTCAGCCGGCGTCCTTGCGGTCGGCGGCCATGCCGACCGCGTCGAGCAGGGCGCTGCCGACGATCAGGTCAGCGCCGCCGAACTCCGGGTCGCGCAGCGGGGTGCCGTCGTCCACGGCGAACAGCAGCCGCTCCTCGCCCTGGCGGTAGGCGGTGCCGACCGGCGGGCTGGCGGCGTGCACGGCGAGCAGGGCGACCAGGTACGGCAGGTCCGGGTCCTGCTTGCGGGCGTCGGCGAGCAGGCCGGAGAGCCGGCGGGGGGCGTCCGGGGGCAGGTCGAGCAGGACCATCGCGGACTCCAGCTGGGCCTCGGAGAAGCGGCTGTCGTCCGGGGTGGCGACCAGGTCCGGGTCGGGCAGCTCGGCGCCGAGGTGCTCGCGTTCGACCGGCGGGGTGAGCAGCAGGTCGACCAGGTCGGCGACCCGGACCGAGACGGGGGTGCGCAGACCGGCGCCACGGGCGAAGAACGCGCCGGTGGGGCGGACGGCCTGCTCTATCGGCAGCCGCAGCACGGGGGCGAGCAGCTGCCCGTAGAGGTCGATGCCGCTGCGGGCGCCGGGGGTGGCGAAGGCCTGGCGGTCCTGCTCGGCGCGGAACAGCGGGCCGGCCTCCAGCAGGCGGGTCTGGAGCTGGGTGTGGCGGCGGATGCAGTCCTTGACGATGTCGACCAGCTCGGCGGCGCGGCGCTTGTGCTCCGGGTCCTCGGCCTCGTCGCGGGCCTTGCGGATGTTGGTGAGAATCGCGTTCTCGTGCCGGTAGCGGTCCGCGATGTGGTCCAGCGCCTCCTCGATGAGATCGGGGATGGCGCGCATCCAGTCGACGGCGCGGACGTTGCGGCGGGTGGCGTCCAGGGCGCGGCGGAGCGTCTCGGCGTACTGGACGGTGCGGTAGCGGGCCTGCTCGGCGGCGAGCTGGGCGTCGGCCAGCCGGCCGCGGCGGATCAGCACCTCCAGCTTGACCTCGGCGGCGATCTGGGCCGAGGTGACGTCGGTGTCGAGCGCGCCGACCAGGACGTTGACCGCCTCGTCGGTGGTGCGCAGGTAGACGCCGCCGTCCGGGCCGGGGACCTCCTCGATCAGCTTGAAGTCGTAGTCCCGGCGGACGTACTCGCCGTCCGCGCCGAAAGTGCCGTAGACCGCGCGGAAGCCGCGGTCCACGCTGCCGACGTTGATCAGCGACTCCAGCACCCAGCGGGCGACCCGCTCGTGCTCTGCGGCGGGACGGCCGACGGCCTGGACGGCGACCCGGGGCAGCAGCCGGGCGAGCACTATCTCGCGGTCGGCCCCGGTGTCGAAGTCCATGTTCAGGGTGACCAGGTCGATCGCGGCGAGGCCGACCTCGGCCATCGCGTAGCCGCCGTACTCGCCGGCCAGGTTGACCTTGCGGTTGTCCAGGTCGTGCAGCGGGGCGGTGCAGGCCAGCGCCTTGAGCCGGCGGGCCAGGCCCTCGTCGGCGGCGGGGCCGGGCGCGGTGCGCGCGGCGGCCGGGCCGGCGGGCGGTCGGAGGCCGGGCTCGGTGGGCGGGTCTGCGATGGCGGTCACGGGGGACAAGATTAGAGGTTCGCACCGACATCGACCGAAACGGACCTTGCGGGCGGGCGGAGCGGCAGGTGGGCGGTGATGTGGATGACGGATTCAGAACGTGGTTTCGACGAGATCGCGCCATTCCCGAACCGGCATTCGAGAAAAGCGTGAGGGCGGCGCGCTTGTTCGGTGATGATCGACCTATGATCACCCGACTGGCCAAAGCGGGCCTCGCCGCCGCGCTGTCCGTGACCACCTTCGCCACCGGCGCCGTCCTCGTCACCGGCGCCACCGCCGCGGCGGCCGCACCGGCCGCCACCACAGCCGCCTCCGCCCAGCACGTGACCGTGTCGCAGAGCGGGAACTACCCGGGCGGCTTCTTCACCACCGGAAACATGTCGGCGGGCTGGACCTCGTCCGGCACCGCGGACCTGACCGGCCCGACACACTTCACCGTCGACCTGCCGCCCGGCGTCACCACCGACGGCGCGATGTTCTACTCCATGCCGTACGACTACACCTTCAGCTCCACCCTCTCCCCCGACGGCCGCCACCTGGAGGCCGTACTGAACGGCACCCGGGTGGTCGGGAAGTACGAGTTCATGAAGCTCAGCCTGCGCACCACGCCCGGCGTGCCGATCGCCGGCGTGATCACGGTGACGGCCGCCAACCCCAACGACACCGACCCGACCGGCCACGTCTCCCGCTACGACCTGGGCACCCAGAGCCTCCTGCCGGCGACCGTCCAGGCCGCCCCGGCCGTCACCGGCCTCGGCACCACCACCGGCCCGGGCGCGGGCGGCACCGCGCTGACCGTCAGCGGCAGCAACCTCACCAACGGCATGGTGCTGGTCGGCGGCGTCCCGGCACCCGGCGGCTGCACCGACACCACCTGCACGGTGACCACCCCGGGCGGCTCGGGCAGCGCCCCCGTCACCGTGGTGACGCCCGGCGGCACCGCCGCGGCCCCGGCCGCCTTCGACTACACCGGTGCCCCGCCGCCGGCCCCGGCCGCACCGGCGGTCAGCAGCCTCTCCCCCGCGTCGGGGCCGGCCGCCGGTGGGGCCAGGGTGAACGTGTTCGGCAGCAACCTGACGTACGGGACGGTGGCCTTCGGCGGCGTGCCGGCCACCCACGTCTCCTGCGGCCCGTCCTTCTGCACGGCCACGGCCCCGGCGGGCGCCCAGGCCGGGCCGGTCGGCGTCACCGTCACGACGGCGGGCGGGACCAGCGCTCCGGTGACGTACACCTACACGGCGTAACGACAGCGGGCGGCGTCCCGCCCGCCACTGGTGCCCGGGCTCGGCGGAGCCCGGGCACCAGTGCGTTCCGGGCCGGGCCTCCCGCGACGTCGGGCGCCCCGCCCCCGATCGGCGACGCGCGATCCCACCCGACCTCGCGCACCCCCGGGAGCCCCACCGACCCGGGCTGCCCCCGCACGCCCGGCCACCCTGGTCGACCAGGTCGCCCTCTCCCCCTGCCGACCCCACCCTGCATGGCGAGTTGAACACGTTCAAAAGATAGGTCTAGAGTCGGTTCCGCGCAGGCGGCACAAGGCTCCGCCCGCACTTCGGCATGCTCGGCATGGAGGTGGGCGAGATGAACGGCGACTCCGCGGTCATCCTTCGCAAGGTCCGACGGTGGCTCTGGTTCTTCCTGGTCTGCCTGGTGCTCAGCGGTCTGACCGCGTTCCCGCTGGAGACCGAGACCCGCTGGCTGGTCGACTTCGCCTCCGGGCCGGCCGCCCCGCTGAGCGACCGTCTCCCCGCCGCGGCGGCCTGGCTCGAGCGGGTCCACACGGGCGTCGCCGAGACCAACGCGCGCTACCCCTTCCTGGCCTACGGCACCGACTGGCTGGCCTTCGCCCACCTGGTGATCGCCGCCGCCTTCTGGGGACCGCTCAAGGACCCGGTCCGCAACATCTGGGTGATCCGCTGGGCCGTGCTCGCCTGTGGGGCCGTCATCCCGCTCGCGCTGATCTGCGGGCCGCTGCGCGGGATCCCGCTGATCTGGCGATTCGTCGACATATCGTTCGGAGTGTTCGGCGTCATACCGCTGCTGATCGTGCTGCGGGCGCTGCGTCCGCTGGAGCGCTCGTTCCGCGCCCCGGCGACCACCGGCTGACTCCCGGGCGGCCCGCGCCCGCTCGCGCTCCGGCGCGCCCCGCGCGGCGCCGCCCCGGGGCGTGCGGCCCGGGGCACACGCCGCGGTGCCCGCCGGGCTCCGGGTCGCGCGGCAACGGCCTTCACCCTCAGGCCCTACCATCTGGCTCAACAGCTGCTGGGAGGCGGACGGGCGTGGCCGATGCGGTGATCGATCTCAATGCGGACCTCGGCGAGGGGTTCGGACGCTGGACCCTGACCGACGACGAGGCACTGCTGTCCGTGGTGACCAGCGCCAACGTCGCCTGCGGGTTCCACGCCGGGGACCCGTCGACGATGCGCCGGGTCTGCGCGCTGGCGGCCGAGCGCGGCGTCCGGATCGGTGCCCAGGTCTCCTACCGCGACCTGGCCGGCTTCGGCCGCCGCGCGATGGACGTGCCCCCGGAGGAGCTCGCCGACGAGATCGCGTACCAGATCGGCGCCCTCCAGGTGTTCGCCCGGGCGGCCGGTTCCAAGGTCTCCTACGTCAAGCCGCACGGCGCCCTCTACAACCGGGTGGTCGGCGACTCCGAGCAGGCCGAGGCCGTGGTGGCCGGCGTGCTGCGGGCGGGCGCGGTCTGCGACGGGCCGCTGCCCGTGCTCGGCCTGCCGGGCTCGCTGTTGCTGGAGGTGGCCGAGGGGGTGGGGCTCCCGGTGGTCGCCGAGGCCTTCGCCGACCGCGCGTACACCCGCACCGGCACCCTCGTCCCGCGCCGCGAGCCGGACGCGGTGGTGCACGACCCCGAGTCGGTGATCACCCGCGCCGTCGGCATCGCCCGGGACGGCACGGTGGAGGCCACCGGCGGCGAGCGGATCGCCGTCAAGGCCCGCTCGCTGTGCGTCCACGGCGACACCCCCGGCGCCGCCCAGCTCGCCTGGCGGATCCGCGGCGCCCTGGCCTCCGCCGGCGTCCGGGTGGAGGCGTTCACGTGACGGGCCCGCACCTGCCCGGCCCTCGCACGGCGGCGCGGACGGTGCGCCGGGTCGGTGACCGGGCCCTGCTGGTCGAGCTGCCCGGGACGGCCGAGGTGGCGGCGCTGTACGACTGGCTGAGCGAGCGCCGGGAGGCGGGGGCGTTCGGCGCGGTGGAGGAGCTGATACCCGCCGCGCGCACCCTGCTGCTGGACGGCGTCGCGGACGTCGACGCGGTGGCGGCACTGCTGCGCACCGCCCGTCCGGCGACGGCCGGGGTGGTGCGCGGGCCGCTGGTGGAGGTCCCGACCGTGTACGACGGCGCCGACCTGGCCGGGATCGCCGCACTCTGGGGGGTGTCCGAGGAGGCCGCCGTCCGGATCCACACCGAAGCCGAGTACGTCGTCGCGTTCTGCGGCTTCGCCCCCGGCTTCGGCTACCTCACCGGCCTCCCGGCACGGTACGAGGTGCCGCGCCGGGCCACCCCGCGCAGCTCCGTCCCGGCCGGGTCGGTCGCCCTGGCCGGCCCGTACACCGGTGTCTACCCGCACCCCTCGCCCGGCGGCTGGCAGCTGATCGGCCGGACGGCGCTCGCCCTCTGGGACGCCGACCGCGAGCCCCCCGCCCTGCTGGCCCCGGGCACCCGGGTCCGCTTCACGGCCGAACGAGCCTGAAGGGGGCTGAAGTTGAGCGAACTGCTGGTGGAACGGCCGGGGCCGCTGACCACGATCCAGGACCTCGGACGGCGCGGGGTCGCCCACCTCGGGGTGCCGAGGGCCGGGGCACTGGACGAGCCGGCCCTGCGGGCGGCCAACCGGCTGGTGGGCAACGAGCCAGGGGCCGCCGCGCTGGAGACCACGCTCGGCGGGGTCGCGCTGCGGGCGGTCGGGACGGTGCTGGTCGCCGTCACCGGCGCCCCCTCGCCCGTCCGGGTCGACGGCCGACCTGCCGCGTGGGGCGCGCCGGTCGTGGTGCCGGCCGGGGCGCTGTTCGAGGTGGGGCCGGCCACGGCCGGGGTCCGCGGCTACCTGGCAGTGGCGGGCGGGATCGCCGTCCCGCCGGTGCTCGGCAGCCGCTCGGCGGATCTGCTCTCCGGACTCGGGCCGGCGCCGCTGGCCGTCGGGGACCGGCTGCCGGTCGGCGCCCCGCCGCCCTACCGGGCCCGGCCCGAGCTGGTACCGCTGCCCGCTCCCCCGGCCGAGCTGGTGCTGCGGCTGCGGCTCGGACCGCGCACGGACTGGTTCACCCCGGAGACGGTGGCCCGGTTCGGCCGCGACCGCTACCTGGTCTCCCCGACCGGCAACCGGGTCGGGCTGCGCACCGAGGGGCCGCCGCTCGCCCGTGTCCGGGACGGCGAACTTCCCAGCGAGGGCATGGTGTTGGGTGCCGTGCAGATTCCGCCCGACGGCCAGCCGGTGGTGTTCCTGGCCGACCATCCGACCACCGGCGGCTACCCGGTGATCGGTGTCGTGCCGGCCGGCGACCTCGCGGCCGCCGCACAGGCCAGGCCGGGGACACCGGTGCGCTTCGTGCCCCTGCGGGAGCGGTGAGCGGGAGCGCCTCGCGAGAACGGTGAGCAGGAGCGCCTCGCGGGAGCGCTGAGCGGGAGCGGCGAGTCTCGCGGGAGGTCCGGTTGACGCCCGGGATCCCCGCTCAGCGTCCCAACAGCACCTCGGCGACGGCACGTTGGGCCGCCTCCAGCTCCGTCCCGCCCTCCTCGGCCGCCCAGACCGCGTTCTGCAGCACCCGGGCGAGCGTCCAGGCCGCCGCCACGTCGCGGTCCAGCTCCAGCACCTCGGTCAGCAGGTCGAAGCGCCGCCGCAGCGCCCGGGCGAGGTCTCCGGTGGCCGCCACGTCCGCCCAGCGGTTGTGCAGTGCCGGGAGCAGCTCGAAGCCCGGGTGGCCGGCCAGCGGCTTGGGGTCGATGGCCAGCCAGGGCGCCCGGCCGCTGCCCGGGAGCGGGGCCAGCACATTGCCGTAGTGGAGGTCCCAGTGCAGCAGCCGGTCGCCGGGGTCGGCGCGGACCTCGCACAGGGCGGCCGCGCAGTCGGCGAGCAGGCGCCGCTCCGCCGGATCGGCGAGGGCGGCGACGGCCGCCGGGGCCCGATCCAGCAGGTCGCTCGCCGTGCCCGCCAAGGTCCGCATCCCGCAGGGCGCCTGACGCTGCGTCAATTCCCTCAGCAGTTCGGCGATCACGCGCAGCGCCGCGAGGTCGTCGGGCAGATCGACCAAGGATCGCCCGGGGTCCAGCCGCTCCAACAGCAGGGAGCCGGTGGCCGGTTCGTGGTCGAGCAGCCGAACGGCGCCGCGACCGTCCCAGACCCGCAGGGCGACCGGTTCGCCCACCGTCTCCTGGTCCACGGGCTGGAGCTTGAGCACGGCCGGCAGGCCGTCGGCGCGCAGCACCGGCAGCACCAGCCCGACCACGCCGTGCGCGACCGGCCCGTCCGGGCGCAGCTCCCAGCGGTCGAGCAACTCGTCGGCCAGGGCGGGCAGTCGGGCCACCCAGGCGCGACCCTCGGCGCCGAGGAAGCCCTCCAGGGAAGCGGCCAGCGCGGGCGGCACCTCGACGGCCATCGGGCGGGCTCCTCTCGGGCGGTGCACCTCAGCCTACGACGGGCGGCGGCCGACCCCCCTCGCTCACCCCTGTGCGAGCGCTTGTCCGAGCACCTGCCCGGGCACCTACCCGACCGCCTGTCCGAGCGCCTGCGCCGCGGCGGCCGCGAAGCCGTCCGGGTTGTCGAGCATGATGTTGTGCCCGCAGTCCGGTACCGCGACCACCCGTACGCCTGCCGCGCGGAGGGTGTCGGCGCCGGTCGGCTCGCCGTCCGCCGCCGGGTGGAGGAAGGTGCGCGGGAGGTCGAGGCCGAGCAGCAGCTCGCGCATGGTCGGGTCGGTCGCCCGGACGAGGTAGCGGGCGCTGCGGTGGAGCGCTTCGGGGCCGGCCAGCCGCATGGTGGACCACCAGAACGGGCCGACCCGCTCGGCGACTTCGTCCCGGCCGCCGGCCAGGAACTCCTCCTCGGTGTAGGCCGCGATGCCGCTGCTGCCGGGGCTGCTCCGGTCGGGGTCGACCCGGTCCAGGTTGGCGTCCACCAGGAGCAGCCGCTCGACCAGGTGCGGGTGCCGCTGGGCGAGGACGATCGCGACCGCCCCGCCCATACTGTGGGCGACCACCTCGACCCGGTCCGCCCCGGCGGCCGCGACCGCCGCCGCGACCGCGTCCGCATGCTCCTCCAGGGTGTAGCCGAAGTCCGTCGGCCGGTCGCTGAGGCCGAAGCCGAGCAGGTCCAGCAGCAGCGAGCGCCGTCCGGCGAGCAGCGGGTGGGTGGCGGCGGCCGCGAAGTAGGCCGGCGAGGTGGCGCCGAGGCCGTGCAGGTAGAGCCGGGCCGGCTCGGCGCCGGGCAGCTCGACCCAGCGGATCCGGTCGCCGTTCGGGGTGACGGGGGCCTCGCGCATGCTCTTTCGCTCCTTCTCCAGGGTGTGTCGGCTCCGGGCCTCCGAAAGCACCGGGGCTTCCGAGGTCTCCAGCAACTCCGTGGCCCCGCGGGGCTCCGGAGCCGCCGGCGGACGATCAGGACCATACATCGAATCCGAGGTATAGCGATAGTGAGATACCCATACCCCGAGGGAAGGATCTGAGAGAGTGGCCCCATGCTGAAGCTCGCCATCCTCGGGTTCCTGTACGACCGCCCCCTGCACGGCTACGAGCTGCGCCGCCACCTCGCCGCGCTCACCGGCCACGTCCGCCCGATCAGCGACGGCACGCTCTACCCCGCGATCAAGCGCCTGGAGTCCGACGGACTGCTGGTCCGCGAGACCGAGCCGGGCAGCGCCGCCGCACCCCGGCACACCCTCCACCTCACCGAGGCCGGCCGGGCGGCGCTGCTCGACCGGCTGCGCGAACCCGAGCCGCTCGACGTCAGCGACGAGAACCGCTGGTTCACCCTGCTCGCCTTCCTGCGGCACCTCGCCGACCCCGCCGAACAGGCCGCCGTGCTCCGCCGCCGGCTGGCCTTCCTCGCCGAGCCGGCCAGCTTCTTCTACGAGGGCGACCGCCCGGTGGGCGCCGAGGAGTTCGCCGACCCGTTCCGGCGCGGTCTGCTGCTGGTGGCCCGCGCCACCACCGAGGCCGAACTCGCCTGGCTGCACACGACCCTGGCCGAGCTGGAGGACAGCCCGCGCTAGACAGGCGCTGGACCCGGCCCCCCATGGGCCGTGACCGAGGGCCGGCCGGGGCCGAACGCGCCACGGCCCGGGGCCGCCCGTGGGCGGGGGGGGCGGGGCGCAGGGGGGAGGGTGCGGGGGCCCCGGCGGGGGGGGGTGGGGGGGGTTGGGGGGCCCACCGCGAGGGGGGTGGGTGATTAACAAAAGGA
>NZ_JBHXLL010000067.1:0-34299 GCF_042721415.1 Kitasatospora sp. NPDC058444 | reverse complement strand
ACATTCCGAACCCGGAAGCTAAGCCTCACAGCGCCGATGGTACTGCAGGGGGGACCCTGTGGGAGAGTAGGACGCCGCCGAACAATTCTTCAGAAGAACCCCCATCCGGTTTCCGGATGGGGGTTCTTCGCGTTTTAGGACCATCTCACTTGCTGGTGTCACTTTGTCCACCAGCAGGTGGTCCTAGGTCCACCCCGGAATTGGGGTGCCATGGCCAGTGCGGGTGGCGCGCGGTTCGTGAACACTGACGGAGGAGGATCGGTACCGGCATCAGGAGCTTCCCGTGACAACAGTGAGTCGTACGAGCGGCACGTCCGTACGCGCGCAGGCCCGGGCCGCGTTCGCGGCCGGCGGTGAGGGCCTGACGCGACTGGTCGTGGTGGTGCTGACCGCGGTGCCGGGGTTCGTGTTGCCGGTGGCGGCGGCCGTTCTCTCGGGGGCGGTCGCGGCCCAGATCCTCCAGAGCTATTCCCCGGGGATCCTCGTCTCGCTGCTGGTGGCGGCGTTCGTCGGTTCCGTGGTCGCCGCCTTCCTCGTCCGGAGCGTCGCCGCCCGTACCCGTGGGCAGCTGGAGCGCTGGTTCGGCATACGGTTGCCGTCCACCTACGAGCCGCGTCCGGAGCTGGAGTTGGACGGTCGCGGGCACTGGTGGACGGGTTACACGTACCACCGCTCGCGGACGGTGGCGAAGTACGCGCAGATCGTCCACTGGGGCCTACGGGACCGGACCACGCGCGCCGAGTTGCTCTGGATGCTGGTGAACCCGCTCCTCGTGGCCGCCCTGGTCGGCCCGGTGGCGGTCCTGTTCGGGCTGGGCGTCGCCTCCACCCTGGGCTCGCCGGTGCCGGCGGACGACTTCGGCCCGCTGAGCGGCCGGATGGCCTCCGTCCTGCTGAGCGTCGTGTTCGGAGCCGCCATGGTCGTCGTCGGCATCCTCGTGGCACCGTTCGCGGTGCGGATATACGCGGAGGCGGCCCGCCGGGTGCTGGATCAGGACGGCCGGGCGACGCGCGCCCAGCTGACCAGGCGGGTCGTCGAGTTGACCGAGACGCGGGCGGACGCCGCGGGCAGCCAGGCGGCCGAGCTGCGGCGGATCGAGCGGGACCTGCACGACGGCGCGCAGGCTCGACTGGTCGCGATCGGCATGACGCTGGGCACCATCGAGCACCTGATGGAGACCGACCAGGAGGCCGCGCGGGAGCTCCTGGCCGAGGCTCGCCAGTCCTCGGCCCGGGCCCTCCAGGAGCTGCGGGACCTGGTGCGAGGCATCCACCCGCCGGTGCTCGCCGAGCGCGGACTCGGCGATGCCGTCCGGGCCCTCGCGCTGGACAGCGCGCTGCCGACCGAGGTGTGCGTGAGCCTGCCGGACCGTCCGCCGGCCCCGGTGGAGGCCGCCGTGTACTTCAGCATCTGCGAGCTGCTGGCCAACGCGGCCAAGCACTCGGAGGCGGACCAGGTCTGGGTGGACATCCTCTACCGGGCCGGCTTCCTGCGGATCACGGTGACGGACGACGGGGTGGGAGTGGCGGACCCCTCGCGGGGGACCGGACTGCGCGGTGTCGAGAAGCGATTGGGTACCTTCGACGGTGTCCTCTCCATCGACAGCACGTCGGGCGGACCCACCACCATCACCTTGGAGTTGCCGTGCGAGTTGTCCTCGCCGAGGACCTCTACCTCCTTCGCGAAGGCCTGATCCGGCTGCTGGAAGCGCACGGCTTCACCATCGCCGCGGCGGTGGAGACCGGTCCCGAGCTGTTGGAGGCACTTCTGACCCACCGGCCGGACGTCGCCGTGGTCGACGTCCGGCTCCCCCCGACGCTCACCGACGAGGGCCTGCAGGCCGCGCTCACGGCGCGGCGGGAGATCCGGGGCCTGCCGGTGCTCGTGCTGTCGCAGCACGTCCAGCAGCTCTACGCGCGGGAGTTGCTGGCCGACGGCACCGGGGGGATCGGTTACCTGCTGAAGGACCGGGTGTTCAACGCCGGGCAGTTCATCGACGCGGTCCGCCGGGTGGCGGCGGGCGGTACGGCGATGGACCCGGACGTGATCGCCAAGCTGATGGAGACCACCTCACGCAGGCCCGGTCCGTTGCTGCGGCTGTCCCCGCGAGAGCGCGAGGTGCTGGAACTGATGGCCGAGGGCTGTTCCAACTCGGCGATCGCCGCCCGGCTGTCGGTGAGCGACGGTGCGGTGGCCAAGCACATCGCCAACATCTTCAGCAAGCTCGAACTGGCCCCCGACGAGGACGCCAACCGTCGGGTGCTGGCCGTACTGGCCTACCTCAACGGCACCGCGGGGCGGACCCGCTGACGGGTCAGCCGGCCTCCGGCGCCGCTCCGCGGGGTGCGGCGGTTCGGGGTCCGGCCGCCGCCCTGTGACACCCCAGGCTGTGGGAACGCTTAAACACGCGTACGAGTAAACTCCGGTGGGCCGAGTCCGGAGGTTGCTCAGCCGTCCGGCGGCCCGACCAACGGGACCCGGCAGCCGAGGCACTGTACGGCAGCGGCCGACATCCAGGGGTTGATAGACGTAATGGCACGCCCAACGCTCACCAAGGCCCATCGTGGCCTGCTCGGCCTGGTCGCGGCCGGTGCCTGCATCATCTCGGGCATCGGTTTCGCGGGCTCGTACAACGCGGTGCGCGAGCTGGCCGAGCAGAAGGGCTTCGGCGCCTTCTCCTACGCCTTCCCGATCGGCGTGGACGCCGGCATCGTCGTGCTCCTCGCGCTCGACCTGGTGCTGACCTGGCTGCGGATACCCTTCCCGATGCTGCGGCAGACCGCCTGGCTGCTGACCGTCGCCACCATCGCCTTCAACGCGGCCGCGTCCTGGGGCGACCCGCTCGGCATGGGGATGCACGCCGTCATTCCGGTGCTCTTCGTCGTCGTGGTCGAGGCCTCGCGGCACGCGGTCGGCCGAATAGCGGCGATCACGGCGGACCGCCACATGGAGTCGGTCCGGGTGATGCGCTGGCTCCTCTCGCCGGTGCCGACCTTCCGGCTCTGGCGGCGGATGAAGCTCTGGGAGCTCCGCTCCTACGACGAGGTCATCCGACTGGAACAGAACCGTCTGGTCTACCGGGCGCAGCTGCGTTTCCGGTACGGGCGTGGCTGGCGCCGCTCGGCGCCGATCCAGGCACTGCTCCCGCTCAAGCTCGCCAAGTTCGGCGTGCCGCTGGACCCGTCGCTGCTCGACCGGCTGGACGACGAGGGCCGCGAGCGCGAGACCCCGGAGGTGCTGCCGGAGCAGGAGACCCAGGGGATAGCCGGCCAGGAGAACCGCGCCACCGCGGCCATCGCCTCGGTCACCGAGGCCCACGTGCAGCAGCCGCAGCAGCCCCAGCAGGTGCCGCAGGCCGTGCAGCAGTCCGCGCCGCAGGCCCAGCCCGAACAGTCCGCGCCGCAAACCCAGCAGGCCCAGCCCGAACAGGCTGCGGCACAGGCACAGGCACAGGCGCCTGCGGCCGTCGCGCCGCTGTCCGCCGAGGTCGCCGCACCGATGCTCGCGAAGCTGGCCGCCGTCCGACTGCGGGCCGCCCAGGAGCCGGAGGGGGAGGCGGACGTCGTCCCGCAGCCGCGCGGCGAGGAGCTGAACGTCTGGACCGAGCGCCCGGTCCGCACCACCGGTCACCCGGCCGACGCCGCCCCGGGCGGCCGCGTTCCGGGTCAGGCCTCGCCCTGGTTCAAGCCCCCGCGCCCGGTCGCCGAGGAGACTGCGGACCTGGCTGCCGCCCCTGCCTCCGCCCCTGCTGCCGCCCCCGAGCCTGGCCCGCAGCCGCAGCCGCAGCCGCAGCCGCAGCCCCAGCACCCGCAGCAGCCCGCCGAGTTCGAGCAGCCGGTCCCGACCGAGGAGCCCGTCCACGCGGAGCAGCCCGCGTTCCCGTCGGTGCCCTCGCGCCTCGACCCGGACGTCGCCTACGAGGCGCTCGTCTCGTACATGGAAAGCCATGGTCACCAGCCCGACCCCCAGCGCCTCGCCGACTGGCTGACCAGGGAGTTCGGTGTCACCGGCAAGGGCCCGGACGGTTCGGTCCACCCCAAGGAGGTCGCCGAGCTCTTCCCGGAGCTGCGCGACCGCTACGCCGCCGCCGATCTGGACTGACCACGGTCGCCCCGGTCCCGCGCTCGGTCGGGCCATTGACGGCCGGTCCCGCCGGAGCTACCTTCGCCTCAACAAACTGTTGAAGTGCTGGTTCGGCATGGAGGCGCGCGGATGACACGGGTCGGGGTCGACGGAAACGGGCCGACGGACGGGGCCTCCTTCTCCACCGCGGCCCGGGCGGCCGTGGAGGCGCTGCTCGCCCCCGTCGACGCCGATCTGGCACGCCGTTACCCGGGCGAGCGCGGGACCAGGCAGCCGGTGCACACCGTCTACGTCCCGGCCAACGCCTTCGGTGCCGACACCGTGCGGGAGTGGGGCCGCCGGGCCCTGGAGGCCTTCGACCGGCACGCCGCCACCCCGGCCGAACTGGCCCGCGCCCTCGGCGTCGCGGACGACGGGCTGCTCGCCGACGTGCACGCCCGGGTCCGCGCCAAGCTGGAGCGCGAGCCGATCGAGGACCTCCGGATCGACTTCGAGGACGGCTACGGCCCCCGCCCCGACGCGGAGGAGGACGCGGCCGCCGTCCGCGCCGCCGAGCTGGTCGCGGCGGCGGTGGCCGAAGGCGGCGCCCCGCCGTACCTCGGCATCCGGATCAAGTGCATGGAGGCCGCCGTCC
This sequence comes from Kitasatospora sp. NPDC058444, assembly GCF_042721415.1. Classification (NCBI taxonomy): domain Bacteria; kingdom Bacillati; phylum Actinomycetota; class Actinomycetes; order Kitasatosporales; family Streptomycetaceae; genus Kitasatospora; species Kitasatospora sp. NPDC058444. Next base: position 29,582 of record NZ_JBHXLL010000067.1, on the reverse strand, counting down.
GGGCCCGCGGCATCCGCACCCTGGAGCTGTTCCTGGCCACCCTGCTGGCCCACGGAGGGCTGCCGGAGGGACTGGTGCTGACCCTGCCGAAGGTGACCTACGCCGAGCAGGTCACCGCGCTGGTCCGGCTGCTGGAGGACTTCGAGCGCTGGGCCGGGCTGCCCGCCGGCCGGATCGGCTTCGAGATCCAGATCGAGACCACCCAGGCGATCCTGGGCCCGGACGGCCGGGCCACCGTCTCCCGGATGATCGAGGCCGCCGAGGGGCGCGCCACCGGCCTGCACTACGGGACCTTCGACTACAGCGCCGCCTGTGGCGTCAGCGCGGCCCACCAGAGCATGGACCACCCGGTCGCCGACCACGCCAAGGCGGTCATGCAGGTGGCGGCCGCGGGCACCGGGGTGCGGCTCTCCGACGGCTCGACCAACGTCGTCCCGACCGGCTCCACCGGGCAGGTGCACGCCGCCTGGAAGCTCCACCACGGCCTGGTCCGTCGCTCGCTGGCCCGCGCCTACTACCAGGGCTGGGACATGCACCCGGCGCACCTGCCCACCCGCTACGCCGCGGTCTACTCCTTCTACCGCGAGGGCCTGGCGGCCGCCGCCGCCCGGCTGGCCGCGTACGTCGCGAAGACGGGCGGCGACGTGATGGACGAGCCGGCCACCGCCCGGGCGCTGAGCGGCTACCTGCTGCGCGGCCTGGACTGCGGAGCCGTCGACCTCGCCGAGGTCACCGCGCTGACCGGCCTGGACCGCGAGCGACTGAACGCCCTGGCCGGGCGCTGACCGATCGGCGGCCGGCAGCCGACGGCCGGCCCCGGCCACTGATCCTCCCGTCGTGCGCCAACTAGGCTGACGGTGCCGCCCCGGTGCCCCGGGGCGTGCGCCGTCAGCCTTCGCCGTCCTCGGGAGGACCGCCACACCATGTCCGCCACGCCGGAGCCCACCGCCAGGCCGTACCTCACCATCCGGCGGGCCGGCAGCCACGAGACCGAGATCAAGAAGTCCCGGTTCATCTGTCACCTCGCCCGGGTCGCCGACGAGGAGGAGGCGCAGGCCTTCATCGCCGGCATCCGCAAGCAGTACTGGGACGCCCGGCACAACTGCACCGCCTTCGTGGTCGGCGACGAGCAGCGCCGCGAGCGCTCCAGCGACGACGGCGAACCCGGTGGCACGGCCGGGGTGCCGATGCTGGAGGTGCTGCGCCGGCGCGGGCTGACCGACACCGTCGCCGTGGTCACCCGGTACTTCGGCGGGATCAAGCTCGGAGCGGGCGGCCTGGTGCGGGCGTACGGCAACGCGGTGTCGGAGGCGGTGGACGAGGTCGGCCTGCTGGAGCGCCGACCGGTCGCGCTGCTCGCGGTGGCGGTGGACCACGTCCGGGCCGGGCGGGTGGAGAACGACCTGCGGGCGGCGGGGTACGCGGTGAGCGATCTGGCCTACGAGGCCACCGGAGTGCGGATCGAGGTGGGCGTGCCGGAACCGGACGTGGCGGACTTCCACACCTGGCTGGCCGAGGCGACCGGCGGTACCGCGGTGGCGGTTCCGGCCGGCCGCACCTACGTCGAGGTGCCGGTCTGAGAGGTCGTGGTCGGAGAGGTCGCGGTCCGAGAGGTACCGGTCCGACCGTGGGGCGGGTGGCACCTCATGGGGCCAGGGGGTCGGACGATCCGTGGAACGGTTCCTCGGACGGCCCGTGACCGGCCGTTTCCGGTAACCCAGGCCTTGCGCCACGCGGAAGAACGCTTGAGCAGATTCACCCGAACGTAGTGTCGTTGCCCGGAGTTGGAACTTCCGCTCCGGGCCGTGGCGTTTCCTGGGCAAGGTTCCGGCAGAACCGGACGAATCCATCGATGGAGGACACAGGACCCCACCCCGCACCGCGGAGGTATGCGCATGACCTCAGACCGCTCGACCTCGAATCCCCTGTCCGCGACCGACCCGACCACCGGCCGCCCGGCCTCGAACCGTCCCACGTCCCACCACCCCGCTTCGAACCACCCGAGTTCGATCCACCCGAGTTCGATCCATCCGATCGCGAACCGCCCCGCCCTGAACCGCGTCCGCTCGCACACCGCGGCCGCCGACCTGCCCGGCCCCCGCGGTCCCGCGACGCCCTACCGGATGACGGTCACGACGGTCCTCGGGCACGCCGAGGCCGTCGCCCTGGCCGACGAACAGCTGGCCTCCTGGCTGAAGCAGGAGGGGTACGAGGAACCCCCACCGGCCCACCGCGCCCCCGCCGGGCCGAATGCCGAACCGGCTTCCACCGCCGAGCGCCTCCGGCTGGGCGAGCGCGTCCTGCTCGACCGCGACCAGGGTCCGCTGCGCGGAGACCCGGGCACCGGCCGCTACGACCGCCGCCGCCTGCGCACCCCGGCCCCGCACGGTACCCAGCAGCTCACTCTCACCGTGGCCACCGCGGCGGACGGCCCCACCTGGGTCCGGCTGGAGGCCGAGACGCACAGCACCGGCAGCGGCGTGCGCACCCCGTGCCGGGTGCCGGTGCCCGAACTCGTCCGCTCGCTCCTCCCGCTGCTCGACGCCACCGACGGCCCGGCGGCCGTCCGCTCCGCCCCCCGGGTGATCACGGCCGACGAGGTCGACGCGTTGATCGACGAGCTGTGCGACCCCGAGCGCAGGCTGCCCACCGTGGTGGCCAGCGTCCCGGTGAACCTCCCGCTCGACAGCTGGGTGGAGGACGTGGTGGCGCCGCTCTGCCAGCAGCTGCCCGGCCTCGCCACCACCTACGTGCTGGACCCCGGCGCCCGTACCGGGTTCAACGTCGCGCTGGAGTACCACACCGTCTACGGCGGTGCGGTGCGCACCTACCTGCCCGAGGTCGACCCGGCCTCCCGGCAGGACAGCGCCCGACATCCGGTGCTCGCCCGGGGCCGAATAGAGGAAGACCTGCGCCGCGCCGCCGGGCTGCTCGCCCGCGAGCCGCGCCGCCTGGCCGCGGACCAGCCGCTGCCGCCGCCGCTGGCGGCCGTCCCGGTGCTGCGCGTCCCGCCGCCGCAGCTCCGCCAGTCCGCGGAGCAGTCCGCGGAACAGACCGCGGAAGAGGCCGCGGAAAAGGCCGCGGAAGGGGCAGTCGAGCCAGCCGTCGAACGGACCGCCCCGTACCAGGGCGCCGAACTGGCGGCGCTCGTCCACGAGGAGCAGCAGGACCGGGCGGAGCAGCAGGCCCGGGCCGACGAGTTGGAGCGGGTGCGGCACACCCTGCGTCTGGAACGCCGCGAACACCGGGAACGGGGTCAGGGCCGGGAGGGTCGCGACGGCCGGGACATCCGGGAGGGCCGCCTCCGTTCCGGAGCCCGTGCCCTGACCGGACGCCACTGCGTCGTCCCCGGCGGCGGCCCGGCCGCCGGGCCGCACTTCGCCGCCCAGCCCACCGACCGCCGCGGCACGCCCGAGACCTTCTCCGAACTCATCGCCAGACTGGGTGAGTTCCCGCTGGTGACCTTCACCGGTGACCAGAAGGTCGCGCTCGCCCTGGACGATCTGCAGTGCGTCGGCGCGGGCTGGGCCCGGCTCGCCTGGGAGGGGTTGACCGCTCTTCAGGAGTACGCCGAGGCGGCCGTGCGCGGCGCGGCGGGCGGGGACTTCAAACAGTGGTGCGAGCGCACCCCCGAGGGCTGTCACCGCTTCCCGCCCCGCAAGGCGGTCCGCGGGGAGTCCCGGACGGTGTTCAGCCACACCAAGTGGAAGCGCGAGCGGATGCTGCCGGTGCCGGAATGCGTCGACTCCTCCCGGCGCGCGTTCATGGGCGCGCACCTGCGGATCGGCGGCGGTCGCACCGCGCCCCGGCTGCACTACCTGGACGACTGCTCCGGCAGCGGCCGGATCTACGTCGGCTACATCGGTCTGCACCTGACCAACACCCGGACCAACTGAGCGGCTTGGCTGACCGCTGCGCCCGTTCGGGGGACAATGTCCGGCAGCGGCGGGTCCACGGGTTCGCCGATCGCCCAGGGCAGGCGCCGGACGAGCATGGGGGAACGACGACCGATGCAGTACTCAGCAGACGGCCAGTCCGACGGAACCGCCACCGTCCAGTTCCCCCGGCCGGGCTTCCTCGCCTCGGTCTTCCGCGACCTCGGAGCCGAAGGGGAGCGGGAGTCGGACGGCGCCGTCACCGGCCGCCCCAGCGGCGCGGCCGGTGACGGTCCGTCCGACGGTGGTCCGTCCGGCGGCGGCGCGACAGGTGCCGGTCCCACCGGTACCGGTCCGTCCGCTGCCGGCTCGTCCGCCCCGGATCCCGCCGACCGGGGAAACGGCCCCGCCGACGAGGGACCCGGCCACGTCGGCCCCGGCGCGGCCGACCCGGACGAGGCCGTGGCGGCACAGGCCCGGGCCGCCACCCTGACCCACCACCGCACGCGCGTCGTCCAGGCCGAGCACGACCGGCTGGCCGACCTGCTGCGACGGGCCGCGCTGCCCGTCTCGGCCATGGACTTCGAGAGCCAGCTCCGCCACTACCAGCCCCGCCCCTACCCGGCCGACGGCCCCGGCGCCGCCGAGGACGCCGAGCCCCGCTGGGAGGACTTCGCCCCCGCCGAGCCGCCCGCGGCGGACCCGGACAGCGGCCCGTCCCGCCGGCTGCTCGACTCCGGCTACCAGCGCGAGCTGGCGCAGGCCCGGCTCACCCACCAGCGCGCCCTGCGCGAGTGGCGCACCCGCCGGGCCGACGCCGGCAGCCCGGCCGCCGACGAGTCCCGGCGTGCCCACGAGGCGGCCGAGGAGGCCCGGGCCCGCGCCGTGCGCGAGTACAACGAGAGCCTGGAGGAATGCCGGCGGGCCTACCGGCTGGCCGAGCCGGCCGCGGTGGAATCGCTGCTGGAACGGGCGCTGGCCGCCGCCGAGACCGCCACCCAGGACCTGCCCGCTCCCTGCCGGGCGGTCTACCGCCCGCTCACCCGCACCGCCGTGCTGGACCTCGACCTGCCGCCGCTCGACCTGGTGCCCTCGCTCACCGGCTACCGGCTCGCCCTGGACGGCGACATCCTCCCGGTGCCGCGTCCGCCCGCGGACCGGGCCACCGACTACCTGCGGCTGGTCGCCCGGCTCGCCCTGCGCGCCCTCCAGGCCGCCGACGCCGTCGACACCGACGAGATACTCGCCGGCGTCGTCCTCAACGGCTGGCTGCGCGATCCCGCCACGGCCGAGCCGCTCTGCCTGGTCAGCGTGGACGCCGACCGCGACGCACTGGCCCGCACCCGGCTGCTGCCGCCGGGCACCCCGTACGAGGAACGCGACGACGAGGGCGTCTACGCCGACGCCGAGCAGGACGAGGCCCTGGTGCGGCTGCGCCAGCTCGGCGCCGCCGTCACCCCGGACCCGTACGACCGGGCCGGTGTCCGGCCGGCCGCCCAGGCCGGGGCCACCGTCCCGGCCGCCTCCGACCTGTCCGCCAACGAGTTCGCCCAGCTGGTGCGGGACCTGCTGACCCGGGGCGGGATCGCGCAGTGGAGCGTCCGGCTGCGCGGCCCGGCCGGGCTGGTCGCCACCGGAGAGGGCGCACCCGGGAGCGCGCTGCCCGGCCGCTGGGTGGTCTGGGCCTCCCGGGACACCGGGTCGATCGGAGCCGAGCAGATCGAGACGCTGGCCGAGGCGGTCGGGGAGGAGTCCGCCGAGCGCGGTCTCCGGCTGACCACCGGCCGGTTCGCCGAGGAGGTGCTGGACCTCACCGCCGAGGAGAGTCACCGCCACATCCACCTGATCGACGGCGACGGCGTCCGCGAACTCGCCCACACCCACCTCGGCCTGCCGCTCGCCACCGGCGGCTGACGGGCCCCTCGCCCCGGCGGGCGGCCTCACCCGGACAGCCGATCCGGCGGCCCGTCCGGCGGGCGCCCGGACGGGCCCGGGCCGAGGCTGGGGGAACGGCTCCCGGTCGGACCCCGCACCCCGGGTGATCACCGCCGAACGGGCGTCCGGTACGGTCGGCGGTCGGCCCGGTCACGGGCGGATCCCAGGGGGAGAGGAATGGGCAGAACGCTCGGCGGACCACCCGGCGAAGGCCCCGGCCACCAGGCCGGAACCGGGACGGAGTCGGCCCGATGACCGCGATACTGGTCGCCGCCGCGGCGTTCCTGATGACCCTGATCGGCGGTTTCGTCGCCCAGCGCACCCGCGACCGCCGCCACCTGGTGCTCGGCTTCGCCGCCGGACTGATGCTCGGCGTCGTCGCCTTCGACCTGCTGCCCGAGGCGATCCACCAGGCGCCGGGCGAAGTCCACGGCGTCCCGCAGGCGCTGCTGATGTTCGCGGCCGGCTTCCTCACCATCCACGTGGTCGAGCGCGCGGTCGCCATCCACCGCGGCCACGAGGGCGAGTACGCCGCGCACTCCCACGGCCACCACCACGGGCACACCCACTCCGCCGGACGCCAGGGCATCGGGCTGACCGCCGCACTGGCCCTGGTCGGGCACAGCGTCATGGACGGCTTCGCGATCGGCGCCGCCTTCCAGGCCGGCACCACGGTCGGCACGGTGGTGGCCATCGCCGTGGTCGCCCACGACTTCGCCGACGGCTTCAACACGTACACGATCACCCGGCTGTACGGGAACAACCGGCGGCGGGCGCTGACCCTGCTCGCCGCCGACGCGCTCGCCCCGGTGTCCGGCGCGGCGATCACCCTGGCGTTCACCATCCCGGAGCACCTGCTCGGCCTCTACCTGGGCTTCTTCGCCGGCTTCCTGCTCTACCTGGCGACCTCCGACATCCTCCCCGAGGCGCACAGCCCGCACCCCTCGCGCAGCACCCTGCTCTGCACCGTGGCCGGGGTCGGATTCATGTGGCTGGTGATCGGCTTCGCCGGCTGAGGCGAGGGCCCCAGGAGGCCCGTACGAGGCCCGAACGGGCGAGCCGGCGCAGGGACCAGTCAGGCCGGAAGCCGCCCCCAGCACTCCCGCATCGAGGCCAGCGCCTCGGTGATGGCCGGCCGACGGGAGGCCTGGGAGCGCCAGAGCGCGAACACCCGGCGGCTCGGCTCCGGCGTCACCCGGCGGGCCGCCACCCCCGGCGGCAGCGGGCCCCGTCCGAGCCTCGGCACCAGGCCCATGCCCAGTCCGGCCGCGACCAGGGCGATCTGCGTCTCGAACTCCCCGACCTGGTAGCGCACGTCCGGCTCCTCGCCCGCCTCGCGCAGGGTGCGGACCAGCCAGTCGTGGCAGATGTTGCCCGGCGGCACGCTGATCCAGCGCTGCCCGCACAGCCGCTCCACCGGCACCGGGTCGAGGGCGGCCAGAGCGTCGTCGGCGGGCAGCAGCAGGTCCACCGGGTCCGTGCCGAGGTCCATCCGGGAGACGCCCTCCTGCACCGGCAGCGGCACGGTCGGCCAGTCCTGCACCAGCGCCAGGTCCACCTCGCCGCGGGCCACCAGCTCGGCCGCCGGGTAGGGGTCGCGCTCCAGCAGCCGGACGTCCAGCTCCGGACAGCGCCGCCGCAGATCGGCCAGCGCCCCGGGCATCAGCCCGCGGGCGCCGGACGGGAACGCGGCCACCAGCAGCCGCCCGACGGCCCGGCCGCGCTGCTCCTCCAGCCGCACCTCCGCCTGCTCCACCAGCCCCAGCACGGTCCGCGCGGTGACGGCCAGCTCGCGCGCCGCGTCGGTCAGCACCACGCCGCGGCCCTGCCGCTCCAACAGCACCGTCCGGGTCTCCCGCTCCAGCTTGGCGATCTGCTGCGAGACCGCCGAGGGCGTGAAGCCGAGCGCGGCCGCCGCCCCGCCGACCGAGCCGTGCACCGCCACCGCGTGCAGCGCCCGCAGGCGCCCCAGATCCATCATGCAGCGATCCTAAAGTGTCGCCTTCAGTATTCATCGCTGGTGCTACACGGTCCGGCGCCACCATGCTCGACCCATGACCGCGACAACCGCCGCCGCCCCGAGCGGCCGCACCAGCACGGGCAGTACCGGCACGGGCAGTACCGGCACGGGCAGTACCGGCACGGGCAGTACCGGCACGGGCACTGCCGGCAGTACGGGCAGTACCGACGGCACGGGAGGCCACGGAGCCCGGGGCGGCATGAGCCCGCGCCACATCGCCCTGGCCGTCCTGGTGGCCGCCGTCTGGGGCCTCAACTTCGTCCTGATCCACGTCGGCCTGGACAGCTTCCCCCCGCTGCTCTTCTGCGCCCTGCGGTTCGCCGTCGTCGCGGTGCCGGCGGTCTTCTTCGTCGGCCCGCCCCGGGTGGCCTGGCGCTGGGTGGTGGCGGTCGGCGTGGTCCTCGGGGTGGTCAAGTTCGGGCTGCTCTTCCTCGGCATGCACGCCGGGATGCCGGCCGGGCTCTCCTCCCTGGTGCTCCAGGGGCAGGCCGGCTTCACCGCGCTGTTCGCCGCCGTCCTGCTGCGCGAACGCCCCGGCGGGCAGCGGCTGGCGGGCCTGGCGGTCGCCTTCGCCGGCATCGCGCTGAGCGCCTGGGACCAGGGCGCGGGCGGACCGCTCGGGGCCTTCGCCCTGGTCGTCCTGGCCGCCGTCGCCTGGGGCCTGGCCAACGTGCTGACCCGCAAGGCCGCGCCGCCGGACGCCCTGCGCTGGATGGTCTGGGTCAGCGCCGTCCCGCCGCTGCCGCTGCTGGGCCTGTCCCTGCTGGTCGAGGGTCCCGAGGCGGACCTGCGCGCCCTGCGCGAGATCACCCCGGCAGGACTGGGGGCGATCGGCTACGTCGGGCTCGTCTCCACCCTGCTCGGCTTCGTCGCCTGGAGCTTCCTGCTGCGCAGCTACGACGCGACCGCCGTCGCGCCCTACTCGCTGCTGGTCCCGGTGTTCGGGATGTCCTCGGCCTGGCTGCTGCTGGGCGAGCGGATCAGCCCGACGGCCGCCGCGGCCGCGCTGCTGGTGGTCGCCGGGATCGGGATCACCGCACTGCGTCCGGGGGCCGCTACCGGCGTGGTGGCCCGGCTTCGAGGAAACGGGCCTCGGCCGAGCGCAGCACCCGCAGCAGCACCTCCTCGTCGGCGGGGCTGACCTCGCCGAAGTACTCCTGCGCCACCTCGTCCCGGACCTGCCCGATCCGCTCCACCGCCGCCCGGCCGGCCTCGGTCAGCAGGATCCGCACCGCCCGCCGGTCGGCCGGGTCGGGGCTGCGCTCGACCAGACCGGCCTCCTCCAGCGCGTCGACCACGGTGGTCGCCGAGCGCGGGGCGATGTGCAGCTTGTCGGCGAGCTCGCTCAGCCGCATCGCGCGGTCCGGCGTCTCGCAACCGGGCACGTGGGCGAGCATCCGCAGGGCCCGGGCCTGGCCGGGGGTGATGCCGTACGGCTCCAGCCGCCAGCCGGTCTGACGGCGGATCCGCTTGATCGCCCTGGTCATCGCGTCGGCCAGTTCGGCGGCGGTGCCGGCGGTGTCGGGGGTGCCAGGGATGCCGGCGGCGCCGGGGGTGCCGGGCCGGGGGTCGGGAGAGGGGTCCGCCGGTTCGTCGGTCGGCGTGGTGGTCATCGGCGGTCTCCTCGGCTGGCGTCCGCCCAAGGGTAGCCGTCGGTCCCGGGCCCGCCACCGGCGGCGGAGGGCGATCGCGGAAATATGTTGAGCCAAGCTCAGCATCTGGGTTAGCGTTGCCCCAAGTGAGGGGACCCTAAGTTCCCCTTCCCGACCTTGGAGGGCCCATGCCCCGCTCCGAAGCCCGCGTCGCCACCGACCGCCCGGGCCGTTACGCCAAGCAGCTCACCGCCCACATGGGGCGCAAGATCGAAGCCGTCTACTCCGAGGAGACCGGCCGCGGCACGATGGTCTTCGGCGCCGGCACCGCCACCCTGGAAGCACAACCCGACGCGCTGCTGCTCACCGTCGAGGGCGAGCGCGAGAACCTGCCCGGCCTGGAGGACGTCGTCGGCCGCCACCTCGTCCGCTTCGGCGCCCGCGACGAACTCGTCATCGAATGGCACCGGGACAACGGCGAGCCCGGCCTGGTTCACCGCAACGAGGAGGCCCCCGAGGCCTGACGCCCCCCGGAACCCGGCCGGGGCAGCCACCGGGCGAACGACCACAGCACCAGGACGGCCAGGCACCAGCTCGCCACCACGTCCAGCAGCCAGTGGAAGTCGCTCCACACCAGCCCCGCGCCCACCCCGAGCGACAGCAGCACCGCACCCGCCGTCAGCCCCCGGACGGCGCGCGGCCCCGCCACCCGGGCCAGCAGCAGCGCCGCCACCCCGTACGAGATCGTCGCCGTCGCCGTGTGCCCGGAGGGGTACCAGCCCCACTGGCCCGCCGACAGCGGCTCCCCGAGCGGACCCGGCCGGGCGAACGCCGACTTCGCCGGGACCACCAGCAGCGGGATCAGCACCGCCGTCAACGCCGCCACCGGCAGCGGCAGCCACCAGTGCCCGGCCCCGGCCCGCCGCCCCAGCCACGCGGCCAGTGCGCCGGCCAGCAGCAGCACCGGGATCGCCGGCACGCTGCCGCCCAGGTCCGACAGGAGGTGGCCGAGCCCGTCGAACCAGGCGCTCGGGAAATCCCGGTGCGCCGAACCGACCGCCCGGCGGACCGCACGGTCCACGCCGAGCAGCGGCCCGTCCGCCGCGACCTGCCAGGACACCACCACCAGCAGCAGCACCGCGACCACCGGCACGGCCACCGACCGCGCCGCCCGGCCCCAGACGGCGGACAGCCGCCCCGGAGCAGGGGGGAGAGCTCCGGGGCGGCTCTGATGATCGCCGTTCCGTGCGCCCCGGGGGGTGTGGGTCGGACGGTCGGTCGATCGGCCTTCGGTGTGCGCCGACCCTCCCGGGCCGGCCTGGTCGTCCTCGTGCGGCACCCGCGGAACCGGCCCCCGCAGGGGCCCCACGGACGGCCGCGCCAACGGCTGAGGCTCGCTGTCCATCTGCGATGACACTACGTCAACAGCCCTTCCACGCCGAGCGCCTTCAGCGATTCCCCACATCATCTTCACCCCGCGCGGGGCAACCTCCGGGGCGTCCCGTCGATCATGCCCGGACCGCCCGCACGGCACGCCGGAAACCGAACGGCCCGTGCGGACCAGAGGTCCCCACGGGCCGTTCAGCGCTGTCCGGACAACCCTCCGGCGGGGGTTCACGACCTGACGGGCGACACCGCTCAGAGGGCGGCGAACGCACCCTCCAGGATGTCCAGGCCCTCGTTCAGCAGGTGCTCCGGCATGACCAGCGGCGGCAGGAAGCGCAGCACGTTGCCGTAGGTGCCGGCGGTCAGCACGACCAGGCCCTCGGCGTGGCAGGCCTTGGCGATGGCCGCGGTGACCTCCGCGTTCGGCTCCTTGCCGCCCGGAACCACCAGCTCGACGGCGATCATCGCGCCGCGGCCACGGACCTCACCGATGATCTCGTACTTCTCCTGCATGGCCCGCAGGCGGCCCAGCATGATCTCGCCGATCCGCTGCGCCTTGCCGTTGAGGTCCTGCTCCTTCATGGTCTCGATGGCGCCCAGCGCGGCGGCACAGGCCACCGGGTTGCCGCCGTAGGTGCCACCCAGGCCACCGGTCTGCGCGGCGTCCATGATCTCGGCGCGGCCGGTCAGGGCCGACAGCGGCAGACCACCGGCGATGCCCTTGGCGGTGGTGATCAGGTCCGGGACGATGCCCTCGTCCTCGCACGCGAACCACTGGCCGGTGCGGCAGAAACCGGTCTGGATCTCGTCCGCGACGAACACGATGCCGTTCGCCTTCGCGAACTCCACGATCGCCGGCAGGAAGCCCTTGGCCGGCTCGATGAAGCCGCCCTCGCCCTGGATCGGCTCGATGATGATCGCGGCGACGTTCTCCGCGCCGATCTGCTTGTTGATGGTGTCGATCGCCTGGGCGGCGGCCTCGGCGGCGGCGTTCTCCGCACCGGTCAGCCAGCGGTACGGGTAGGCGACCGGCACGCGGTAGACCTCGGGGGCGAACGGACCGAAGCCCTGCTTGTACGGCATGTTCTTCGCCGTCAGCGCCAGGGTCAGGTTGGTCCGGCCGTGGTAGCCGTGGTCGAACACCACGATGGCCTGGCGCTTGGTGTAGGCGCGGGCGATCTTCACCGCGTTCTCGACGGCCTCGGAGCCCGAGTTGAACAGCGCGGTGCGCTTCTCGTGGTCACCCGGGGTCAGCTCGTTCAGCTGCTCGGCGACCGCCACGTAACCCTCGTACGGGGTCACCATGAAACAGGTGTGGGTGAAGTTGCCCAGCTGCTCGGTCGTCCGGGCCACCACGGCCTCGGCGCTGTTGCCGACGTTGGTCACGGCGATGCCGGAACCGAAGTCGATCAGCGAGTTGCCGTCCACGTCCTCCAACACGCCGCCGTTGGCACGGGACACGTACACCGGCAGGGTGGTGCCGACACCGGCCGCCACCGCACCCAGCTTGCGGGCGTGCAGCTCCTGCGACTTCGGACCGGGGATCGCGGTGACCAGGCGGCGCTCCTGCGGGAGCGGCGTTGCGGCGCTCATGGGGTTTCTCCAGACTTCTCGGCTCGGTGCTTCGCAGGCTACGGCCGCCCTCCCCACCCGGGCACGCGCCACTCGGTAGCAGTGCGCCGTCCGACTTGTCCGGCACGGCCAGCGCGGATGGCACGACTACCCGCAGGCCACGCTCCACTACCCTGAGCGCGGGCGTGTCGCCGGTACGGCGGCATGGGTATGGCGGCACCGACGGCGGTCGGGCCGGGCGGGCGAGGGAGCGGGGCCGTACATGGCACAGGACGGGGCACACCACCAGAGCGAGCGCACCACCACCAGACTCCCGACCCCCCTGCCCCACCAACGCCCCGGCGGGGGCGCGGACGGCTCCTTCGACCTTCCGGCGTGGGTGGCGATTCCTCGGCCGGAAGCGGCTCCCGGGATCTTCCGGCAGGGCTACAAGTGGACCGATCCCACCGAGGCGGAGGAAGCGAAAGTCCCCACAGGGCAGCTGCTGTGGCGTGCCGCCCTGAACCTCGTCGCCACTGTCGCGACGTATTACATCGGCACGTTCGTGCTCGTGTGGCTGGTGGGACTCCTCGGGTGGTTCGCCGGGACGTCGCCGGAGCAGTTCAATACCGTCCAGGTCCTCATCAACCTGATCACCATCAGTTGCGCGGCTGCTGTGTTCTGGCGCACCGGTCGGTGGCGTGAGGTCGCCCGCCGCTTCCTCACACGCTCCGGGTGGCGGAAGAACATCGCTCCGGTCCTTGCTCGGGCGATCACCCACGAGGGGCCCGCCCCGGCCAGGCCCGCCAGCGACCTCGAGTCGTCGCCCTTTGCCGACCCGTGGTTCGCCCAGCGATCGAATGGAGCGTTGGCGGCGGCCGAGAATCTGGATCGCGAGAAGGCGGGGGACGTCGACTACGTCCGCATCCAGCGGGCTTGGGAGTCCGCCCAGGCCGATGCTGTTTTCCTCCCCGCTTTCGTCGACCAGGTGCTCGCACGAGGAGCTGCAGCTTTCTCACACCCCTCGGAGGCCCGGGACCTGGTGACGAGGAGGGCCCAGCACGACCTGCTGGTGCAGCAGGTGCTTCTCGGCACGACGCAGGACGTGGTCAAGAACCCGCACGGTCACCGGTCGACCGGATTCGCCTTGGATCCGAGCGTCCTTGGCACGTCGCTGCTGGCCGTCGGTCCCGCCGGAACCGGCAAGACGGCTCGACTCGCTCGGCCTGTCACGGAGTCTCTGTGTCTCCAGACGTTGGCTGGGACGGCATGCGTCGTGGTGGTCGGCGCAGCGGACGCGGACCTTGGCCCGGACGATTGGTACGACGTGGTGATCGCACCGGGCGAGCCGGGTTCGGTCTACGGGCTGGACCTCTACGGAGCAACGCGGGATCCCGACGAGGCCGCTGCCAGACTCGCGGACGCCTTGCTGCCTGACGAACTGATCGCGCGTGCGGAGAGCACCCGGACAGCGCTTCAACAGGTGGTCGGACCGTTCAACACGGCCTACGGGCGCTATCCGGGGGTTCGTGAACTACGGGCGCTGCTCTCCGGGGAGCCGGATGTGATGGAACCGCTCGTCAAGGCCCTTCGGGCAATGGGTCGGCTGTCGGTCTACGAGCGGGACCTCGAGTACCGGCAGCGGCAGCAGGAGCGCGCCGACGACCCAGGGATCCTTCTTGCGGACCGCTTGGCACTACTCGACCGTCCGGCTTTCGAGGGGGCCTTTGCCACGGACGGTACAGGCCGTCTGCCATTCGCCATGCGAGCGCTTGACCACCCGCTCCGCGTTCGGGTGAAGCTGCCTGAGCGAAGCCACCCAGAGGCCGCTCGGATTCTCTCCCGTCTCGTGGTGGGACAGTTCGTGGTGGCGGCGGCCACCCGCGAGGACCGTTCGCTGTTCGCCGGTCTGGTGGTGGACGACGCGTCCGCCGCCCTGGACGCGAACACCGTTCGCGGCCTCCAGCGGATGCGCGGCGCCAATGCGGGTGCTGTGCTGCTGCTCCGTACCCTGATGGATCTGCCGGAATCGCTGAGGACTCCCTTGTTCGGAGCGGTGGGCTGCCGGATGGTCTTCCCCGGTATTGCACCTTGGGACGGGAAGTTCTTCTCGGAGGCGTGGGGCACACACGTCGTCCATGAGACGGAGGTCACCCACACCCCCGACACCTCCGGTGGCGTGATACGGCGGGCCGGGCGGATCGGGCGGAAGGCGTTGTCGGGGACGACGGCGCAGACGGAGTCGGTGACGACGCGGGATGTGGAGCGGTTGCGGTGGTCGCCGTCGGATCTGGCGCACGCGCTGCCGGCGGGGCATGCGGTGGTGTCGTTGACGGCGGTGTCGGGGGAGCAGGTTCCGCCGTTGCTGGTGGATCTCAGGGGGTGATGGCGGGCTGCCGGGGAAGTCGCCTTCGAGGTGGATTCGGCAGTGCGGGTTGTCCGGGGCGTCCATAATGAAGGGGAGAGACCCTCACCAGTCCCACGTCCCTCTCCTCGCCCGGCCGCAACGGCGCGGTCAGGTCGATCCTTCGAAGGTGCCATGCCCCCCACACTCGCCTCCGTCGTCCGCAACACGTCGCTCCATCTGACGGTCCTCGCCGGTGCGGATCACCTGGAGCGGCCGGTCCGCTGGGTGCACACCAGTGAGCTGGACGACCCGACACCGTTCCTGGAGGGTGGTGAGCTGCTGCTCACCACCGGTATCAAGCTGGGCCGTACGGCGGCGCAGCTGCAGGCGTACGTGCACCGGCTGGCCGATGCGGGGGTGGTCGGGCTGGGGCTCGGGGTGGGGTTGTCGCACACCGAGGTGCCGCAGCCGCTGGTGGACGCGGCGGCGCAGCGTGGGCTGCCGCTGTTGCGGGTGCCGGAGCCGACGCCGTTCATCGCGATCAGCAAGGTGGTGTCGGCGGCGCTGGCCGCGGAGCAGTACGAGGCGGTGACGACCAGCTTCGAGGCGCAGGAGGAGTTGACCCGGGCGGCGCTCGGCAAGGACGGTACGACGGCGGTGGTGCGTCGGCTGGCGGCCCGGCTGGGGGGTTGGGCGGCGCTGTACGACGGGTCGGGCGCGCTGTCGGTGGTGGCGCCGGACTGGGCGGCGCGCCGGGCGGGGCGGCTGGCGGCGGAGGTGGACCGGCTGCGTCGGCGGCCGGCGCCGTCGAGTGCGGCGTTGCAGGGGCGTGCGCCGGGGATAGACACGGCGGACGAGGACTACGTGGTGGTCCAGTCGCTGGGGGCGGACCGGCGGGCCCGGGGTTTCCTGGCGGTCGGGACCGAGGACCGGATCACGCCGACCGAGCGGTACGTGTTGAACGCGGCGGTGGCGCTGCTGACGCTGACCCTGGAGCGTTCGCGGGAGCTGCGGCAGGCCGAGGAGCGGATGGGCGCGGCGCTGCTGCGGATGGTGCTGGCCGGTGAGGTGGCGACGGCCCGCCAGGTGGCGGTGGGGCTGTTCGGGGGGATGCCGGAGGGGACGGTGCGGGTTCTGGTGGCCGGGGCCGGGCCGGCGAACGGGGATGCCGCGGAGGCGCTCGGGGAGCTGGGTGACCGGGCCGAGCAGGCGGGCGCCCGGGTGGGCGAGAAGCTGCTGGTGGCGCGGGAGGACGGCGCGCACGGGCCGCGGCTGATGGTGCTGGCGCTGGACAACGGTGCGGTGCACCGGGCCTGTCTGGGCGCGGTGGAGGAGCACGAGGGCCTGTCGCTGGGCGTGTCGGCGCCGGCCGCGTTGGAGGAGGCCGGGACGGCGCACGCGCAGGCCGAGCGGGCGCTGGCGGTGGCGCTGCGTGGTGGCCGCCGGTCGGTGGACCACGAGGAGGTCGGCGCGGGGTCGCTGCTGCCGCTGCTGGGCGAGGACGCGGTGACGGCGTTCGCGGAGGGGCTGTTGCGGCCGCTGCGGGAGCACGACCGGACGGCTCGCGGGGATCTGGTGGCCTCGTTGCGGGCGTGGCTGTCGCGGCACGGCCAGTGGGACGCGGCGGCGGCGGACCTGGGGGTGCACCGGCACACGCTGCGCTACCGGATGCGCCGGGTCGAGGAGCTGCTGGGCCGGTCGCTGGACGACACGGACGTGCGGATGGAGCTGTGGCTGGCGTTGCGGTCCGGCGAGGAGTGACGCGCCGCGGTGGCACGTGCGGCCCCTGGCTGGGGCCCGGCCGTGCACGGGGCCCGGTGCGGCCGTGCCCCGGTAGGACGCGGTGGAGTGGCCCCGGGGGCGAACGCTCCTAGTCGGCCAATCCGGTCGGTGCGTCGCCCCGCCTACCCTCAAAACCGGGTCCCACGTCCGTGGGCCGTAGGACAGACGAGGAGAGGGCCGGTACCACGGTGACCACCACGTACGATTTCTGGCTCGCCGGCCGCCGGGCGAGCGGTGACGCCGACTTCGAGGTGCACAACAGCTGGGACGGCCGTCTGGTCGGCAGGGTGAGCATCCCGACCGAGGCTCAGGTCGAGGAGGCGCTGGACGCCGCCGTGGCCGCGCTGCCGGTGTTCGCCGCCACGCCGGCGCACCAGCGTGCCGCCGCCCTGGACCACGTGGCGAAGCGGCTGACCGAGCGCACCGAGGAGCTCGCCCAGCTGGTCAGCGCCGAGAACGGCAAGCCGATCAAGTGGGCCCGCGGTGAGATCGGCCGCGCGGTGTCGGTCTTCCGCTGGGCCGCCGAGGAGGCGCGCCGCACCAACGGCGAGACCATGCGCCTGGACACCGACCCGGGTGGCGTGGGCCGCTTCGCGGTGGTGCGCCGCTTCCCGCGCGGCGTGGTGCTGGGGATCGCCCCGTTCAACTTCCCGCTGAACCTGGTCGCCCACAAGGTCGCCCCGGCGATCGCGGTCGGTGCCCCGATCATCCTGAAGCCGGCTCCGTCGACCCCGCTGTCGGCGATGGTGCTGGGCGAGATCCTGGCCGAGACCGACCTGCCGGTCGGCTCCTGGTCGATCCTGACCGTGCCGAACGACCGGATGCCGGCCCTGGTGCAGGACGAGCGCCTGCCGGTGATCTCCTTCACCGGTTCGGACAAGGTCGGCTACCAGATCATGGACTCGGTGCCGCGCAAGCACTGCACCCTGGAGCTCGGCGGCAACGCCGCGGCCGTGGTGCTCGCCGACTGGTCCTCGGAGGCCGACCTGGACTGGGCGGCCACCCGGATCGCGATGTTCGCCAACTACCAGGGCGGCCAGTCGTGCATCTCGGTGCAGCGGGTGATCGCCGACGCGTCGGTGTACGACGCGCTGGTGGAGAAGGTCGTCGCCAAGGTCCGCGCGCAGGTGACCGGTGACCCGAGCGACGACGCCACCGACGTCGGCCCGCTGATCGACGAGAACGCCGCGAAGCGTGTCGAGTCCTGGGTCGAGGACGCGGTCGCCAAGGGCGCCAAGGTGCTCACCGGCGGCACCCGTGAGGGCGCGACCTACGCCCCGACGGTGCTGGCCGACCTGCCCGAGGACGCCATCCTGGCCAAGGCCGAGGTGTTCGGCCCGGTGCTGTCGCTGCACAAGGTGGACGGCGTGGACGAGGCCTTCGCGGCTGTCAACGACTCCGCGTTCGGTCTCCAGGCGGGCGTGTTCACCCACGACCTGCAGACCGCCTTCTGCGCCCACCGGGAGCTGGAGGTCGGCGGTGTGATCATCGGCGACGCGCCGTCCTACCGTGCCGACCAGATGCCGTACGGCGGTGTCAAGGACTCCGGTGTCGGCCGTGAGGGCGTCAAGTACGCGATGGACGACTACACCGTCGAGAAGGTCATGGTCCTGACCGGCCTCGACCTCTGAGCGACTGAGCGACGTCGTAGCGGTGCCGTAGTGGTGCCGTAGCGGTGCTGCGGCAGGAGGGCCCGGTTCGCCGAACCGGGCCCTCCTCGCGTTGGTGCCCCGGGGGCCCCGGGCCCGTCGGGTTCCCCGCGGGCTCAGCCGTCGTGCCCGGCGGCCGCGGCGACCGCCTCCGCGACGGCGACGTTCCCGGAGACCAGTTCCAGGGTCAGGCCGGCGGTGCCGGGTTCGTGCAGCAGGGCGGCCAGGACGGCGGCCACGTCGGCCCGGTCCACCGCGCCGCGGTCGACCGAGGGGGCGAGTCGGACGAGTCCGGTGCCGGGGCCGTCGGTGAGCCGCCCGGGGCGCAGCACCGTCCAGTCCAGGCCGGTCCGGGCCCGGACGGCGTCGTCGGCGGCACCCTTGGCCCGCAGGTAGGTCTCGAAGACCTCGTCGGCGGGGTGGCGGGCCTCGGCGTCGGCGCCCATCGACGAGACCATCAGGTACCGGCGGACCCCGGCGAGTTCGGCGGCGTCGGCGAGCAGTACGGCGGCGTCCCGGTCCACGGTGTTCTTGCGGGCGGCGCCGCTGCCCGGTCCGGCGCCGGCCGCGAAGACGACCGCGTCGGCACCGGTCAGCAGTCCGGCGAGTTGCGTGGCGGTGGCGGCCTCCAGGTCGAGCAGCAGCGGCTCGGCGCCGGCGTCGACGAGGTCCTGGGCCTGTTCGGGGCGGCGGATGATTCCGCCGGGGCGCTCGCCGCGGGCGGCGAGCAGCCGTTCCAGCCGGAGCGCGATCTGTCCGTGGCCTCCGGCGATGACGGTACGCATGGTTCCGACGGTAGCCCGCGACGGGCGGCTCGGCCCGGGGAATCCGGCAGAAGGCCGCGGAAGCCTGTGGAAGCCCGCAGAAGGCCGCGGAAGCCCGCAGGAGCCCGCGGAAGTCCGGGGCGGTGCCGCGGAGGGGACACAATGGGCGCATGACTTCGCTCGCCCACCCGCAGCTGCGCTTCACGCCCACCGTGGCGGACCCCTCCGGCCCCCGGGAGCTGGTGATCCTGGGTTCCACCGGCTCGATCGGCACCCAGGCCATCGACGTGGTGCTCCGCAACCCGGACCGCTTCCGGGTGGTCGCCCTGTCGGCGGCGGGCGGCCGGGTGGAGCTGCTCGCCGAGCAGGCGGTGCGGCTGGGCGTGCACACCGTGGCGGTGGCCGATCCGGCGGCCGAGCCGGCGCTGCGCGAGGCGCTGGCCGCGAAGGCGGCGGGCCGTCCGCTGCCGACCGTGCTGGTGGGCCCGGACGCGGCGACCGAGCTGGCCGCCCTGGAGTGCCACTCGGTGCTGAACGGCATCACCGGTTCGATCGGCCTGCGGCCGACGCTGGCCGCGCTGGAGGCGGGCCGGGTGCTGGTGCTGGCCAACAAGGAGTCGCTGATCGTCGGCGGTCCGCTGGTGAAGGCGGTGGCGAAGCCGGGCCAGATCGTGCCGGTGGACTCCGAGCACGCCGCGCTGTTCCAGGCGCTGGCCGGCGGCACCCGGGCCGAGGTGCGCAAGCTGGTGGTCACCGCCAGCGGCGGCCCGTTCCGCAACCGCACCCGTGAGCAGCTGGCCGGGGTGACCCCGCAGGACGCGCTGGCGCACCCGACCTGGGCGATGGGCCCGGTCGTCACGATCAACTCGGCCACCCTGGTGAACAAGGGCCTGGAGGTGATCGAGGCGCACCTGCTGTACGACGTGCCGTTCGACCGGATCGAGGTCGTGGTGCACCCGCAGTCGGTGGTGCACTCGATGGTGGAGTTCACCGACGGTTCGACCCTGGCCCAGGCCAGCCCGCCGGACATGCGGATGCCGATCGCGCTGGGCCTGGGCTGGCCGGACCGGGTGCCGGACGCCGCTCCCGCCTGCGACTGGACCAGGGCCGCCACGTGGGAGTTCTTCCCGCTGGACGACGAGGCCTTCCCGGCGGTCGAGCTGGCCCGTGAGGTGGGCTCGCTGGGGGGCACCAACCCGGCGGTCTTCAACGCGGCCAACGAGGAGTGCGTGGAGGCGTTCCTGAAGGGCCGCCTCGCTTTCACCGGAATCGTGGACACTGTTGCCAAGGTCGTGGCCGAGCACGGTCAGCGGGACGGCGCCGCGGCGGGAACTTCCCTGACGGTGGAGGACGTCCTGCACGCGGAGGACTGGGCGCGCGCCCGGGCCCGCGAGCTGGCGGCCGGCTGACGGTCGGCCGATGGCCCAGATTGCGGTAGGACGAGACGATGAGCGGAGCGGCATGACGGAGGACCAACGGTGGCAACGGTTTTGACGGTGGTCGGCATCCTGGTCTTCGTCATCGGGCTGCTCATCTCGATCGCCTGGCACGAACTCGGCCACCTCTCCACGGCCAAGCTGTTCGGCATCCGGGTGCCGCAGTACATGGTCGGCTTCGGCCCGACCCTCTGGTCGCGCCGGAAGGGCGAGACCGAGTACGGCATCAAGGCGATCCCGTTCGGCGGGTACATCCGGATGATCGGGATGTTCCCGCCGGGTGAGGACGGCCGGATCACCAAGCGCAGCAGCTCGCCCTGGCGCACCATGATCGAGGACGCCCGCGAGGCCTCCTACGAGGAGATCCAGGAGGGTGACGAGCAGCGGCTCTTCTACACCCGCAAGCCCTGGAAGCGCATGATCGTCATGTTCGCCGGGCCGTTCATGAACCTGATCCTGGCGTTCGGGCTCTTCCTGACCGTCATGATGGGCTTCGGCGTCAACATGAGCGTGCCGACGGTCAGCTCCGTCGAGAAGTGCGTGGTCAAGGCGGGCCAGCCCAGGGACACCTGCCCGGAGGGCGCCCCCCAGACCCCGGCCGCCCAGGCCGGACTGAAGGCGGGCGACAAGATCCTCTCCTTCGACGGGGACCGGATCGACAGCTACGCGCAGCTCCAGGCGGACATCCGCGAGTCGGCCGGGAAGAGCGTGCCGGTCGTGGTCGAGCGGGGCGGGGAGCAGCTCACCCTCAACCCGACCATCGCGGTCAACGACGTCCAGAAGTACGACGGCAACGGCGTCCCGCTCAAGGGCCAGACCGTCGAGGCCGGGTTCCTCGGATTCACCCCCGCGAGTGGTGTGGTCCAGCTGGGATTCGGGCAGTCGCTCGACCGGATGTACGACACGGCCGAGAACGGGGTGAAGTCGCTCATCGCCCTGCCGGGCAAGATCCCGGGGCTGTGGAACGCGGTCGTCGGCGACGCCCCGCGCGACCCGGACTCGCCGATCGGCATGGTGGGCGCCGCCCGGGTCAGCGGCGAGGTCTTCTCGCTCGACATCCCCGGCACCCAGCGGATCGCGTTCTACGTGAACCTGCTGGCCGGCATCAACCTGTCGCTCTTCCTCTTCAACATGCTGCCGCTGCTCCCGCTGGACGGCGGGCACATCGCCGGCGCGGCCTGGGAGGCGGTCCGGCGCCGGTTCGCACAGCTGTTCAGGCGGCCCGACCCGGGCCCCTTCGACGTCGCCAAGCTGATGCCGGTGGCGTACGTGGTGGCCAGCATCTTCATCGGTTTCACCCTGCTGGTGATGGTCGCCGACCTGGTGAACCCGGTGAAGATCAGTTAGGGCGTTCGGGTACCACGGGTGTGCTGGGCGCCATGGCGGTGCCGTACCGTGGAGGCCGGGTGCGCGATCGTCAGCGCGCCCGGCCTCGGCCGTGTCACGGCCGGGCGGTCGACCACACCTCAACCCCGGGGAACCCTGCGCACATGACCGCGATCTCGCTCGGTATTCCGTCCCTGCCGCTCAAGCCGCTGGCCAAGCGTCGCTACTCCCGGCAGATCATGGTCGGCAACGTTCCGGTCGGCGGCGACGCCCCGGTGTCGGTGCAGTCGATGACCACCACGGTGACCGCGGACGTCAACGCCACGCTGCAGCAGATCGCGGAGCTCACCGCGTCCGGCTGCCAGATCGTCCGGGTCGCCTGCCCGTCGCAGGACGACGCCGACGCGCTGCCGATCATCGCCAAGAAGTCGAAGATCCCGGTCATCGCGGACATCCACTTCCAGCCGAAGTACGTCTTCGCGGCGATCGACGCCGGCTGCGCCGCGGTGCGCGTCAACCCGGGCAACATCAAGGCCTTCGACGACAAGGTCGGCGAGATCGCCAAGGCCGCCAAGGACGCCGGCATCCCGATCCGGATCGGCGTCAACGCCGGCTCGCTGGACAAGCGCCTGCTGGAGAAGTACGGCCGGGCCACCCCGGAGGCGCTGGTCGAGTCGGCGCTGTGGGAGTGCTCGCTGTTCGAGGAGCACGACTTCCGCGACATCAAGATCTCGGTCAAGCACAACGACCCGGTCGTGATGATCAACGCCTACCGCCAGCTCGCCGCCGCGTGCGACTACCCGCTGCACCTCGGCGTGACCGAGGCCGGGCCGGCCTTCCAGGGCACCATCAAGTCGGCGGTCGCCTTCGGCGCGCTGCTGGCCGAGGGCATCGGCGACACCATCCGGGTCTCGCTCTCCGCCCCGCCGGCCGAGGAGATCAAGGTCGGCAACCAGATCCTGGAGTCGCTCGGGCTGCGTGAGCGCGGCCTGGAGATCGTCTCCTGCCCGTCCTGCGGGCGCGCCCAGGTGGACGTCTACAAGCTCGCGGAGGAGGTCACCGCCGGGCTGGAGGGCATGGAGGTGCCGCTGCGGGTGGCCGTCATGGGCTGCGTCGTGAACGGTCCGGGCGAGGCCCGGGAGGCCGACCTCGGGGTCGCCTCCGGCAACGGCAAGGGGCAGATCTTCGTCAAGGGCGAGGTCATCAAGACCGTTCCGGAGTCGAAGATCGTCGAGACCCTGATCGAGGAGGCGCTCAAGCTCGCCGAGCAGATGCAGGCGGCGGGCGTCGAGTCCGGGGCGCCGACCGTGGTCGCCGGGGAGTGACGGGGCGCGGGGAGCGAACCCCGCGTGCTCGCGCGGGAGCGATCCCCGCGTAGCGTGTACCGACAGCCGTCGGCTGTCCTGACCGTACGGGAGCACCCGTGCGGTGCTTACCGGAAGCGGGGCCGTCCGTTCGCGGACGGCCCCGCGGCCGTAGCCGGGTGGGGCCACGGAGTAGGGTGCGGCCAGAGTCGTCTCAGTGAGGTGCTGTCTCGATGCTCGATCGAGGTGTGATGCTCCCGAGCTCCTTCCAGGCCGCCCGGGCCCTGGCCACCACCCGCGTGCTGGAGCCGCCGGACCTGCCGGAAGCCCTGGAGATCCTCCACCGCGATCCGGTCGCCAACGCGTTCGTCGCGACCAGGGTCGAGGCTGTCGGACTGGACCCGTGGCGGCTCGGCGGCGAGCTGTGGGGCTGGTACGACGGGGACGGGGCGCTGGGCGCGCTCTGCTACGCCGGGGCGAACCTGGTCCTCGTCGACGCCGGGTCGGAGGCGGTCGCGGCGTTCGCGGAGCGGGCCCGCCGGCAGGGGCGGCGCTGCTCCTCGATCGTCGGTCCCGCGGCGGCCACGGCGGCCTTCTGGGCGCTGCTGGAGCGCAGTTGGGGGCCGGCCCGGGAAGTGCGGGCGCACCAGCCGCTGTTGGCGACCGCGGTGCCGTCGGCGGAGATCGCGCCGGATCCGCTGGTGCGCAGGGTGCGGCCGGCCGAGCTCGAGGCCCTGATGCCGGCGTGCGTGGCGATGTTCACCGAGGAGGTGGGGGTGTCGCCGCTGGCGGGGGACGGCGGGCTCCTCTACCAGGCCCGGGTGGCCGAACTCGTGTCCACCGGGCGGTCGTTCGCGCGGTTCGGAGAGGACGGGCAGGTCGTCTTCAAGGCGGAGATCGGGGCGGTGACGGAAGGGGCCTGCCAGATCCAGGGGGTCTGGGTCGCTCCGGAGCACCGGGGGCGGGGGCTCTCCGAGACGGGGATGGCGGCGGTCCTGGAGGTCGCGTTGCGGGAGGTGGCGCCGGTGGTGTCGCTGTACGTCAACGACTTCAACCTGCGGGCCCGGGCGACGTACCGGCGGGTGGGGTTCCGGGAGGTCGGGGCGTTCATGAGTGTGCTGTTCTGAGACGGGGCGGGTCCGGGTCGGGACGGGCCGGGGCGGGGCCGGTGGGGGACGGTGGGGGACGGGCGAGGCACTGTTGGGATCTTCGGCCGCGCCGCGGGGCCGCGGGTAGTAACGTCCGGAGCATGGATCAGCTGACCGGTGTGACGATCGAGGCCATCGACCTCGCGGCCTGGGCGCCCCAGGCGCTGGAGGTCCAGGCGGTGGCCTTCGGGCTGACGCCCGAGGAGGTCGCGGTACGGCTGCACATCGTGGGGCGGCACGCCCAGCAGCCCGGGGTGATCGCGCTGGGGGCGATGAGCGGGGGGCGGCTGGTCGGGTTCGGGTACGGGATGCCCAACCGGCGGGAACACTGGTGGAGCACCGTGATCGAGCCCTACCTGACCGCCGGGGGGTACGGGGACTGGCTGGACGGGGTGTTCGCCGTCACCGAGCTGCACGTGCTGCCGGAGTTCCAGGGGCAGGGGGTCGGCTCGCGGATCATCCGGACGCTGTGCGAGGGGTCGGGCCTGGAGCGGAGCATCCTCTCGGCGATCGACGCGGAGACCCCGGCGCGGCGGCTGTACCGGGCGCTGGGGTACCAGGACCTGGCGCGGGCGGTGCAGTTCCCGGCGACGGACCGGCTGTACGCGGTGATGGGGGCCCGGCTGCCGCTGCGGGGAGCTGCCGGGGTGTAGGCCCGGTGTGGGTCCGGCGCAGGTCCGGTGCAGGCCGGCAGGCCTCGCAAGGGCCTTCCGGTCAGAGGGAGTTGGCGAATTCGAGGTAGAGCTCGGCGTCCTCGCGGCGGTCCGCGGCGAGGGCGCGGAGGGCGAGGTCGACGGCGCGGAAGAGGGTCCAGCCGTGGAGGCGTTCCCGGTCGACCTCGAGGGACTCGGAGAGCCGGCCCAGACGGCGGCGGGCGGCGGCGGGGGCACCGGGGGAGCCGACCAGGGTGTCGGCCCGGTCCAGGGCGAGGCGGGCCAGGTCGTAGGCGCGCTCGCCGGCCAGCGGGCGCGGGTCGATGGCCAGCCAGGGGGACCGGTCGGCGGCCAGCACGTTGCCGTGGTGGAAGTCGCCGTGCAGGAGGAAGGACTCGTCGGCGGAGTCGGCCAGGTTCCGGGCGGTGTCCAGGGCCTCGGCGACCAGCTGCCGCGCGTCGGCGGTGCCGAGGCGCTCCGCGAGGTCCGCGGTGGTGGCGATCCGTTGGTCGACGGCGGGGAAGGGGTGGCCCTCGGGGAGCTCCGTCCAGAGCCGGTGCAGCAGGCTGGTGGCCTCCAGCATGGCCTTCGGCTCGGCGAGGGAGCGCAGCGGGATCCCGCCGTGGAGGCGTTCGAGCAGGAGGACGCCCTCGGCGGGGGCGGCGTCGAGGAGGAGGACGGCTCCGCGGCCGGCCCAGTGGGTGAGGGCGGCGTGCTCGGGGGCGGTCTCGGGGGTGGGCAGGCCGACCTTGAGGACGGCGGGGGAGAGGTCGTCGCGGTGGACGTACGCGACGAGGCTGAGGCTGCCGCCGGGGTCGAGGGTCCGTTCCGGGGTGAGGTTCCAGGCGGCGAGGTGGGTGGCGGCCTTGGCGGGGAGGGTGGCGAGCCATTGGCGGCCGGTCTCGCCGTGGGTGGCGGTGACGGTGTTCGTCAGCCAGGTGGGGACGGTGAGGGTGGGTTCGGATCCCGACATGGGTCCATTGTCGGGGTTTGGGGTGGGGGTGCGCGTGGGTGCGGGCGCCGGGGGTCAGTCGGGGATGCCGGGGAAGGGGGTGGCGGGGGCGCCCCAGCGGTGGGCGCGGAGGGTGGATTCGCGCAGGGCGGTGGCGGTGAGGAGGCGGTAGGGGGCGGGGATGGTGGCGATCAGGTCGGCGTAGGTGGTGGTCAGACGGGTTTCCAGGTGGACGGCGAGTTTGGTGGCGTCGGTGGGGGAGGTGACGGGGAAGGGGAGCTGGTAGCCGCCGGCGGCGGGGGTGGGGGCGGCGGTGAGGGTGGTGAGGAGGCGTTGCCAGGTGTCGCGTCGGGCCTGGTGGGCGGCGTGGGTGGTGCGGGCGTCGGTGCGTTGGGGGTCGTCGGGGAGGTGGGCGCCGACGACGCCGTAGCCGTAGACGGCGGCGTGTTCGGCGCTGAGGGCGGTCTGGAGGGCGGGGACGGCGGCGGCTCCGGTGGCGGGGGTGCCTTCGGTGCCGGCGTCGGGCGTCTTGACCGGGGTCTGGTCGCCGAGGGCCGTGGCGTGCAGGGCGTTGCAGGCGGAGACGGAGGCGAGCAGCCGGGCGAGGGCCGGGCTGACCTCGTCGAGGTCGTGGAGGTGGGCCTCGGCGGTCCGGTGCTCCTGGAGGGCGAGTTCGGGGAGGGTCGGGAGGGAGCGGGACGGGGTGCTGGTGGGGGAGGGGCTCGCGGTCGGCAGGCCCTGGGCGAGTTCGGCGCGGTGCCGGACGACGTCGTCGCGCAGCGGCTGGAGCAGGGCGGTCTGGGCGCCCGGGGCGGCGAGCAGGCTGTCGTAGGCGCCGAGCAGGAGGTCGGTGGCGGCGACCGCGCGCAGGCGCACCGGGGTGTCCGGGTCGCGGGTCGGGGTGGGGCCGGCGCGCCGGTCGCCGACGGAGGCGGTGCAGGCGGTGAGGGTGGTGAACAGTCCGAGGGCCAGGAAGGTCCGTCGGCTGGGCGGCTGCATCGGGGTCACTCCGGACGGGTACGGGAGGACGGCCTCCCCGCCTGCCCTCGTTGGCGTGAATGATTACAGAATCCCCACGTTCCCGGGCCCGGTTCGGGGATGCGGTGCCGGGTGTGAGGTTGCTCGCAGTGGGTGGTGTGCGAGCGCCCGGCGGAGGTCAGGAATCGGTGGTTGGGGGCTTGACCGGATAGGCTTTGGGCCGAGCTGCCGTGATCCGGTGTGGCACCGGGGGTACGCGGCGACCTTCTGACAACAGCAGACGCGGCCGAGGAGTCCACCCGGATGAGCACCACCCACACCGACCGGCTGCGAGCGTTGCTGGAGCCGCTGGCCGAGCAGGCCGGACTGGATCTGGAGGACGTCAGGGTCACCCGGGCGGGCAGCCGCCGGCAGGTGCAGATCGACGTCGACACCGACGGCGGCGTGGACATGGACACCATCGCCGAGTTCAGCCGGGTGGTCGGTGAGGCCCTGGACGAGTCGGACCTGATGGGGGACGACGCGTACCTGCTGGAGGTCGGCTCGCCGGGTGCCGAGCGTCCGCTGGTCCTGCCCCGGCACTGGCAGCGCGCCGAGGGTCGGCTGGCCAAGATCCACCTGGAGGACGGCGGGGAGATCGTCGCCCGGGTGCTGGAGGCCGACGAGGACGGCGCACTGGTCGAGGTGCAGCCGGTGAAGGGGCGCGGCCGCCCGAAGGAGCGCCGTCTGGCGTACGCGGAGGTGGCCCGGGCGCGTGTCCAGGTCGAGTTCAACCGCAAGGACGACGACGAGCTCCTGGACGAGGCCGCCGACTTCGACGAGGGGGAGGACGGCGCCGAGTGACCCGCGGGTGCCGTACGACCATGACGAACGTGACGAAAGACGAGGAGGCGTAGCCGTGGACATCGACATGAGTGCCCTGCGCACGCTGGTCAACGAGAAGAACATCCCCTTCGACCTGCTGGTCGAGTCCATCGAGTCCGCCCTCCTCACCGCGTACCACCGCACCGAGGGCTCGCGCCGCCGGGCCCGGGTGCACCTGGACCGCAAGAGCGGCCACGTGACCGTGTGGGCCATGGAGGACCCGGCGGAGCTGGACGAGGGCGTCGAGCCGAAGGAGTTCGACGACACCCCGAACGGCTTCGGCCGGATCGCGTCCAGCATCGGCATCCAGGTGATGATGCAGCGCCTGCGCGACGCCGCCGACGACCAGACCTTCGGTGAGTACGCCGGCAAGGAGGGCGACATCGTCACCGGTGTCGTCCAGCAGGGCAACGACCCGAAGAACGTGCTGGTCGACATCGGCAAGCTGGAGGCCATCCTCCCGCCGCAGGAGCAGGTGCCGGGTGAGGACTACCGGCACGGCACCCGGCTGAAGTGCTACGTGGTGGCCGTGCGCCGGGGTGTGCGCGGTGCTTCGGTGACGCTGTCGCGCACCCACCCGAGCCTGGTGAAGAAGCTGTTCGCGCTGGAGGTCCCGGAGATCGCGGAC
Organism: Kitasatospora sp. NPDC058444; assembly: GCF_042721415.1. Taxonomy (NCBI): domain Bacteria; kingdom Bacillati; phylum Actinomycetota; class Actinomycetes; order Kitasatosporales; family Streptomycetaceae; genus Kitasatospora; species Kitasatospora sp. NPDC058444. The sequence continues at coordinate 1,392 of NZ_JBHXLL010000067.1, read as the reverse complement.
GGCAGCGTGGAGATCGCGGCGATCGCCCGTGAGGCCGGTCACCGGACCAAGATCGCGGTCTGGTCGCGCCGTCAGGGCCTGAACGCCAAGGGCGCCTGCATCGGCCCGATGGGTTCCCGGGTGCGCGCGGTGATGGGCGAGCTGCACGGCGAGAAGATCGACATCGTCGACTGGTCCGAGGACCCCCGGGAGATGGTGGCCGCCGCCCTGTCGCCCGCTCGGGTGACCAGCGTGGAGATCGTGGACGCCGCCCAGCGCTCCGCCCGGGTGATCGTTCCGGACTACCAGCTGTCGCTGGCGATCGGCAAGGAGGGGCAGAACGCCCGCCTGGCCGCACGCCTGACCGGCTGGCGGATCGACATCCGGCCGGACACCGAGGGCCAGGCCGAGGAATCGCAGGCCCGGTAATCAGTGTTGTCCTGGACGGTCCCCGTCGGTCCTTCGGGATCGGTGGGGCGGCGCCATGTCGCTTCGGAGGGGTAGACTTGCCTTCGTCTGGCCGGACGCACGTCCGGGCACGCCCGGAACGCACCTGCGTGGGCTGCCGCAAGCGCGCGGCCAAGCACCAGCTGTTGCGTGTCACGGCGGTCGAGGGCGAGTGTGTCCCTGACCCCCGTGGCGCACTCCCGGGCCGGGGCGCTCATCTGCACCCCGATCCGGCCTGCCTCGACCTCGCGGTCCGCCGTCGGGCGTTCCCCCGGGCCTTCCGGCTCCAGGGCGCGCTCGACACCGAGCGGCTCCGCGGGTTCATCGGGGAGCGGGCGGGCGAAGCCTCGTAGCAGGGCCGCCTCCCGCGACGGCCGCCGCTCGCGCGGCGGAGAACCACCGCAACAAGCACAGCGTTCGGGCAGCCGCGCGCCGTGCCACCAGTCAGGTACCTCGCGATGTGGAAGTAGGTCGAGATTGCGATGAGCACTCGATGAGTACGCGATGAGTACGCGATGGGTACGCCCATGAAGTAGCGACAGTCCGGCGGACGAGACCCCCGGACTCATAGACAGGAGTGAAGTGGCTAAGGTCCGGGTTTACGAACTCGCCAAGGAGCTTGGCTTGGAGAGCAAGGCCGTCATGGCCAAGCTCACCGAGCTCGGCGAGTTCGTCCGTTCGGCGTCCTCGACGATCGAGGCGCCGGTCGTGCGCAAGTTGACTGACGCGCTTGGTGTGTCCCCCACCGGTGGTGGTTCCGCTGCCAAGCCGGGCCCGCGGAAGACCGCGGCGCCCTCCCCCGCCGCCGGCTCGGGTGCCCCGAAGCCGGGCGCCCCGACCCCGGGTCCGCGCCCCAGCGCGACCCCTGGTCCCCGTCCGACCCCGGCTGCCGCCGCGCCTTCCGCGCCGGCCGCCCCCGCCGCCCCGAAGCCGGGCGGGCCGACCCCGGGCCCGCGCCCGGCGGCG
>NZ_JBHXLL010000066.1:0-36068 GCF_042721415.1 Kitasatospora sp. NPDC058444 | reverse complement strand
ACCTCCGCCGCGAACGGAGCGATCTTCGCCTCGGCCAGCGAACGCACCGCCTCACGGAGCATCCCGTGCTCCTCGGAGATACGGAAGAGATCGAAGTCAGCCGCCCCTGCGCTGCCCGCCATGATGCCTGCCTCGTCGTTCAGTGACCGACGCCCGATCGAGGTCCGACCGGCGCCCGGTGCGAATCGAAACCGCGGTTAACTACCGTTCAGTAGAGATCCTAGGGCGCCGACCTGCGGCTGCCTAGCGTCCCGTGTGTGCAGGCGACCCCGGGGCTCCCCCGAAGGGCGGATAGCATCAGGGCATCCGCACTGGTCGCGTCCGCATCCAAGGAGAACCCGTGACCCTCCGCATCTCCGTGATCGGCACCGGCTATCTCGGCGCCACGCACGCCGCCGCGATGGCCGAGTTCGGCTTCGAGGTGCTGGGTCTGGACATCGACCCCGACAAGATCGCCATGCTGACCGCCGGCCGCGTCCCGATGTACGAGCCCGGGCTGTCCGAGCTCCTGCTCAAGCACGTGGCCGGACACGAGGGTTCGACCGGACGGCTGCGCTTCACCACCTCCGCCCAGGAGGCCGCCGAGTTCGGCGACGTGCACTTCATCTGCGTCAACACCCCGCAGCGCAAGGGCGAGTTCGCCGCGGACATGTCGTACGTCGACACCGCGATCGACGAGCTGGCGCCGCACCTGACCCGCCCCGCCCTGGTGGTCGGCAAGTCCACCGTCCCGGTCGGCTCGGCGGCCCGGCTGGCCGAGCGGCTGGCCGCGCTGGCGCCGGTCGGCGAGGGCGCCGAACTCGCCTGGAACCCGGAGTTCCTGCGCGAGGGGTTCGCCGTGCAGGACACCCTGCGGCCGGACCGCATCGTGGTCGGCGCCCAGAGCGAGCGGGCCGAGCGGACGCTGCGCGAGGTGTACGCGGAGCCGATCGCGGCCGGGGTGCCGTTCATGGTCACCGACTTCGCGACCTCCGAGCTGGTCAAGGCGGCCGCCAACTCCTTCCTGGCCACCAAGATCTCCTTCATCAACGCGATGGCCGAGGTCTGCGAGGCGGCCGGCGCGGACGTCACCCAGCTCAGCAAGGCGCTCGCCTACGACGAGCGGATCGGCGGCAAGTTCCTCAACTCCGGCCTCGGCTTCGGCGGCGGCTGCCTGCCCAAGGACATCCGCGCGTTCATGGCCCGGGCCGGCGAGCTCGGCGCCGACCAGGCGCTGACCTTCCTGCGCGAGGTCGACTCGATCAACATGCGGCGCCGTTCCCGGATGGTCGAGCTGGCCCGCGAGCAGTGCGGCGGCGGCTTCCTGGGCCGCCGGGTCGCCGTCCTCGGCGCCGCCTTCAAGCCCAACTCGGACGACATCCGGGACTCCCCCGCCCTCAACGTGGCCGCCCAGATCCAGCTCCAGGGCGCCCAGGTCACCGTCTACGACCCGAAGGCCGTGGACAACGCCCGCAAGATGTTCCCGTCGCTCGCCTACGCCCACTCCGCCCTGGAGGCCGCCGAGGGCGCCCATGTGGTCCTCCACCTCACCGAGTGGTCCGAGTTCCGCGAACTGGACCCGGCCGCCCTCGGCGCCGTGGTGGCCGAGCGCCGCCTCCTCGACGGCCGCAACGTCCTGGACGCCGAGGCCTGGCGCGCGGCCGGCTGGACCTACCGCGCCCTCGGCCGCCCGAGCTGACGCGTCCGCCCCGCTCCACGGAAGCGCCCGTCCCCGACCCCGGGGGCGGGCGCTTCCGGCCCAGGAATCCCGCGCCCCCGGCCGTCGTTGGCACCGGCATGACGAGCTACGGCGACGAAGCGGCGGTCCGCGAGATCCTCACCCGCACCGGCGACACCTGGGCGGTGGTGGGCCTGTCCAACAACACCGCCAGGGCGGCCCACGGCGTGGCCCGGGTCCTCCAGAAGTACGGCAAGCGGATCGTGCCCGTGCACCCGAAGGCCGAGACGGTCCTCGGCGAGCAGGGCTACGCCTCGCTCGCCGAGATCCCGTTCCCGGTCGACGTGGTGGACGTGTTCGTGAACAGCGCGCTCGCCGGGGAGGTGGCCGACCAGGCGGTGGCGGCCGGGGCGAAGGCGGTCTGGTTCCAGCTGGGCGTGGTGGACGAGGCCGCGTACGAGCGGACGCGGGAGGCCGGGCTCACCATGGTGATGGACAGGTGCCCGGCCATCGAGATCCCGCTGCTGGGCTAGGGCGTTTCTGCCGAGTCCCAGGCCGCGGTGCCGTCCAGCCGGGTGATGGTGGCGATGGACGGGCGGCGGCTCGCGCGCAGCCCGGCGGCCACCGACTCGGCGTCGCGCAGGACGCGGACGGCGTTGTGCCAGGTGAGCTTGGCCAGGTCGGCCTCGGACCAGTGGCGGCCGAGGAGTTCGGCGACCAGGTTGGGGTAGCCGGCCACCGAGTCCAGGCCGTCCGGCAGGAAGGCGGTGCCGTCGAAGTCGCCGCCGATGCCGATGTGGTCGATGCCGGCCACCTCGCGCATGTGGTCGAGGTGGTCGGCGACGGTGGCCGGGGTGGCGATCGGGCGCGGGTTGGCGGCCTCGAAGGCGCGCTGGCGCTCCATGGCCGGCGGGGTGGTGTCCAGCGGGTGGAAGCCGTGGGCGCGCATGTTCTCGTCGGCGGCCCGGGTCCAGTCGATGGCGGCGGGCAGGATGAACTTCGGCACGAAGGTCGCCATCGCCACGCCGCCGTTGGCGGGCAGCTGGGCGAGCACGTCGTCCGGGATGTTGCGCGGGTGGTCGCAGACCGCGCGCGCGGAGGAGTGCGAGAAGACGACGGGCGCCTCGGTCACCCGCAGGGCGTCGCGCATGGTGTCGGCGGAGACGTGCGAGAGGTCGACCAGCATGCCGAGCCGGTTCATCTCCCGGACGACCTCCTCGCCGAACCGGGTCAGCCCGCCGGCCACCGGCTTGTCGGTCGCGGAGTCCGCCCACGGCACGTTGTCGTTGTGGGTGAGCGTCAGGTACCGCACGCCCAGCTCGTACAGGGCGCGCAGGGTGGCCAGCGAGCAGTCGATGGAGTGGCCGCCCTCGGCGCCCATCAGGGAGGCGATCCGGCCCTCGGCGCGGGCGGCCTCGATGTCCGCGGCGGTACGGGCCAGGCGCAGCCGGTCCGGGTAGCGCTCGACCAGGGCGTGGACGAAGTCGATCTGCTCCAGGGTGGCGCTCACCGCGTGGTCGCCGGCCAGCGAGGCGGGGACGTAGACGGACCAGAACTGCGCGCCGACCCCGCCCTCCGCGAGGCGGGCGAGGTCGGTGTGCAGGCGGTCGCTCTGGTCCGCGGCGAGGTCGAGCGCGCCGAGGTCGTACCCGGCCTGCTCGCGCATCGCCCACGGGAGGTCGTTGTGGCCGTCCACGACGGGGGCGGTGCGCAGCAGGGCGCGGGCGCGGTCCAGCGGGGTGGGGGAGTCCGTCCGAGAAGTCATACGGGCTGTTCTACCCCACCCCCACCAGCGGGATTACTTGCCGAAGCCGAAGGACGAGGAGCCGGCCACCTTGGCGCGCAGCTTCTTGCCCTTCTCGGTGGCCTGGTTGTTCAGCTCGGCCTGGAAGTCGGTCATCTTCTCGGTGAGCTCGGGGTCGAAGGCCGCGAGCATCCGCACCGCGAGCAGGCCGGCGTTGCGCGCGCCGGCCACCGAGACGGTCGCCACCGGCACGCCGGCCGGCATCTGGACGATCGACAGCAGGCTGTCCATGCCGTCCAGGTAGCGCAGCGGCACCGGCACGCCGATGACCGGCAGCGGGGTGACCGAGGCGAGCATGCCCGGCAGGTGGGCCGCGCCGCCGGCGCCCGCGATGATCGCCTTCAGGCCGCGCTCGTGGGCCCGCTCGCCGTACGCGACCATCTCGCGGGGCATCCGGTGGGCGGAGACGACATCCACCTCATAGGGGATCTCGAACTCGTCGAGCGCCTGGGCGGCGGCCTCCATGACCGGCCAGTCGGAGTCGGAGCCCATCACGATGCCCACAAGAGGTTGCGCGTCAGCGCCCGAAGAGGGGTGGTGGCCGGGCGACGGGTGGGCTGGGTTCGTCATTCGGTGATCGTTCCTCGCAGGTAGGCGGCCGCGTGGCGGGCGCGCTCGCGGACGTCGTCGAGGTCGTCCCCGAAGACGTTGACGTGGCCGACCTTGCGGCCGGGCTTCACGTCCTTCCCGTACATGTGGATCCGCAGCCCGGGGTCGCGGGCCATGCAGTGCAGGAAGGGGTGGTACATGTCCGGGTAGTCGCCGCCGAGGACGTTGACCATGACGGTCCACCTGGCGCGCGGACGGGGGTCGCCGAGCGGGAGGTCGAGGACGGCCCGCAGGTGGTTCTCGAACTGCGAGGTGACGGCGCCGTCCTGGGTCCAGTGCCCGGAGTTGTGCGGGCGCATGGCCAGCTCGTTGACCAGGATGCGGCCGTCCCGGGTCTGGAACAGCTCGACGGCGAGGTGGCCGACGATGCCGAGTTCGCCGGCGATCCGCAGGGCGAGCTGCTGGGCCTCGTCGGACAGGGCCGGGTCGAGGTCCGGCGCGGGGGCGGTGACCTCGGCGCAGACGCCGTTCTCCTGGACGCTCTCCACCACCGGGTAGGCGACGGCCTGGCCGCTGGGCGAGCGGACCACGTTGGCGGCCAGCTCGCGGACGAAGTCGACCTTCTCCTCGGCCAGCACCGCGACGCCGGCCAGGAACGGGGCGTGCGCCTGCTCCTCGTCGTCGACGACCCAGACGCCCTTGCCGTCGTAGCCGCCGCGGACGGTCTTCAGCACGACGGGGTAGCCGGAGCCCTCCTGCGCGAAGGCGGTGACGTCGGCCGGGTCTGCGACGATCCGGTGCCGGGGGCAGGGCACGTCGATGGAGTCCAGCTTGGCCCGCATCACGCCCTTGTCCTGGGCGTTGACCAGCGCGTCCGGGCCGGGGCGGACGGCGATGCCGTCGGCCTCCAGGGCCCGCAGGTGCTCGGTGGGGACGTGCTCGTGGTCGAAGGTGATCACGTCGCAGCCGGCGGCGAAGGCGCGCAGGGTGTCGAGGTCGCGGTAGTCACCGAGGACGACGTCGGAAACCACCTGCGCGGCGGAGTCCTGGGGCGTGTCGGCGAGGAGTTTGAACCTGACCCCGAGCGGGATGCCCGCCTGGTGTGCCATGCGGGCCAGCTGCCCGCCACCGATCATGCCCACCACTGGAAAATTCACATTGCCCGGGGAAGTCACGCCGCCCAGGATATCCGGGCCGGTGGGGGGCGGTGGAGCCGCCGGTGGGGCCACCGGGGCGGACGCGCGTAGATATCAACCTGTCGCCCTGGGGGCTGAGCCGTTCGATGGAAGCGGGTAGCCTGGACGGCCAGGTCCTGGTCTGCGCGGTCCGATCATGTGCGTGCACGCAGGGCTCAAGGGACGGCGGCACCGCCGCGACCGGCCCTTTCGACCCGCAGGTACATGGAGGCAGTCCGGTATGGCGACGACCACAGCTTCGGAGCCCTCACTCACGCAGAAGATGCGTGGGATCACGGGCGAAGTCGTGAAGTTCGGCATCGTCGGACTGAGCGGTGTGGTGGTCAACTTCGCCGTCTTCTGGATCTGCATCAACGGCATGGGCCTGGCCTCGGTGCGGTCGAACATCGTCGCGACGGTGATCGCGATCGCGACCAACTACCTGGGCTACCGCTACTGGCTCTACCGGGACCGCGACGCCGCCTCCCGCAAGCGCGAGATCACGCTCTTCCTGGTCTACAGCGGCATCGGCATGCTGATCGAGACCGGCGTCCTCGGCTTCTCGGTGTACGTGCTCGACCTGCGCTCGCACTACGAGCAGATCGGCGCCAAGGTCATCGGCCTCGCCGTGGCCACCGTGTTCCGCTTCGTCTCGTACCGCACCTGGGTGTTCAAGGCCGTGCCGGAGCCCGTCGGGCTGCCCGCCCAGCAGTCGGTGGGCGCCACCAGCGGCCAGGAGCTGGCCGCACAGGCCGAGCTGATGCTGGCCACCGAACGGATCCGCCTCGCCAAGGCCGAGTAGGCCGCGCGACCCCCGCCCCTCACGCTTCGCAGCCCCGGCAGGCCCGACCGGCCGCCGGGGCTTGCCGTTCCCGCGGCCGGCGGAGGACAGTGGTTACCGAGGGCGAGCACGGTCGGCGAACGATCAGGGCCGAGGGGGCCAGGAGGCTCGCCATGACGTTCGTCCAGATCATCGACTGCAAGACCGACAGGCTCGACGACCTCAACCGGCTGATGGACACCTGGGTCGACGCGACCCGGGGCAAGCGGACCGCTTCCCACGCGGTGGTCGGCACCGACCGCTCCGACAGCAAGCACGTGGTGGAGATCGTGGAGTTCCCCTCCTACGAGGAGGCGATGAGGAACTCCGGCCTGCCGGAGACCGACCGGATCTTCCGCGAGATGGTGGCGCTCTGCGACGCGCCGCCCACCTTCACCGACCTCGACGTGGTCCGCGACGCGCAGTTCAACAAGGCCACCGCGAGCCGGGTCCTCGACGAGCTGGCCCGCGGCAACCTCGACGTCATCGACGAGTGCATGGCCGCCGACTACCGCGACCACGACTACGGCAGCGAGAGCGACGCCGTCGGCGTCCCGGCGTTCCGGGAGCGCTGCGGCGGCTACCTGGCCGCCTTCGACTTCACCTTCGCCGTCGAGGGCCAGATCGCCGAGGGCGACGAGGTGGCCACCCGGTGGACCTGGCACGCCACCCAGAAGGCCGACTTCATGGGCGTCCCGAACACCGGGAAGTCGGTGGTCGGGCGCGGCACGACCACCTTCCGCTTCGCGGACGGGAGGATCCGCGAGGGCTGGTGGCAGTGGGACGTGCTGGGCCTGATGCGCCAGCTCGGCGTGCAGCCGGGCTGACCGGCCGCGGCGCCGGGACAACCCGCCCGGCGCCGGCGCCGAACAGGCCGATCGGTCCCGGAGCCCGCACGGCCCGCTCGGCCGCGGGGAGCCCGTTCAGTCCTGGTGACTGCGCCCGAGGAAGAGCGCGAACACGGCCGGCTTCAGCGAGAGCAGTTCGAGCCGCCCGCCGTCCGCCTCCGCGAGGTCGCGGGCGACGGCCAGTCCGATGCCGGTGGAGTTGCGCCCGCTGACCGCGCGTTCGAACACCCGGTTGCCGAGGTCCGCCGGCACGCCGGCGCCCTCGTCTTGGACCTCGACCACCACCGAGGTGCCGGACGGCCGGACCCGCAGGGTGATCGTCCCGGCGCCGTGCATCAGCGAGTTCTCGATCAGGGTGGCCAGCACCTGGGCCACCGTCCCCGGGGTGCCGACCACGGTGACGCCGTGCAGCCCCTCCAGGGAGAGCACCCGGCCCTGCTCCCGCAGCGTCGGCCCCCACTCCTCCACCTGCTGCTTGATCACCTCGTCCAGGTCGAAGGCGACGGCGGTGGGGCTGCGCGGGTCGCGCTGGGTGGTGAGCAGCCGCTGGACCACGTCGGTGAGCCGCTCGACCTGCTGGAGGGCGATGGTCGCCTCCTCCTTGACCGTCTCCGGCTCCTCGGCCAGGGCGGTGATCTCCTCCAGCCGCATGGAGAGGGCGGTGAGCGGGGTGCGCAGCTGGTGCGAGGCGTCGGCGGCGAGCCGGCGCTCGGCGGTGAGCATCCGGGCGATCCGCTCGGCACTGGTGTCCAGCACCTCGGCGACCCGGTCGAGCTCGGGCACCCCGTAGCGGCGGTCGCGCGGGCGCGGGTCGCCGGAGCCGAGCCGCTCGGCGGTCTCGGCGAGGTCGGTGAGCGGCCGGGCGAGCCGCTTGGCCTGCCAGACGGCGAGCGCCACCGCGGCCTGGACGGCGAGCAGGGCGACCACGCCGAGCAGCAGCAGGTTGTTGGCGATCTCGTGGTCGACGTCCTCGCGGGACTGCTCGACGGTGACGGTCTCGCCGCTGTTGCCGCGCTCGACGGCCTTCAGCAGGTGGCTCCCGGCCGGGCGCTCGCCCGCGGAGACCACCGGCTGGCCGGGCACCTGCACCTCGACGTAGCTGCCCTCGGTGACCTGGCTCTCGAAGGCCCGCCCGGTGACGGGCTCGCCCGCGGCGAGCCGGCTCTCGACCAGGGCGAGCACCCGGACGGCGGCCGCGTCCACCCGGTCCTGGGCCGAGTTGACGATGGTCCGCTTCTCGACCAGGGCGATCGGCACGCAGAACACCACGACGACCACCAGGACGACGCCCAGCAGCGAGTTGATCATCCTGCGTTTCACGCTGCCGCTCCCCGGGGTGTTCCGCTGCCGCGGGCCGAGGGCCCGTTCTCCGTCAGAGGGTCAATTCTTCTCGAACCGGAACCCGACTCCGCGCACGGTGGCGATGTAGCGGGGGTTGGCCGCGTCATCGCCGAGCTTCTTGCGGAGCCAGGAGATGTGCATGTCCAGGGTCTTGGTGGAGGTCCACCAGGTGGTGTCCCAGACCTGCCGCATGATCTCCTCGCGGGTGACCACCCGGCCGGCGTCCCGGACCAGGACCCGCAGCAGCTCGAACTCCTTGGCGGAGAGGGTGAGTTCCTCGTCGCCGAGCCAGGCGCGGTGGGACTCGATGTCGATCTTCACGCCGTGCGCGCCGGTGGTGAGCTGGTCGACGTTGCCGCGCCGGAGCAGGGCCCGGACGCGGGCGAGCAGTTCGGCCAGGCGGAAGGGCTTGGTGACGTAGTCGTCGGCACCGGCGTCCAGGCCGACCACGGTGTCCACCTCGTCCGCGCGGGCGGTGAGCACCAGGACGGGGCAGCTCTTGCCGTCGGCACGCAGGCGGCGGCAGACCTCCAGGCCGTCCATCTCGGGCAGGCCGAGGTCCAGGACGACGAGGTCGACCTCCTCGGTGAGGCCGGCGGCGAGTGCGGTCGGACCGTCCTCGCGGACGAGCACCTCATAGCCCTCGCGTCGCAGGGCCCGGGCGAGCGGTTCGGAGATCGCCGGATCGTCCTCGGCGAGCAGCACACAGGTCATGTGGTGATGGTAGTCCGCCGGGGTATGGCCGGACGCCCTGTGAGGTAGTTCACAGAGCGTGATCGTTATACAAAGCCTTGATCGCCCTCAACACGGCGGGACGGACCGGCCGTTCGGCGAAGAATCTCCTTTTGGATCTTGAAACCGAAGGAAGACACGCCCATCTACCATCGATAGATCGGGCAGATCTGTTGCCGACTTTGCCATTCCCGCACCTGATTCACGGTGTTTGTCATCTGATAAAGCCAAATGTCGCCACGTAGAGTGGTTTCGTCCACGTCCGCCGCCACCCCCCTAGGCGGACGCTTCAGGCAAGGAACCACTACTCATGGCGTCGAAGACCCTGGACGCCGACGTGACGTCGGCCTCTCCCAGCGGCAAGACCTTCCTCGGTCACCCCCGAGGTCTCGCCACCCTGTTCATGACCGAGATGTGGGAGCGCTTCTCCTACTACGGCATGCGCGCCCTGCTCATCTACTACCTGGTCTCCGGTGGCGCCGACGCCGCCGTGGGCAGCCAGGGCGGCGGCCTCGCCATGCAGGCGACGACGGCGACGGCGATCTACTCCGTCTACGTCTCGATGGTCTACCTCATGGCCTACCCCGGCGGCTGGTTCGGTGACCGGGTCTGGGGCGCCCGCAAGACCGTCGCCATCGCCGGTTTCGTGATCATGTCCGGCCACATCGCGCTGGCCGTCCCGGGCCAGGCGGCGTTCTTCGCCGGCCTGCTCCTGGTCGCGCTCGGCTCCGGGCTGCTGAAGGCCAACATCTCCACGATGGTCGGCCAGCTCTACAACGGCCCCGAGGACCCGCGCCGCGACGGTGGCTTCACCGTCTTCTACATGAGCATCAACCTCGGTGCCTTCGTCGCCCCGTTCATCATCGGAACGATCGGCAAGGAGTACAACTGGCACCTGGGCTTCGGGATCGCCGCCGTCGGCATGGCCTTCGGCCTGGTGCAGTTCCTGCTGGGCAGCCGCCACCTGAGCCCCAAGAGCAGCAAGGTCCCCAACCCGCTCAAGCCCGCGGAGCGCAACAGCCTGCTGGTGAAGCTCGGCATCGCCGTCGCCGCCATCGCCGTCTTCTACGCCGCGATCGTCGGGCTGGGCGTCTACACGCTGAACTGGGCCCTCGTCCCGCTCACCGTGGCCGGTCTGCTCATCCCGATCGCCGTGCTGGTCCGGATCAAGCGCGACAAGGACCTCAGCGCCGGCGAGCAGTCCAAGATGTCCGCCTACATCTGGTTCTTCGCCGCGGCCGCCATCTTCTGGATGATCTACGACCAGGGCGGGTCGACCCTCTCCCTGTTCGCCGACAAGAAGACCGCGGACAACCTGTTCGGCCTCGGCTTCTCGGCCACCTGGTACCAGTCGCTCAACCCGCTGTTCGTGATGGCTCTCGCGCCGGTGTTCGCCTGGCTGTGGCTGTGGCTCTCCCGCCGCAACAAGGAGCCGAACACCATCGTGAAGTTCTCGATGGGCCTGGTCCTGGTCGGCGCCTCGTTCTTCCTCTTCATCATCCCGATGACCATGGCGGACAACGGCACCCTGGTCTCCCCGATGTGGCTCGTCTCGATCTACCTGATCCAGACCATCGGCGAGCTCTGCCTCTCCCCGGTCGGCCTCTCGGTCACCACCAAGATGGCGCCGCAGAAGTACGCCTCCCAGATGATGGGCGTCTGGTTCCTCGCCGTCACCGCCGGTGACTGCACCACCAGCCTGCTCTCGCTGGCCGGCGTCAACCTCGACGGCAACGGCATCATCGCGATGCAGGCGTCGCTCGCCGTCCTCGCCGGGCTCGCCGTCTTCGGCTACCGCAAGCGCGTCCAGGCCCTCATGGGCGACGTGCACTGACGCACCGGCCTGCGGCCCACGGCTCCGGGGCCGCCGCGGATTCCTGAGATCCGCGGCGGCCCCGGCCGTCTTTTCCGGCCCCGCCCGGCCCTCCCGGCCCTCCGCCCCTTTTCGGCCCCGCCCGCCCCTCGCCCCTCCGCCGGGCCCCTGCCGTTAAGCGCTCGACAGGGGCCCGGCGGCCGTGCCTATGGTGCCCGGCATGACGACCCCCTCCTTACCCCGTCAGCTCGCCCGCACCCGGCGGTTCACCCTGGGCGTCCCCGTCCAGCCGCAGCCCTCACCGGACGGCACCACCGTGCTCTTCCTGCGCGGCCGGACCGGCACCGACCCGCTCGCCTGCCTCTGGGCCCTGGACACCACCACCGGCGAGGAACGGCTGATCGCCGACCCGGCAGCGCTGGGCGCCGCCGAGGGCATCGCCGCGTACAGCACCGACGCCGCCGGCGCGCTCGCCGCCTTCACGCTGGACGGCGCCCTGTGGCTGGCCGACGCCGACGCCGGCACCGTCCGCGCCGTTCCCGTCCCCGGCCCGCCGCGGGACCCCAGGCTCGACCCGACCGGCCGCCGGATCGCCTACGTCAGCGGCGGCGCCCTGCGGGTGGTCGGCGTCGACGGCACGGACGACCGCCCGCTCGCCGAACCCGAGGCCGAGGACGTCGCCTACGGGCTCGCCGAGTACGTCGCCTCCGAGGAGATGTTCCGCGACCGCGGCCACTGGTGGTCCCCCGACGGCACCGCCCTGCTGGTCACCCGCGTCGACGACCGCCCGCTCGCCCGCCTCCACCTGGCCGACCCCGCCGACCCGCACCGCCCGCCCCGCACCATCCGCTACCCGCTGGCCGGCACCGCGAACTCCGAGGTCTCGCTGCGGCTGCTCGGCCTCGACGGCACCGACACCGAGGTCCACTGGGACCGCGCCGCCTTCGAGTACCTCACCGCCGCCGGCTGGGACGGCCACGGCCCGTACGCCGCCGTGCAGAGCCGCGACCAGCGCACCGTACGCACCCTGGCGATCGACCCGGACGGCACCACCCGGGTGCTCGCCGAGCGGCAGGACGCCCACTGGATCGAGCTGCTCCCCGGTCTGCCGGCCCGCACCGGGGGCGGCGCCCTGGTGGACACCGCCGACCTGGACGACACCCGGCACCTGACCGTCGACGGCAAGCCCGTCACCCCGCCAGGGCTCCAGCTGCGCGCGGTGCTCGGGACGGACGGCGAGCAGGTGCTGTTCACCGCCTCCGAGGAGCCCACCGAGACCCACCTCTGGACGTACCGGCCGGACACCGGCCCCCAGCGGCTGAGCAGCGGCCCCGGCCTGCACACCGGCGTGCGGCGCGGCGGCACCCTGGTGCTCACCACCCGCTCCCCCGGCCACCCCGGCGGCCGCTCCACCGTCCTGCGCGAGGACCGCCCGGCGCTCCCGCTCACCTCGCACGCCGAGCCGCCGCACCGCACCGCGGCACCCGAACTGCTCCGGCTCGGCCCGCACGAACTGCGCGCCACGCTCTTCCTGCCCGCCGGCCACCGCCCCGCGGACGGCCCGCTGCCCGTCCTGCTCGACCCGTACGGCGGGCCCGCCGTCCAGAAGGCCACCACCGGCGGCCTCTGGTGGGACCAGGTCTCCCAGTGGTTCGCCGACCAGGGCTTCGCCGTCCTCGTGGTGGACGGCCGCGGCACCCCCGGACGCGGGCCGCGCTGGGACAAGAGCATCTACGGCGACAAGGCGGAGCCCGCCCTCGGCGACCAGATCGAAGGCCTGCGGGCGGCCGACCGGCTGCGGCCCGGGCTGCTCGACCTCGACCGGGTCGGCATCCGCGGCTGGTCCTACGGCGGCTACCTCGCCGCCCTCGCCGTGCTGCGCCGCCCGGACGTCTTCCACGCCGCCTCCGCCGGAGCCGCCCCCACCGACTGGCGGTTCTACGACACCCACTGGCAGGAACGCTTCCTCGGCCACCCCGACGAGCACCCCGAGCACTACGACGGCGGCTCGCTGATCGCCGAGGCGCCGAAGCTCAGCCGCCCGCTGCTGCTGATCCAGGGCCTCGCCGACGACAACGTCTACCCGGCCCACACCCTGCGGCTGTCCGCCGCCCTGCTCGCCGCCGGCCGCCCGCACGAGGTCCTCCCGGTGTCCGGCACCGGCCACCGGCCCACCGACGAGGCGGTGGTGGAGAACCTGCTGTGGCACGAACTGCACTTCCTGCGGCGCTCGTTGGGCCTGGGATAAACCGGCCTTCACCCCGTCGAGCCGAGTGGGCTCGACGGGGTGAAGCGACGGAACGACTCAGCCACGGAGCGGCACCGGGTTCTCCGGAGAGTCGAGCCACACGGTGTGGGTATCCGAGGTGACCGTGAGGCCGAACCGGTCGAAGCCGGGGCGGCCCTGGTCGTCCCACCAGCGCCACGCGGCCTCCACCTCGTCCCAGAGGTTCCGGGAGCCGGACTGGTACACCTCGTACTCCGTACGGCCCCGCTCGTAGTCGGCCGACGCCCACGACTCGGTGTCCCGGCCGTAGAGCCACAGCGTGTACGCGCCGTCGTCGTAGCGCTCCGCCCGCCAGAACGCCCCCGGCACGGCCGCCCCGATGACGAACTGCTCGAACCATCCGCCGGTGTCGGGAGGGGGCAGCTCGGTGGTCGTCCGCACCCCGTCGGCGGGCCAGTCCTGTCCGCGCAGGTAGTCCTCGAACGGTGGCCGGTCGGTGCGCTGCTGGCGCAGCCGCATGAAAGCCGAACTCCGGGTGAACCTGCCGCTCGCGCTGGTGCCGTCGTCGTTCACGGTCAGCCGGACGATCTGCTCGCCGCCGTACTCGGTGCCGAACGGAGCGAGGATGGCCCCGCCGGGAGCCGTCTGTTCCAGCCACGCCGCAGGGATCTCCAGCAGGGAGCACGTGGCGATGATCCGATCGTAGGGAGCGCCCTCCGGCCAGCCCTGCCGTCCGTCGCCCTCGATCACGGTCGGCTCAAGTCCAGCCCGCTTCAGGTTCTCCCGGGCGCCGCGTGCAACATCCGGGTCGTACTCGACGGTCACCACTTTGGGGTTCCCCAAGCGGTGGGCCAGCAGGCCCGCGTTCCAGCCCGTGCCGGCTCCGATTTCCAGCACCCTGTTGCCCGAGTGCACATCGAGGTCCCGGAGCATCGAGAACACCATCGTGGGCATGGAGTTGGACGAACTCGGGGTCGTCCCGAGTCCGTCCCCCACGTGGTCGCCGTCGTCCCACTGCGTGGTCAGCGGGACGTCCGAGTAGACCGCCCGCCGCCACCCCTCCGGGTCCCGCGACCGGTACACCACCGGATTCTGGCGGGTGCCGTCCGCGATGCCCGGCCAGATGCGATCCGGGACGAACAGTTCGCGGGGTACGGCCTTGAAGGACGGGAGCCAGTCCGAGGATAGTGCGCCGCCGGCCACCAGCGCGGAGGCGAGCCCCTGGGGGCCCGCCTCCTTGTGCGTCTCGCCGGTCACTTGCCGCCCGCCGGGCCCTGGCCGTCAGAGGTGTTGCCGCCCTCGTCGGACCCCCCGCCGCCGTGCCCGGCGCCCTTGTTGCTGTCGTCCTGCTGCCCGCCGCCCTTGCCGTCGCCGGACCCGCCTCCGCGCTTACCCATCTCAGTACCTCCGTGCTGGTCAGGACCAATGGGCGTTTGCCCGTTGGGTGGTGCTACCCGCCCCGCGTCTTCCGCAGGCGGAGCGGGGGTCTGTGAGGCCCAAGGGGCCCGGCTCTCGGTCAGCGCCATGCGACTAACGCCCGCCACAGGCACCCCGCGTCTTCGCCTTCATTGGCCTCCTCCCGCCGAGCTGTCACCAATTTCCGGCAGTGCCCGGGACGGTGAAACCTCACGCAAAGGACACTTCAGAACGTCCCTCACGCGGTACAACGTCCCTACCAAAGTTCGGACTTCACGGAGAGACAGGCGAGATGCCGAACGAGAGACTGAAAGACGTTATGGCGTCGGGCGGCTGGACGTGCGCAGCCCTGGCAGACAAGGCCGGAGTGGACACCAAGTCGGTTGAGCGATGGGCCAATCAGAACCGGACGCCCCGGTTAGGGACGGCCCGCCTGGCCGCTGAAGCACTGGGAGAAGACATGTTCGCACTCTGGCCGAGCCTGCGGCAGCCGCGCGCCGCAAGGGCGATAGGCCCCGAGCTGGTAGCTCTCCACGAACAGCGCGCCGACCTACCGGCATCCGCCTTCGTCGACCTGCTCGGGAAGGCGGCAGAGCGCATCGACGTGCTGGTCTACGCCGCTGTATTTCTCCACGAGGCGTACCCGCGTCTCAACGATCTGCTTCGGGAACGCGCTGCCGAGGGTTGCGCGGTCCGGATCGCACTCGGCGACCCTGACAGCGCGAACGTCAGACAGCGGGGAGAGGAAGAGAAGTTCGGCCACGGAATCGAATCCAGGTGCCACCTTGCGCTCATGCACTACCGCCCGCTGCTCGACACACCGGGCATTGAGATTCGCACCCACGGGACCACCCTCTACAACAGCCTCTACCGGGCGGATGACGAAGTCCTGGTGAATGCACACGTGTGGGGAGTCAACGCCTTCGGAGCACCCGTCTGGCACCTGCGACGAACCGGCACAGGAACGCTGTTCGACACCTATGCTGCAAGCTTCGACGCAGTATGGAACGCCGCACTACCGGTGGAGGAGAGCTGATCACGTGGCTCGGACAGAGTTCTACGACGATCCCGACGCGCCCAAGCCGAACCGGCTGGTTGTGGCAGCGTCCGCGGTGGTGACGGATCCCGAAGGACGCATCCTGCTCCAGCGCCGCACCGACAACGGCCTGTATGCGCTTCCGGGCGGAACGATGGAGCTCGGCGAATCGCTTCCGGACACAGCCGTCCGCGAGGTCCGCGAGGAGACCGGCCTCGACGTCGAAATCACCGGACTCGTCGGCACGTACACCGACCCCCGACACGTGATCGCCTACTCGGACGGCGAAGTCCGGCAGCAGTTCAACGTCTGCTTCACCGCGCGCATCACGGGCGGTGAACTGCGGATCTCGGACGAGTCCACCGACCTTCAGTTCGTCGCTCCAAGCGACATTGAAGGATTGCCGATGCACCACACTCAGCGCCTCCGGCTTCAGCACTTCCTGGAGCGCAGGGCCATCCCCCATCTCGGCTGATGTGACACCAATCCATCGGCGGGTTCGCTGACGCGCGCGATCAGCACCCGGATGCCGGATGGAAAGGCTGGCATCCCGCCGCGACGTTGGCGAACGTGAGGTCGTACTCGTACCGGATGTAGTCCGTCACCGGCTCCGAGACGATCCGAGCCCGCCGCATGACCGTCTTCCTCCAGGATGCCAAGTCCGGCGAGTTCGACCACCTCACCACCGACTAGCGAAGAGCCCCCGCGCCTGCCGCGGGGGCTCTTCCGGCCGAGGCTCAGACCTCGCGGACGCCCGCGCGCCAGACCGCCGCCGTCAGCGGCACGCCCGGGCGGTAGGCCAGGTGGACGTGCGAGGGCGCGTCCAGCAGCAGCAGGTCAGCCCGCGAGCCGACTGCCACCGTCCCCACGTCGGTGCGGCGCAGCGCGTGGGCGCCGCCCGCCGTGGCCGCCCAGACCGCCTCGTCCGGGGTCATCCCCATCTCCCGCACCGCGACCGCGATGCAGAACGCCATCGAACTGGTGAAGCTGGAGCCCGGGTTGCAGTCCGTGGACAGCGCCACCACCGCGCCCGCGTCCAGCAGCCGGCGCCCGCTCGGGTATTCGGCCCGGGTGGAGAACTCCGCCCCCGGCAGCAGGGTCGCCACCGTCGCCGAGCCGGCCAGCGCCGCCACGTCCTCATCGGTCAGATGGGTGCAGTGGTCCGCCGAGGCGGCCCCCAGCTCCACCGCGAGCTGCACGCCGGGCCCGTAGGTGAGCTGGTTGGCGTGCACCCGGGGGGTGAGGCCGCGCTCGATGCCCGCGGTGAGGACGGCCCGCGCCTGGTCGCCGTCAAACGCGCCCTTCTCGCAGAACACGTCCACCCAACGGGCATGCGGGGCGCAGGCGTCCAGCATCTCGCCGGTGACCAGGTCCACATAGCCCGCCGGGTCCTCGGCGTACTCGGGGGCCACGATGTGCGCGCCCAGGTACGTCGTCTCCGGGGTGTACCCGGCAGCGATCCGCAGCGCCCGGGCCTCGTCCTCGACGGTGAGACCGTAACCGGACTTGCACTCGATGGTGGTGGTGCCCTGGCGCAGCGCCTCCCGGACGAACCCCGCCAGGTTGGCCTCCAGTTCGGCGTCGCTCGCCGCCCGGGTGGCCGCCACCGTGGTGCGGATGCCGCCCGCCGAGTACGACTGCCCGGACATCCGGGCGTTGAACTCGGCGGTACGGTCGCCGGCGAACACCAGGTGGGCGTGCGAGTCGACGAAGCCGGGCAGCAGCGCCCGGCCCTCGGCATCGAAGCGCCGGTCCGCGTCCGGGGCCTGCGCGGCCGGACCGACCCAGGCGATCCGGTCGCCGTCCAGGACCACGGCCGCGTCGGACAGCAGTCCGAGCGGCCCGGCGCCCTGCCCGGGGTCGTTGGTGACCAGGCTGCCGATGCCCGTGATCAAGGTGCTCTCGGTGCTCAAGACAACGCCTTCCGAAGGGAGTTGGGGAACGTTCGGGTCAGCCACTCAGCATGCCGATCGCCGAGCGCAGCGCCCCCGGCACGTCTGCCACCAGCTGGTGCACGCCGTCCCGGACGACGTGCCGCCCGCCGACCACCACGTGCCGCACGTCCGCCGCCGAGGCCGCGAAGACCGCGATCTCCGCGCCGAGCCGGGGCGGCGGGCCCGCCGTCCGGACGGTGTCCAGCGCGATCACCGTGAAGTCGGCGAGCGCCCCGGCCTCGATCCGCCCGGCCTCCGGCCAGCCGAGCGAGGCGTGCCCGTCCTCGGTGCCCGCCCGCAGCAGGGCGTTCGCCGTCCAGTGGCCGCGGGTCCGGGTGCGCAGCCGCTCGTCCAGCTCCAGCGCCCGGGCCTCCTCGAACGGGTCGATCACGGCGTGGCTGTCGCTGCCCAGGGTGACCGGGCAGCCCGCCGAGGCGAGCGCGCGAGCCGGGCCGATGCCGTCCGCGAGGTCCCGCTCGGTGGTGGGGCACATGCAGATGGTGGTGGAGCTGTCCGAGAGCAGCCGGACGTCCTCGTCGGTGAGGTGGGTGGCGTGCACGGCCGAGGTGCGCGGGCCGAGCGCGCCGTGGTCGGCGAGCAGCCGGGTCGGGGTGACGCCGTGCGCGGCGAGGCAGGCGTCGTTCTCGGCGGTCTGCTCGGACAGGTGGACGTGCAGCGGCGCCCGGCGCATCGCCGCCCAGTGCGCGACGGTGCCCAGCTGCTCGGCCGGGACGGCCCGGACGGAGTGGATCGCGGCGCCGATCCGGGCGTGTTCGCGCGGCTTCAGAGCCTCGGCCCGGACGGCCCAGGCCTCGGCGTCGCCGTCGCTGAACCGCAGCTGCGGCCTGGTCGGCTCGGCGCCGAAGCCGGAGGACAGGTAGCAGGTGTCCAGCAGGGTGATCCGGATGCCGGCCCGGGCGGCGGCCTCGATCAGCGCCTCGCCCATCGCGTTCGGGTCGGTGTAGCGGGCGCCGCCGGGCGCGTGGTGCAGGTAGTGGAACTCGCCGACCGCGGTGATCCCGGCGAGCGCCATCTCGGCGTAGACGGCGGTGGCGAGCGCCAGGTAGCCGTCCGGGTCGAGCGCGCCGGCGAACCGGTACATGGTGTCGCGCCAGGTCCAGAAGGTGCCGGAGCCGACCTGGACGTGCCCGCGCAGCGCCCGGTGGAAGGCGTGCGAGTGGGCGTTCGCCTGACCGGGCACCGCCAGCCCCTCCAGCCGGACGGCCCCGGGCGGGCAGGGCCCGCTGTCCGGGGTGACGGCGGTGATCCGCCCGCCGGGGCCGGTGGTGATCAGCACGTCCTGCTCGACCACCGGCCCGTTGTCGTGCGGCAGCCAGGCGTACCGGGCCCAGTACGTCACGGGGGTCGACGGGGTCAATGACACGCCAGGTCCTCCAGTACGTCGGCGAGAGCGGCGACCCCGGCCAGGCAGTCGGCCCGCTCGGCGTGCTCGGCCGGGGAGTGCGAGACGCCGGTGGGGTTGCGCACGAACAGCATGGCGGTCGGGATCGCGGAGGCCAGGATGCCGGCGTCGTGTCCCGCGCCGGTGGGCAGCACCGGGGCGTCCAGCAGTTTGGCCAGCCGGTCGCGCAGCGGCCCGTCGAAGTCCACCACCGGGGTGTAGGACTCGCGGGTCAGCTCGACCCGGACGCCGTCGCGCCCGCCGCGCTCGGCGGCGGCCTGCTCGATCTCGGCGACCAGCGCGGTCAGGGTGCGCTCGTCGGCCGCCCGGGAGTCCAGCCAGCCGCGCACCAGCGAGGCGATCGCGTTGGTGCCGTTGGGCTCCACCGCGACCTTGCCGAAGGTGGCGAGCGCACCCGCCTGCCTCGCCTTCTTGCGGGCCGCGAGCACGGTGTTGGCGTACGTCAGCATCGGGTCGCGGCGGTCCTCGATCCGGGTGGTGCCGGCGTGGTTGGCCTCGCCGTGGAAGTCGAACCGCCAGCGGCCGTGCGGCCAGATCGCGCCGGCCACGCCGACCGGCTGCCCCTCGGCGAGGCAGCGGCCCTGCTCGACGTGGAGCTCGACGAAGGCGCCGATCCGGGCCAGCCGGTCGTCGTCCGCGCCGATCGCGGTCGGGTCGTAGCCGGCCCGCTCCATCGCGTCGGGCAGCCGGACGCCGTCGGCGTCGCGCAGCTCGTACGCCTGCTCCGGCGACAGCACGCCGGCCGTCAGCCGGGAGCCGATGCAGGCCACGCCGAACCGGGCGCCCTCCTCGTCGCCGAAGTTGACGATCGCCAGGGGCCTGGTGAACCCGGCGCCGCGGGCGCGCAGTTCGTCCAGCGCGGCGAAGGAGGAGACCACGCCGAGCGGGCCGTCGAAGGCGCCGCCGTCCGGCACGGAGTCCAGGTGCGAGCCGGTGACGACCGCCCCCTGGCCGTTCGGGTCGCCCAGCCAGGCCCACTGGTTGCCGTTGCGGTCCAGCTCGTACGTCAGGCCGCGGTCGCGGGCCTGCTGCTCGAACCAGGCGCGGCACTCGGCGTCGGCGGAGTTCCAGGCGAAGCGGCGGTAGCCGCCGGAGGAGGCGGAGCGGCCCACGGGGAGCAGCTCCGCCCACATCTCCTCGAAGGAGGAACTCACAGCTCGCCCATCGGGACGCGAACCCCACGCTCGGCGGCGACCTCGGAGGCCCGGTCGTAGCCGGCGTCCACGTGCCGGATCACGCCCATGCCCGGGTCGTTGGTGAGCACCCGGCGGATCTTCTCCCCGGCCAGCGCGGTGCCGTCGGCGACGGTGACCTGGCCGGCGTGGATCGAGCGGCCGATGCCGACGCCGCCGCCGTGGTGGATGGAGACCCAGGAGGCGCCGGAGGCCACGTTGACCATGGCGTTGAGCAGCGGCCAGTCGGCGATCGCGTCCGAGCCGTCCAGCATCGCCTCGGTCTCCCGGTACGGGGAGGCGACCGAGCCGCAGTCCAGGTGGTCGCGGCCGATGACGATCGGGGCGGACAGCTCACCGGAGGCGACCATGTCGTTGAAGCGCTCGCCGGCCTTGTCGCGCTCGCCGTAGCCGAGCCAGCAGATGCGCGCCGGCAGGCCCTGGAAGTGCACCTTCTCCTGGGCCATCTTGATCCAGCGGTGCAGCGACTCGTTCTCCGGGAAGAGGTCGAGGACGGCCTTGTCGGTCTTGGCGATGTCCTGCGGGTCGCCGGACAGCGCCGCCCAGCGGAACGGGCCCTTGCCTTCGCAGAACAGCGGGCGGATGTACGCCGGGACGAAGCCGGGGAAGGCGAAGGCGCGGTCGTAGCCGGCCAGTTGGGCCTCGCCGCGGATCGAGTTGCCGTAGTCGAAGACCTCGGCGCCGCGGTCCAGGAAGCCGACCATCGCCTCGACGTGCCGGGCCATCGACTCGCGGGCCCGCTGGGTGAACTCGGCGGGCTTCTCGGCGGCGTAGGTCGCCATGTCGTCGAAGGCGACGCCGACCGGCAGGTAGCTGAGCGGGTCGTGGGCGCTGGTCTGGTCGGTGACGATGTCGATCGGCGCGTCCATCGCGAGCAGCTGCGGGACCAGCTCGGCGGCGTTGCCCAGCACGCCGATGGAGAGCGGCTGCTTCTTGTCGCGGGCGGCGGTGGCCAGCTCCAGCGCGTGGGCGAGGTCCTTGGCCTCGACGTCCAGGTAGCGGTGCTCGATCCGGCGGGAGATGCGGGACGGGTCGCAGTCGATGCAGATCGCCACGCCGCCGTTCATGGTGACGGCCAGCGGCTGGGCGCCGCCCATCCCGCCGAGGCCGGCGGTGAGGGTGATGGTGCCCTCCAGCGAACCGTTGTAGCGCTTGTTGGCGACGGCGGCGAAGGTCTCGTAGGTGCCCTGGAGGATGCCCTGGGTGCCGATGTAGATCCACGAACCGGCGGTCATCTGCCCGTACATGGTGAGCCCGAGGCTCTCCAGTCGGCGGAACTCCTCCCAGTTGGCCCAGTCGCCGACCAGGTTGGAGTTGGCGATCAGCACGCGCGGCGCCCACTCGTGGGTCTGCATCACGCCGACCGGGCGGCCGGACTGGACCAGCATGGTCTCGTCCTGCTTCAGGCCCTCCAACGTCCTCACCATGGCGTCGAAGGACCGCCAGTCCCGCGCGGCCTTGCCCGTGCCGCCGTACACGACCAGCTTCGACGGGTGCTCGGCCACCTCCGGGTCGAGGTTGTTCATCAGCATCCGCAGGGCGGCCTCCTGCTGCCACCCCTGCGCCGTCAGCCCCGTCCCACGCGCCGCGCGCACCTCGCGCGGCCCGCTCGCCTGCTGCACCATAGTCCCGGCCTCCCTGCGGATGGATTCATTCAAGCTTGGTTCGGTTGAATATAACTAAACAGCCAGCTTTCGACCAGACCCCGCAACCATCCGATCAGCCATGACCGGAACCCACCCCCAGGCACGCCGGAGGGCCCGCCCGGCGGAGCCGGAACGGGCTGACGCACGGCCGCTCAGGCCGCGGCGGGGCCGTCCCAGTCGATGCCGATCTCGGCGAGCCAGCGGCGGTCGTCGGCGTCCGGGGCGGGCGGGGACGGTGGGCGGGGGATGTTCTGGACGGGGCCGAGGCCGTACTTCTCGGCGGCCGCGGCGGCGGCGCGGGCGTCGGGTTCGATGACGCCGACGTGGACGGCCGACTCGTCGCCCGGGTCGAGGACGGTCAGTTCGGGTTCGGGCAGGCGCCGCAGGGTGACGCGGCGTCCGCAGGCGGGGCAGGACCATTCGTCGGCGCCGGAGGAGAGACGGGCTACGAACTTCATCTCGTGGATCACGTGCATGGGTGGCACCCCCTGCAGGAGGGGATGCCCGGGTTCGTGACGGCTACTCCCCCGCCGCCGCTCCGGGCCGCGCTTATTCCAGGAACAGCCCACGTGCCGCCGCGGACTGCTCGATCGCCTCCAACCGGGCCTCCGCGCCCGGGAGTTCGTCGCACATGGACTGCAGCAGCACCCGGCCGAGCATCATCGGCGCGCACGCGGTGTCGAAGACCAGTCCGGTGCCGACGGCGGCCGGCAGCATCAGGTCGGACAGCTTGGCGACCGGCGCGAAGGCGCTGTCGGCCACGGTGAGCACCGTCAGCCCGCACTCGCGGGCCACCGTCAGCGCGTCCATCAGCTCCCGCGGATAGCGCGGCAGCGCGAAGCAGAGCAGTGCGCTGGCCCCGGCCGCCCGGGCCTGCTCCAGCCGGTCGGCGAGCATGCTGCCGCCCTCGTCCAGCAGCCGGATGTCCGGGTGCACCTTGGCCGCGAAGTAGGCGAAGCCACGCGCCTGCGCCGAGGCGGCCCGCAGGCCGAGCACCGGCAGCGGGCGGGAGGCGGCGAGCAGCCGGGCGGCCCGGGTGATCGGCTCCGGGTCGGCGAGGAGTTCGGCGAGGTGGCGCAGGTGGGCGATCTCGGCGAGCACGGCCTGCTGGTGCTCGTTGCGCACCGCGTCGTCCGGGGTCTCCGGCGCGGCCTGTTCGCCGCCGCCGAGTTCGCGCAGCTGCTTGCGCAGCGCCGGGTAGCCGTCGTACCCGAGCGCGACCGCGAAGCGGGTGACGGACGGCTGGCTGACGCCCGCGAGTTCGGCGACCTCGACGCTGGACAGGAACGGCGCCTCGGTGGCGTGCCGCACCAGCGAGTGGGCGATCCGGCGCTGGGTCGGCGTGAGCCGGTGGCCCTCGAAGAGCTGGAGCAGCCGGGCGGAGGGGCCGACGCTGCCGGTGTCGTCGGTGGCGGTCATCAGCGGTACCTCCGGGTGCGAGGGGGTCGGACGACGACTGTGCAGGAGCGGGCGGCACCTGGCAAAGACGTCTCGTACGGCGGGACGTCCGGTGAGACGTCCCGCGGGTCGAGCGGCCGGGCGGATCGGGTCGGGTCGAGCGGGTCGGGGTAACCCTGATTTGTCCCTGAGCCCGCCCGGATTCCTCCTGCGAACGGATGGACCGGGGGCCGCGGCGGCCCCACCCTGTTCCCATGGACACTCGTCAGGACGAACTGCGGCGCGACCTCGACGCCACCCTCCAGGCCCGCAAGGAACTCGGCAAGGAGTACGAGGACGCACTCGTCGACTCCTTCATGAAGCGGCTCGACGCCCGGCTGGACGCCCGGGTCGAGCGGTCGGTCGCCGAGCGGATGGACGACTACGAGCCGCGCTCCCACCACCGGGGCCACCAGCGCCGTCCGGGCTGGGGCAAGCGCTCCGGCACCGGACTCGCGGTGACCTCGCTGGTCCTCGGCATCCCGCTGACGGCGATCGCGGGCAGCCCGGAGAGCGGCGGCTTCGCCGGCCTGGTGGTCTGCTGGGCGGGCATCGTCGGGGTCAACCTGGCGGCCGCCCTGGGCGAGCTGCGCAATCGCGGCAACCGCGGGGAGCGCTCGCCGCGGAGCGACTGGGACTGAGCCCCCGTCGCTCCGCGGCGTCGCCGCGTCCCGGGCCGGCGGGGCCTCAGGCCAGCGGGCCGGTGACCCGCTCGACCGCCCGCACCAGCGCGCCGGAGGCGACCAGCTCGGCGGCCGCCTCCAGGTCCGGCGAGAGGAAGCGGTCGCGGCCGGCGCCGCCGACCCCGGCCTCCCGGGCGGCGGCCGTCGCCGCCGCGGTGGCGGGGGCGAGCCCGCCGACGCCGTCGGCCTGCTGACGGATCTCCAGCGCGCGGGCGGAGGCGGTGAGTTCGACGGCGAGGATGCGGCCGAGGTTGGCCACTGCCTGGCGCAGCTTGCGCGCGGCCGACCAGCCCATCGAGACGTGGTCCTCCTGCATCGCGGAGGAGGGGATCGAGTCGACCGAGGCCGGGACGGCGAGCCGCTTGTTCTCGCTGACCAGCGCCGCCTGGGTGTACTGGGCGATCATCAGGCCGGAGTCCACGCCCGGGTCGTCGGCCAGGAAGGCCGGCAGGCCGTGCGAGCGGGCCTTGTCGAGCAGCCGGTCGGTGCGGCGCTCGGAGATCGAGCCGAGGTCGGCGGCGGCGATGGCGAGGAAGTCCAGCACGTAGGCGACCGGGGCGCCGTGGAAGTTGCCGTTGGACTCCACCCGGCCGTCCGGCAGCACCACCGGGTTGTCGACCGAGGCGGCCAGCTCGCGCGAGGCGACCAGCCGGGCGTGCGCCAGGGTGTCCCGGCCGGCGCCGGCCACCTGCGGGGCGCAGCGGATCGAGTAGGCGTCCTGGACCCGCGGCGCGTCGTCCTGGTGGTGGCCGGTGAGGCCGGAGTCCTTGAGGACGGCGAGCATGTTGGCGGCGCTGAGCGCCTGGCCGGGGTGCGGGCGGATCGGGGCGTGCAGCTCGGGGGCGAGCACCTTGTCGGTGCCGAGGAGCGCCTCCAGGCTCATCGCGGCGGTGATGTCGGCGGTGGTGAACAGCAGCTGGAGGTCGGCGATGGCCATCACCAGCATGCCGAGCATGCCGTCGGTGCCGTTGATGAGGGCGAGGCCCTCCTTCTCCAGCAGCTCGACGGGCTCGATCCCGGCGGCGGCGAGCAGTTCGGCGGCGGGCTTCTCCACGCCGTCCGGGCCGGTGGCCGTGCCCTCGCCCATCAGGACCAGTGCGCAGTGGGACAGCGGCGCGAGGTCGCCGGAGCAGCCGAGCGAGCCGAACTCCCGCACCACCGGGGTGATGCCGGCGTTGAGCAGGGCGGCCATGGTCTGCGCGACCAGCGGACGGACGCCGGTGCGGCCGGAGGCCAGGGTCTTCATCCGCAGGAACATCAGCGCGCGGACCACCTCGCGCTCGACCACCGGCCCCATGCCGGCGGCGTGCGAGCGCACCAGCGAGCGCTGCAGCTGGGCGCGCAGCTCGGGGCTGATGTGGCGCACGGCGAGCGCACCGAAGCCGGTCGACACGCCGTAGACGGGGCGCGGTTCGGCCGCGAGGGCGTCGATCCGCGCCCGGGCGGCGGCCATCTCGGCCTGCGCGTCGGGACCGATCTCGACCCGGGCGTTGTCCCGGGCGACGGCGAGGACGTCCTCGGCGCTGACGTCGGCCTTGCCGACCAGGACCAGCGGAGCGTCGGGGGCCACAGCACTGTGCATATCCATATACACCATCACATCAGGTGAATGAAGATATGACAACAGGTGTTCGCCATCCGGATTCTCCGCCCTCCGGATCGGCACCGCACGCCGTGGCCCCGGCTGCCCGCCCCCTCCCCGTCCGCCTGTCCGCCGTCCGCCGTCCGCCCGCCCGGCCGCCGCGTCACCGCACGAGTTCGGCCTCGATCAGGTCCGCCGCCCGTACGGTGCCGCCCTCGGCCCGCCCGGCGGCGGACAGCTCGCGCAGCCGTTCGGCCACCGCCGGGTCACCGACCAGCTCCAGCAGAGCGGCGCGCAGCGCCGGCGCGGTGGCCCGCTCGGTGTCCAGCCGGCGGGCGACGCCGAGGCCCACCAAGGCGTCCGCATTGGCGAACTGGTCGGTGGCCTGCGGCACCGCGATCATCGGCACCGCGTGGAACAGCCCCTCACTGGAGCCGCCCATGCCCGCGTGGGTGACGAAGGCGTCCGCCTGGGCGAGCACCGACAGCTGCGGCACCCAGCGGTGCACCTCGACGGTGTCCGGCACCTCGCCGAGCTCCGCCAGGCCGGTGTGCTGCCCGATCTGGAGCACGGTGTGCCAGCCGGGCAGGTCGCCGAAGGCCTGGACGCAGGCCCGGTAGAACGCCGGGTGGTGGGTGAAGGCCGAACCCAGCGAGACCAGCAGCACCTTCTCGGCGCCGGCCGGCCGCTGCCACCGCCCCTGGTGGGCCCGGTCGCCGAAGCAGGGCCCGACGAAGCTGATCCGCTGCTCGTCGACCCGGTCGGCGTTGGGCTGCAGGGCGCGCGGGACCAGGGCGATCGCCCGCTCCGGGCGGTTCTTGAAGGCGTCCACGTCGCGCTGCACCGTGCCGGCCTCGGCCAGCCAGTCGGCGAACCGGCGGTAGTGCTCGGCGCCGCCCGGACCGGTGCGGATCGCGTCGAAGGCCTCCGCCAGGTCCTGCTCGAAGCCCTCCCAGCCGACGAAGGTGGGCGACAGTTGCACGACCGGCACCCCCAGCCGCTCGCCGAGCGCCCGGGCCGCGAAGCCCGCGATGTCGCAGAGCACCAGGTCGGGTCGGTCGTCGGCGAAGGCCTCCAGCAGGACCGGCCACATGGAGAGGGCGTCGTCCAGGAACAGCTCCTGGATCGCCACCGGGTCCCCCATCCAGCCGTTCGGGTCGTCGGCGAGCGGCAGCTTCGTCGGGTACGGGACGAAGGTGGCGCCGGTGGACTCGACGGTCTCCCGGAAGGAGGGGTCGTTGACGTAGCTGACCCGGTGGCCCCGGGCGACCAGCTCGGTGATCACGGCGAGGCTGGGGTTGACGTGCCCATGGGCCGGGATGGAGACCATCAGGATGTGTGCGGGGCGGTTCACGGGCACCTCCGGGGATAGCGACTGAGACGAGACGTACCGTCTCGCGATGTCTTGAGAAGACAATACGTCTCGTCTCGCCATTTCGCATAGAATTTTTTCCATGGCCTCCAGAACCGCTCCCGACCCCGCCCGCCGCAGCGAGCGCGCACGCGCCGCCGTCCTCACCGCCGCCGCCGAACTCGTCGCCGAGGTCGGCTACGGCGGGACCAGCATCGAGGCGATCGCCGCCCGGGCCGGCGTCGGCAAGCAGACCATCTACCGGTGGTGGCCCTCGAAGGGGGCGGTGGTCTTCGACGCCTTCCTCGCCGCCAGCGAGCACGAGGGCAGCCTCGCCCTCCCCGACACCGGCGACCTCGCCGCCGACCTCCGCGCCGTCCTGCGCCCCACCAGCGACGAGCTCGCCGACCCGGGCGCCGACCGCACCTTCCGCGCACTCCTCGCCGAGATCCTCAACGACCCCGCGCTGCACGCCGAGTACCGCACCCGCCTGCTGGACCCGCTGCTGGAGGCCACCCGCGACCGCCTCCGCAAGGCCCGCGAGGCCGGCCAACTCGCCCCCGGCACCGACCTCGACCTGGCCATCGAACTCTTCTACGGCCCGCTCAACTACCGCTGGCAGTTCCGGCTCGGCCCGCTCACCCACGAGCACGCCGACCGCCTGGTCGACGCCGCCCTCCGGGCCCTCGCCCCACCCGCGGCCGACGGCGGTTCCGGCGCCTGAACCGGACCGCGGCCGGCACCGCGAGCGGCACGCACAGCAGCGCAGCAGCGCCGCGGCCCCCGGCCCCCGGCCGCCGGCTCGCCCGGTCAGGCGGCCGGCGGCGAGGCCGGGCCGGCCAGGGCGACCGAGACCAGGGCCCGCATGGCGCAGGCGGCCTGACCCAGCGGCAGGGTGGCGTCGTCGGCGAAGAGCTCCACCAGCCAGCCGCCGGCCGGGTTCTGGCCGCCGGCCGCGACCATGCCCCGGTAGCCGGAGACGACGAGCATCGCCTCCTCCGCCGGGTCGTTGCCGGCCGCGCCCGCCCGCAGGGCGAAGGCGCCGCCGCGGACGGCGCGGCGGGTCATCGGGTAGTGCCGGAGGTCGAAGACCGCGTCGGGGGCCTCGATCCGGGCCCGCTGGGTCTCGGCGCGGACGTTGCTGGGGCCGCTGGTCATCCGGTAGACGGCGTGCTGGGCGGTGCGCATGAAGTGGGAGCCCGGCGGAACGTACGAGACCCACCAGCCGACGGCGTCCAGCAGCCGGGCGGAGGCCTCGGCGACCACGACCAGCTTGCCGAGGGTGTCCGCCGGGTGGACGGCCCGGGCCGTGGCGGCCTGGTCGAGGGAGGCGAGCACGGCGGTGAGCAGCTGCCCCGGGTCGGCGCTGTGGGCGGCGCCGCGGAACCGCCGCCGGTCGCCCGCCCCGGCCCGGCCGCCGGGCCCGCGCCGCCCGTCCGCCCGGTGGTGCGGGTCGGCGGCGTCGGCGAGCAGCACGGTGGGGTCGGGCGAGAAGCCGGGGCCGTGGCTGCGCCCGGCGACCACGGGGTGGGCGGCCCGGGCCGCCTTGGCCCGGTACTGGGCGGCGTCGGCGAGCCGGAACAGCCGGTCGGGGGTGGTGACGGGACCGATCGAGTCCCCGGTGGAGGCGACGCCGCAGGCCACCCCCTCGCCCTCGGAGAGCGCGAGGGCCCGGGCGCACAGTTCCTCGGCGACGGCGACCACCTCGTCGGCCTTCTGTCCCTCCACCAGCAGGCAGAACTCGTCGCCGCCGAGGCGGGCGGCGAGGCTGCCGGGGAGTTTGGCGGCGGCCAGCGAGAGCTGGTGGGCGAACCGCTCCAGCAGCCGGTCGCCCATCTCGTGGCCGAGCTGGTCGTTGACCCGCTTCAGCCCGTTGACGTCGCAGACCACCAGCGAGACCACGGTGTCGTCCCGGTTGTGCGCCTCCAGCGCGCCCTCCAGCCGGGCGTCGACGGCGCGCCGGTTGGCCAGGCCGGTGAGGGGGTCGGAGAAGGCGAGCTTGCGCAGGTCGGCGAGGCGCTCGGTCTGGGCCAGTCCGGCCGAGACCTGGGCGGCGAGCAGTGTCGCGTAGTCGGCGTCGGCCTCGGTGAACTCGGGCATCCCGGCCGAGCGGGCGAGGTAGAGCTCGCCCCAGGCCTGGCCGTGCAGCACGATCGGCGCGACCACGCAGCAGGCCCGCCCGCGCCGGCGCAGCGCCGCGGCGCGTTCCTGGCAGTACGCGCCGGCGGTCGGGTGGGCGTGCCCGGCGTGCTGCTCGCTGTTCTCGGCGCTCTGCAGCCAGGCGCGCGGCAGCCGCCCGGTGGTCCAGCGCTCCTCCAGGTACGTGACGATCTCGGGGAAGTCGGCGACCGGGTACGACTCGTCCTCGGGTAGTTCCTCCTCGCCCGGGGCGAGTTCGCCGTGGTTGACCAGGACCCGCAGCCGGCCGGACTCGCGGTCCCAGACCGAGACGGCGGCCATGGTGGCGCCGAGCGCCTCGGTGGCCCGGGTGGCGGCGGCCCGGACGGCCTCCAGCGGGGTGAGCGCGCCGGCCATGTCCTGGGCGAGCTCGACCACGGACTGCAGCCTCAGGTCGGGCAGCGGGTCGGGGTGGTGGGGACCGCCGCAGTCGCAGCCGCGGTCCGTCATGATCGCCTCACTGCTCACCGGCTCGCCTCGCTCCCTGTGCTCGGTCCTGCCAGACCCCCGCCGGCCGGCTGCACCCGACCGGCCGCTTGCACCAAGACTATGGCGGTTTCATTCGGTTATGCCCCGTTTGCCCGGACGGACCCGCAGCCGACCGTACGGGTTTCAACCGTTCGGCACCCGGGAAACCCGCTCCGCCACGGGAGGGCGCGCCCACGAACGTCCGCGGCGCGGGCGGCTTCCCCCGCCCCACACGCCTTCCCCGTGGCCGGGCCGCCATGCCTTCCCCGTGGACGGGCCGCCATGCCTTCCACCCCGGGCGCGCCGCCGCGCCGGCCCGGCCGCGGGACGCTACTCGGCCGTCAGCCGCCGGGTGAGCAGCCACGGCTCGACCAGCCCGAGCCCGCGCACCGGCCGCCGCCACATCGGCTGGAGGTGGAACCGGGCCCCGGCCTCCGGGCCCGGCATCGGCAGCCCGGAGGCGGGCATCCCGGCCGCGGCCGACAGCGCCTCGGCCAAGCCCGGTCCCTCCGAGTCGGCCGGGGCGACGCTGCCGTTCTGCTCCAGCGCGGCGGCGAACTCGCCGTCGATCAGCACCGCGTCCTTGGGCGCGATCGAGGTCAGCCGACTGGCCAGGTTGACGGTGGTGCCGAAGACGTCGCCCATCCGCGAGGTGACCGTGCCGAAGGCCATGCCGACCCGCAGCGGCGGGATGGTGTCGTCCCCGGCCAGTGCCTCGATCAGGCTCAGCGCGATCTCGGCGGCGGTCGCCGGGTCCTCGGAGACGTAGAGGATCTCGTCGCCGAGCGTCTTGATCACCCGGCCGCCCTGGCCGGCGATCAGGTCCGAACAGGTGTTCTCGAAGGTCTCGACCAGCTCGCCGAGCTCCTCCTCCTCCAGCCGCCGGGACAGCCGGGTGAAGCCGACCAGGTCGGCGAAGCCGACGGCGAGCCGCCCGCTGGTGATCTCGTTGTCCTCGGCGGCCTGCACCACCCGGCCGGTGACGGCCGCCAGCTGGCGCCGCCAGACGTACACCAGGAACTGCTCCAGCTCCGGCAGCAGCAGCTCGACCAGCGGGTACGCGACGTCGGCCCGCGTCAGCCCGGGCTCGACGGACTGGGTGAGGTTCTCCAGGAAGGTGTCCATCTGCCAGCCGGCCAGCCGGGCCGTGGTCTGGCCGGTGGAGCGGGCCACCTGGATCGCCATCGACTCGCTGAGCAGCCCGGACTCGACCAGGCCGGCCAGTCGCCGCAGCGCGATCACGTCACCGTCGGTGAGCGCCCGGGACTGGCCGATGTCGGGGAAGCCCATGGCGCGCCAGAACCGGGTGGCCAGCTCCATCGGGACGTCGGCGGCGCGCGCGGCCTGGTACGGGGTGTAGCGGCGCGGCGCGTCCAGGATCAGGCGTTCCAGTTCGAGCGCGACCGTGGGGTCGTTGTTGCCCGCCGTCGCGCCGCTGCTGCCGTCCTCTGCCACCGGTCCGTCCCCGTGCGATCGCCGCACTCGCCTCGTGTCCTACCTGTCCGGGCGCGCCGTCCGCCACCCGGGCGGGCAGTGGCGCGCCTCACACCGCTGCCAGGTGGAATGTTCGCACGGAATCGTCGGATCCGGGGCATCAGCCCGGGTCAAGGGGAGGTGAAGACTGCCGTTCAGCGGGGCTCGGGGCGCACGTGGACGACGTCCCCGGCACCGACCGCCCGGCGTACGCCGTCCGGCGTGCGGACCACCAGCCGCCCGTCGCCGTCCACCGCCACCGCCTCGCCGACCAGCTCGCGGTCGCCCGGCAGGTGCACCTTCACCTGCCGGCCGAGGGTGCTGCAGCGGTCCACGTAGGCGCGCAGCAGGTCGCTGGCGTGCGGGTCTCCCGCGGCGGCCGTCCACTCCCGGTACAGCTCGGCGAGCTCGCGCAGCAGGGCGCGCAGCAGGGTGCCCCGGTCGGTGGTCGAGGCGCCGGCCAGCGCGAGCGAGGCGGCGGTGGGGACGGGCAGCTCCTGCGCGCGCAGCGAGACGTTGAGGCCCATGCCGACCACGACCGCGCCGCCGGACAGCTCGGTGAGGATGCCGCCGAGCTTGCGCTCCGCGCCGTCGATCTCCACCTGGAGGTCGTTGGGCCACTTCAGCCCGACCTCGACCCCGGCGACCCGGCCGAGCGTGCTGGCCGCGGCCACCCCGACCAGGATCGGCAGCCAGCCGTACCGCTCGACCGGCACCTCCTCGGGGCGCAGCAGCACGGACAGGAACAGCCCGGAGCGGGGCGGGGCGGTCCACCGCCGGTCCAGCCGGCCGCGGGCGGCGCTCTGCGCCTCGGCCACCAGCACCGCGCCCTGCGCGGCGCCCGCCACGGCCCGGGCGGCGAGGTCGCTGTTGGTGGAGCCGGTCTCGGCGACGACGTCCAGGGAGGTCCACAGGCCGCCCGGGACGAGCAGGTCGTGGCGCAGTGCCTCCTCGTCCAGCGGCGGACGGTCCAGGTCGGTCCAGGGCGACGGCCCGGCGTGGCCGAAGCCGCGCAGTCCGCTGCGGCGGGGGGTCTGGGGTTCGGTCATGGGAAAACACTAGATCGGGTACGGGACGCAGGCCGCCCCATCGTCCCGCAGAAAGGCCGCCGACAAAACTGTGTCGATGGTCATGACGCCAGGACGTGACGCATCGCCCTCTGCGCTGGCTACGCTACCCAGCGGTAGTTCGTAGCGCCGCCCTGCCCTCATGCGCGGGCCCACCACCCGGCCCCGCGCGCACGTCAACAGGTCGCGGCCATGGATCAGGGAGAGCCACCGGATGACCGAGGCGCCGTACGACCCCCACACCACCGCCGGCAAGCTCGCCGACCTGCGGCGCAGGCTGGACGAGGCGGTGCACTCCGGGTCCGCGAAGGCCGTGGAGAAGCAGCACGCCAAGGGCAAGCTGACCGCCCGTGAGCGGGTCGCGGAGCTGCTGGACGAGGACTCCTTCGTGGAGTTCGACGAGTTCGCCCGGCACCGCTCGACCAACTTCGGCCAGGAGAAGAACCGGCCGTACGGCGACGGCGTGGTGACCGGCTACGGCACCGTGGACGGCCGCCAGGTCGCCGTGTTCGCCCAGGACTTCACCGTCTTCGGCGGCTCGCTCGGCGAGGTCTTCGGCGAGAAGATCGTCAAGGTGATGGACTTCGCGCTGAAGACCGGCTGCCCGGTCATCGGCATCAACGACTCCGGCGGCGCCCGGATCCAGGAGGGCGTGGTCTCGCTCGGCCTGTACGGCGAGATCTTCCGCCGCAACGTGCACGCCTCCGGCGTCATCCCGCAGATCTCGCTGATCATGGGCCCCTGCGCGGGCGGCGCGGTGTACTCCCCCGCGATCACCGACTTCGTGGTGATGGCCGACCAGACCTCGCACATGTTCATCACCGGCCCGGACGTGATCAAGACCGTCACCGGCGAGGACGTCGGCATGGAGGAGCTGGGCGGCGCGCGCACCCACAACACCAAGTCGGGCAACGCGCACTACCTGGCCGCGGACGAGAAGGAGGCGGTCGAGTACGTCAAGAGCCTGCTCTCGTACCTGCCGTCCAACAACCTCAGCGACCCGCCGTCCTACCCCGAGCAGGCCGACCTCGCGATCACCGAGGAGGACCTCGAACTCGACACCATCGTGCCGGACTCGGCGAACCAGCCGTACGACATGCGCAAGGTGATCGAGCACATCGTCGACGACGGCGAGTTCCTGGAGACCCAGCCGCTGTACGCGGGCAACATCATCACCGGCTTCGGCCGGGTCGAGGGCCAGTCCGTCGGCATCGTCGGCAGCCAGCCGATGGACCTGGCCGGCTGCCTGGACATCAACGCCAGCGAGAAGGCCGCCCGCTTCATCCGCACCTGCGACTCGTTCAACGTCCCGGTGCTGACCTTCGTGGACGTGCCCGGCTTCCTGCCCGGCACCGAGCAGGAGTGGGACGGCATCATCCGGCGCGGCGCCAAGCTGATCTACGCCTACGCCGAGGCCACCGTCCCGCTGATCACCGTGATCACCCGCAAGGCCTTCGGCGGCGCGTACGACGTCATGGGCTCCAAGCACCTGGGCGCCGACCTCAACCTGGCCTGGCCGACCGCGCAGATCGCCGTGATGGGCGCGCAGGGCGCGGTCAACATCCTGCACCGCCGGGAGATCGCCGAGGCCGAGGCGGCCGGCACCGTCGAGGAGAAGCGGGCCGAGCTGATCTCCTCGTACGAGGACACCCTGCTGAACCCGTACCTGGCGGCCGAGCGCGGCTACGTGGACGCGGTGATCGCCCCGAGCGAGACCCGCCGGCACATCGTCCGCGGCCTGCGGGCGCTGCGCGGCAAGCGCGAGGTGCTGCCGCCGAAGAAGCACGGCAACATCCCCCTGTAGGCCCCGTCCCTGTCGGGAGAGAACCAGCCATGTCCCCGATCCACGTACTGCACGGGCAGCCGACCCCCGAGGAGCTGGCCACCGTCCTGGCGGTGGTCCAGGCCCGGGCCGCCGCCGCGCAGGCCGCCGCCGAGGCGGCGCGTCTGGCCGGTGCCGGCCCGGCCTCCCCCTGGAACGACCGTGCCCGCCTGCTGCGCCCCGCCGTCCGCCCGGGCGTGAACGCCTGGCGGACCTCGGGCTGGGCGCACTGACGCCCGCCGCGCGGAGCGGGAGGTCGGCCCCGCCGACTTCCCGCTCCGCGCGCCGTCGGGCGCCCGCTGTGCCCGCTGCGCCCGAAACCTGAGTACGGATACTCAGGTGCCCACGCTCCCGGGCGGCGCACTCTGGACGGGTGCTCTGGTCAGATCCCCGCGACGAGCCCTCGCCCGAGGCCCGTCGGATGCAGGAGCGGATGCAGCGGGCCGGCAAGGTGCTCGCCGTCCTGGTCCTGGTCGGCGCCGTGCTGATGATGCTCTCCCAGCCGTTCAGCTGAGCCGTCCGGCCGGGCCCTCCGGCTGCGCCGTCCAGCCGGGCCGTTCACCCGAACGGCGGACACGGGCACCCCCTACGCTGGTGGGCATGACCGACCAGCGCACCCTCGTCCTCGCCTCCGCCTCCCCCGCCCGCCTCGGGCTGCTGCGCCAGGCGGGCCTCGACCCGCGCGTGGTGGTCAGCGGCGTCGACGAGGACGCGATCACCGCCGCCACCCCCGCCGAGCTCGCCCTCGTCCTGGCCGAGGCCAAGGCGAAGGCCGTCGCCGCCGAACTCGCCGACGGCGAGCTGGTGATCGGCTGCGACTCCGTCCTGGAGCTGGACGGCGAGGCCCTCGGCAAGCCCGCCGACGCCGAGGAGGCCCTGGCCCGCTGGCAGTCCATGCGCGGGCGCGCCGGCGTGCTGCGCACCGGCCACTGCGTGATCGACACCACGACCGGCCGGCAGTCCTCGGCCACCGCCTCCACCACCGTCCGCTTCGGCACCCCGGACGACGCCGAGATCGCCGCCTACGTCGCCTCGGGCGAACCGCTGCACGTGGCCGGGGCGTTCACCCTGGACGGCCGCTCCGCGCCGTTCGTCGACGGCATCGACGGCGACCCGGGCAACGTCATCGGCCTCTCCCTGCCGCTGCTGCGCCGCCTGCTCGCCGACCTGGACGTGCGCATCACGGACCTCTGGGCCCGCAACGACGGCTGACCGGACGGTCCGGATCCGACAAAATCCGGGCGGCAGGCCTGGGTCAACCGGCCGACGACAGCGGGATCGCACCCCCATAAGCTGGCCACGGTCCCGAACGGGAGGGGGTGCGACAGGTGACCGACAGCGTGCTCAACGTGGTGCTCGGCCTGGTCGCCAGCGCGATCAGCGCCGGCCTCGGCTGGCTGGCCCAGGTGCTGCGGCGACGCCGCAGGGTCGAGCGGGTACGGGCGTTCCTCGGACTGCCGAACGGCAGCGAGTGCCTGATCGTGGTGCCCCGCAGCATCGGGACGGGCTCGCACGCCAACACCGTCACCCGGCGCGACGCCTACGCGCTGATGTGGCTGGCCGGGCTGGTCGAGGAGTGCGGGGCACGCCCCGAACTGGTCGCCCACGACGCCGCGCACCGCGGCCTGGGCACCAAGACCGAACTGTGCCTGGGCGGTCCGGTCAGCAACGAGCGGATGGCCGCGCACCTGGCCTGGGGTCTGCCCGGCGTGCTCGTCACCTCCGGGCCGGGGCCCGGCAGCAACGTGATCGTGGTGGGCGAGCGCGACTACACCGCCGACCGCGATCAGGCGCACGTCCTGCTCGCCCGGCTCGCCACCCCGGACGGCGGCCGCCCGGTGTTCCTGGTCGCCGGCCAGACCGGCATCGCCAACCAGGCCGGGGTGCGCCACCTGGTGGCGCACCACCGCGAACTCGCCCGGACGTACGGGCAGGACGGCACCTTCGCGCTCGTCCTGCGGGTGGTCAACCCGGAGGCCTACGGGCCGGACATGGTCGAGGTGGCGGCCGACGTGACGGCCGAGGCGCTGCGGCGTCCCGCCGCCCGCGCCGGTGCCGCGTGAGCGGCCCGCGCGGGACTGTGGCCCATGCCACGTGCCGCCACGCCGCCCGCCGGTCACCCGCCGTGGCCCCCTGCGGCCCGGGCCGCCCGGCGCCGACCTGCGGAGTCGTCCGCGGGGCCGCCCGCCGGGGCGGGAAGCCCATCACCGAGCGTGTGGGATAGTTCACAACCTGGGGCTACTCGCCGGTACCGCCCAGGAATCCATAAACTCAACGAGGTTCAAGAAGGGAGCCACAGTGCGCAAGGTGCTCATCGCCAACCGCGGGGAAATCGCCGTCCGCGTCGCCCGTGCCTGCTCGGACGCCGGTATCGCCAGCGTCGCCGTCTACGC
>NZ_JBHXLL010000065.1:0-37000 GCF_042721415.1 Kitasatospora sp. NPDC058444 | reverse complement strand
CACGCTGTTGAGTTCTCAAGGAACGGACGCTTCCTTCGGACCGCCTTCCAGCGGACCCTCCGGGCTTCGTTCTTTCGTGTTTCCAGCTTACCAGACGTTTTCCGCCCCGTTTACCGGTGCTTTCCACTTCCGATTTGCTGGTGTCGTCCGGCGCTTGCGCCCCGTTCGACGTTTCAAACCTTAGCCGAGCCCTGCTCCGAAAAGCGAATCGGCCGCAATCCGATTAAATGAACACGCCACATTCAGACCGGGCCGTATCTGCCCATGACAGATCCGCCCGCGCCGGGAAGTGTTGGTTCAAAGGATTGGCCGCCCCGGGACCGTCCGCGCCGATGCGTGTCCGGTGCTCCCAGTCGAGCGACTGGGAGACAGTACTCCTCCTCGGCGCCCAAGACAAACGCCCTGCGCCGCCCGGTAGCCCGTGCCGGTTCGCCGCCTCACGGGCGGGCGGCGATGCAGTCGGTGTCCTGGGCGGGCAGGAGGCCGTCCAGGAGGTAGCGGTCGACGGCCGCGTCCATGCAGGCGTCCCGCGGCGCGAACATGCCCGCGTAGACGGTGTGGTGGAAGGCGCCGCGCAGGGTCACGAGGCGGGAGCCGGTCAGGGCCCGGTGGGCGGAGAGCTGGCCGGCGCGGGTCGCGGCCGGGTCGCCGTCGGCGCCCACCAGCAGGACGGGTACGGCGTTGCGCACCCGGGTGGGCGGTTCGGCGGGCTGCGCGGGCCAGAAGGTGCAGGGGGTGAGGTTGCGGGTGAGCGGGCCGAACAGCGGCTCGTCGGCGCGGTGGGCCTGGACGTCCCGGTAGTAGGCGAGCGGGTCGCGCGAGGCGGCGCGGTCCGCGCACATGATCGCGGTCTGCACGGCAGCGGACCCGCCCGTGTCGGGGGCCTCCAGGCCGGTGAGCACGGCCTCCAGCAGCGCGGTCGGCTCGGCGGTCCGGCCTTCGGCGGCGTCGGCCAGGACGCGCACGAGGTCGGCGAACTCCGTGTAGGCGGCGGTGTCGTCGCTGGCCGACACCGTCCACAGCACCTGCGGCAGGATGCGGGCGTCGACCCGGTGGGTGCCGACCGTCAGTGGGGCCCGCTCGGTCTGCCGGCGGACCCGCTCCACCGCGGCCAGCACCCGGGCGGTGCTGGTGCCCAGGTGGTGGCGGTCGTCGTGGCGGGACGTCCACTCCGCCCACGCGGTGAGCGCGGCGTCCATCGCGGGGCCCTGGGTGGCGGTCAGGTCGGGGCCGAAGCGGTCGGGGTCCAGGGCGGCGTCGAGCACCGCCCGTCCGACCCGCTCGGGGAACAGCTCCAGGTACACCTCGCCGAGGTAGCTGCCGTAGGAGGAGCCCAGGTAGGCGATCGTCCGCTCGCCGAGGACGGCACGCACCAGGTCCATGTCCCGGGCGGTTTCGCGGGTGGAGACGTGCGGCAGAACGTCGCGGTACGGCGCGCAGCGGCCGGCCAGGTCCTCGGCGAGTGCGGCGGACCGCTCGAAGGTCGCGCGGGTGGGGCCGGCCGACCCCGGGCCGCTGGTGGGCCAGCCGCAGTCGAGCGGGGTGCTGGCACCGACGAAGCGCGGGTCCATGGCGACGATGTCGTAGCGGGCGGCGAGGGCGGGTGCGGCCAGGCTCAGGGCGAGGCTGAGGTGTCGGGCGGGGACGCCGGGGCCGCCCGGGTTGTAGAAGAGGGCGCCCAGGCGGTGGGCGGGGTCGGTGGCGGGCAGCCGGGAGAGGGCGATGCTCAGGGTCGGGCCGTCCGGCCGGCGGTGGTCGAGCGGGACGCTGACCTCGGTGCAGCGGGCGCCGGCGTCGTCGAGTTCGGCGCCGGCGGTGTCCTGCGGGCCGGTTCGGCACGGGTGCCAGACGGGCTGTTGGCGGCGCAGCGCGGCGAGCGGGTCGGCGGCGTCGCCGGCCGCTCGGGCCTCGCCGGTCTGGCCGGTCACGCCGGTGACGCGGTCGGCGCCCGCCGCGACCGCCGGGGCGGAGGGCGCGGCGAGGAGGGTCAGGGCCAGCGCCGCCAGGGCGGCGGCCGGCTTGGCGGCGCGGATCACGGTGGTTCCCCTCGGGTGTTCGGCAGGCCGTCGGGGCGACGCTAGGCGGCCCGGCCGACCGGGCGCATCCGCCGAAGGTACCGGTCTGCGGGGCCGAACTGCGCCGTCAGGTTTACGACTTCGGGATCACATCCCCAGGTGCCGACATCCTGCCCGGGGTGTGGACGAGAGGGCGGAATCCCGGGTGGGGGGGGGGGGGGGGGGGGGGGGCCCCGGCCGGCCCCCCCCCCCCCCCACCCGGTTCGGCCCCTCCGGGTCGCCTACTTGAACAGGCGGTCACCGCTGGTGGCCATGCGGTGGGTCCCGCTGTGGCGGTTGACCCAGTCCCGGACCAGGTTGACGGCGTTGGCGCACTGCCAGCTGTTGTCGTACTCCCGCACGCCGGTGAAGGCGCCGTAGCCGGCGATGATGCCGTCCACCTGCGCGTCGCCCAGCAGCTTGTCGACGTACCAGGGGTCGTTGTAGGTGGTGGTCCAGGACAGGGTGGCCGCGAGCCGTCCGGCGGCCCGGTCGGACGCTCCCTTCTTCAGTTCCGCGCAGGTGTTGTAGGTGGCCTCCGTGCAGTTGCCGAAGCCCTTGGTGATGTCGCTGTCGCCGTAGTCCATCGCCCGGCGGCCGGCCGGGAACCCGGCGCCGGACCTGGCGAAGGCGCTCTGCACCTGGTCGCGGGTGCCGGTCGTGGTGATGCCCTCCAGCGGGCCGAGCTTGCCCTCCAGGCTCTTCCAGCCCCGGCCGCCGACGTCCGGGGTGCTGCCTCCGTGGTACTCGTAGAAGCCGTAGAGCACCTGGATGCCGGCGGCCGTCAGCCGCTGGGCCTTGTCGCGCAGTCCGGCGACGCTGCAGGTGCGGTTGGGCTCCTCGCCGCAGTAGTTGGGGTCCTTGATGTCCAGCCAGACCAGCGACAGCCGGCGGCCCGCGTTGGCGTTGGAGACGATGCGGTCGAGCATGCTGTCGAAGCTGGGGCCGAGCCGGTTCTCGCCGGCCGAGGAGCAGTCGTGGTAGGCGCGCCACTCGTTCGGGTTCCACCAGGCGCAGACGTCGATCTCGATGGCGTTGGCGCCGTGGTTGATCGCGGCGTCCACACCGTCCAGGGTGTCGACCCGGTGCGCGATGGCGTAGACCGGGCGACGCTGGTCGGCGGCGGCCGCCGGGGTGGTGGAGAGCGCGGTGGTGCCGACGACCCCGCACAGCGCCGCCGCCAGTGCCGTCAGGGCCGAGAGCGTTCGTGAGCGGGCGCCGTGCCTGTGATGAGCGGTCAAGGGAGACACTCCTTCTTGTTGGTGTACCGACAGGAGGATTCCACCAACCACGCCTTGGCACACGGTGAACGATCCGCGAACGGCGGCCCGCCGTCAGCCCGTAACTCCGGTGGGCGATAGGCCCGTTGACGATCACCCGGCGGCTTCGGCCGGCGTGCCCGTCAGCGCCTCGGGCCGGCCACGGCGTACAGCGTGCCGCCCGTCACCAGCAGCGCCACCGCGGCCCAGGTGGACGCCTCCGTGCCGGGGGGAGAGGTCATCCAACCGACCGCCTTTCCCACGGTGTGGGGCGGCAGCGGCGGGACGAGGACGGTGAACGCGAGCCAGCCGGTCGGCAGGGTCCAGGCCAGGTGCGCCCCGCAGAGCACCGCCCCGAGCGCGGCCAGGCCGACCAGGCCCGCGCTGTCCCGGACGACGACCTCGGTGGGGACGAACCTCGGGCCCACCGCCTGGAGCGCCATCAGCGCCGCACCGGCGACCGCGCCGATCAGCAGCGTGTGCGCCGCCCGGCGGGGCGCCCACCGGATCGCGGCCGTCCGGTCCAGGGCGAGGTCCTGCCCGCCGAACCCGACGGAGCCGGCCGCCACGCTCGCGGCGAGCACGAAGAACGCGGTCGGGTCCATCGCGGCCGCCGGGTCCATCGCGGCCGTCGCACCCGTGCCGTCGCCCCGGGTGAAGATCCACACCGCCAGTGCGACCAGCGTGACGGCGGCGGCCGAGGCGGGCACCTGCCGTGAACGCGCGTACAGCGTCAGCCACCTCATCGCGCCGCACCCCCCGCCGGCAGCTCGCGCAGCCGCGCCGTGCAGGAGAGGGCCGCGGTGCGCAGCTCGGCGATCCGCGCGCGCTGCTCGGCCGGCGCCAGCCCCTTCAGGCCCTGCCAGGCGGCCTCGGCGGCGGCCCAGGTCCGGCGCGAGTACTCGTCGGTGGCCTTCTCCTCCATCGGCCGGAGGGCGGGCTCACCGAGGGCCCAGCTCACGGCGATGCTCTGGAGGGCGACGTCGTCCTGTCCCCCGCCCTCCCGGGAGGTGCGGGGGTGGCAGCTCGGTGCCAGTCCCTGGGCGACCAGCGCGCGGGTCAGGTCCTTGCCGGTCGCATCGATGAACAGCTGATCGTCGAAGTCGACCGGCACCGCGTCGGCGGGGAGCGAGCGGGGATCGCCGAGCGCGCGCAGTGCGGTGTCCTCCCGCACGGAGGTCGGCGCCCCGTCGCCCAGGACGTCGTGCAGCACGCTCAGCGCCTCCCGGCCGCGCGGCGCGAGCTCGGCCAGGTGGGACCGGCTCGCCTGGGTCACGCACACCGGCCCGTCGCACACCATGGCCGCGGCGGCCTTGTCGACGACGTAGCTGTCGCGGGCGGCGGCCGGCAGGATCAGCAGGGCCGCGGCCGCGCCGGCCAGGGCGGGAGCGACCGCGAGCAGCCGGGCCCGGCGGGTGGCGGCGGCCAGCAGCACGAGGCCGGTGGCGAGCAGGCCGAGCAGCCAGATGGTCTGGCCGAGGTGGACGGAGCCGGACAGGGTCAGCAGCATCTGCCGCGGGTCCGCGGTCACCGGGGACAGCAGGCCGAGCCGGTTCGACGTCCTGGTCGTCGGCACCTCCCCTTCGATCCGCGCCCGCAGCATGTTCGTCATCACGAGGCAGGCCACCACCAGGGCCGGCGGGGTGAGGACGGAGGGCAGCGTCCGGGCGACGCCCATGGCGAACACGCCGGCCGCGACGAGGCCCAGGACCGCCACCAGCGGGATCGGCAGCCAGCCGAGGCCCGTGTAGGTGGTCGGGCCGAGCGCCACCCGCACCCCGCCGGTGAGGACGAGGAGGCCGAAGCCCGCCGCCAGGGCGAGCGCGAGCGCACCCGTCGGCAGCGCCGCGCGGCGCCAGGCCGGCAGCGGTGTGGTCGCCAGCAGTTCGGTCATCCGCGAGCGGGGTTCACGCAGTCCGTAGACCGCCCCGATGCCGACCACGAGCGGCAGCCAGAAGGCCAGCAGGGAACGGGTCCACAGGGCCATGGTGGTCCACTGGGCCGTCCACCCGGCGGTGCCCCTCCACCAGATTCCGTCGATCAGGAAGAAGACCGCCAGGCTGCCGCCCAGGACGGCGGCGCCGGCCCACGGGGCGGCCGAGCGCTTCAGCTCGGTGCGCAGCACACGTCCGTTCACCAGGCACCGCCCTGCCGGCCGGAGTTGCGGAGCAGCGCCGAGTAGCCGCGCTCCAGGGGGCTGTCGCCCGGGTGCTCGGGGCTGCCCGCGGCGGCGAGTTCGTCCGGGGTGCCCTGGAAGACGAGGCGGCCGTCGGCGAAGAGGACCACGTCGGAGCAGGCGGCCGCGACGTCCTCGACCAGGTGGGTGGAGACGACCACGCAGGTGTCGCGGCCCAGGTCCTGGAGCAGTTCGCGGAAGCGCAGCCGCTGTGCCGGGTCGAG
Source organism: Kitasatospora sp. NPDC058444 (assembly GCF_042721415.1). Taxonomy (NCBI): domain Bacteria; kingdom Bacillati; phylum Actinomycetota; class Actinomycetes; order Kitasatosporales; family Streptomycetaceae; genus Kitasatospora; species Kitasatospora sp. NPDC058444. The sequence goes on along the minus strand of NZ_JBHXLL010000065.1, from coordinate 31,287 downwards.
CCCGGCCGTCGGCTCGTCCAGCAGCAGCACGGCCGGGGAGTTGACGATGGCCTGGGCGATGCCGGCCCGGCGCACCATGCCGCCGGACAGGGTCTTCATCCGGTGGTCGGCGCGGTCCGCCAGGCCCACCCGTTCCACGGCGCGCTGGACGGCCTCGGGGATGTCCGCCTTCGGGACCTCCTTCAACCAGGCCATGTACTCGACGAACTCGCGCACCGTGAAGCGCTTGTAGTAGCCGAAGTCCTGCGGCAGGTAGCCGATGCGGCGGCGCAGGGCCCGGAGGTCGCCCGCCCCGCGCAAGGAGGTGCCGAGGATCTCCAGTTCGCCCTCGGTGGGGCGCAGCACCGTGGCCAGCGTCCGGATCAGGGTGGTCTTCCCCGCCCCGTTGGGCCCCAGCACGCCGTGGGCGCCGGTGCCCAGGGAGAGGTCGAGCCCGTCGACGGCCATTGTGGTCCGTCCGACGCGTACCCTCAGGCCGCCGGCCCGGATCTCCCAGGCGTAGGTCTTCGGCGCGGTGTCGGCCGCGCTCGTCACGGGTGTCATGCGGTGGTCCCTTTCGATGGTGGACATGGGTTTCACAGCGTCGAGTACGCGTCCCGGCGGGCGATCACGGCGCCGGCGCCGAGTGCGAGGAGCAGCCCCCACAGGGGCAACCGGTCCGGTTGCAGGGCCAGTTGGAGGACGGAGGGGAAGCGGCCGGCGACCGCGGTGGGTGCGACGACGGCGACGCCCCACGCGACCGCCAGCCCGACGGCGGCGCGGGTCACCCCGATCACGCTGCCCAGGGCCAGGGCGGTGGAGGTGAAGGCCAGGGAGGGCAGCAGCCACTGCGCGGCCGTCGTGGCTCCGGTCAGCCATCCCCCCAGCAGCAGCGCGGGCAGGACGACGACCAGGGCCGAGGTGGTGCGCCTGAGCAGCAGGGGCAGGCCGGCCCGGGCGGTCGAGGCGGTCAGTTCGTGTGCCGGGTCCAGGCCGCTCGACCACGACGCGGCGACACCGCACAGCGGCAGTACCGGCGCCAGCAGCGACACCACCGAGGAACCGCCGAGGAAGTCCGACGGCGCGGCCGCGTCCAGCAGCAGCGCCACCAGGGTGAGGACGGCGGTCATCGCCAGCCACGGGGTCATGACCGGCGTCAGCCAGGACGACACCCAGCTCGGACGGTGCCACCGCGAGGGCCTCGTGACCGCCGCGTCCAACCGCGGTTCCAGACCGGCCCGGACGGTGTCGACGAGCGCGGCGATGCCGGGCGCCTCGGTGGCCACGGCGGCCGCCAGGTGGCTCCGGCACGGCGCGCACGTCTCCAGGTGGGCCTCCAGGGCCCAGACCGTGTCCGCCGCCATCGCCGTGTCACCGCGCGCGTAGTCGTCGATCAACCGCCTGGACGCGTGCTCCCCGCTCATGCGCCCACCTCGCCGCGCTCGGCGGAGGCATGCGCCCACGCGCACCCCTCTGCGGCTCTCCCCCAGCTTTCGGCCGGGGGGACCCCCGTGCTTCGCTCGCTCATGCCAGCGCCTCCCGCATCGCGATCCGGGCCCGGCGGGCACGGGTCTTGACCGTGCCTTCGGGCAGTCTGAGCAGGACGGCGGTCTCCCGGACGGAGAGCCCGTCGAGCACCGTGGCCTGCAGTACCTCTCGGAGTTCCGGCGCCAGCCGCCGCAGGGCGTCGCCGACGTCGCCGCCGACGGTCCCGGCGAGCGCCTCCTCCTCCGCCGCGGGCACCACCGCCCGCTCGGCGGCGGCGACCGGCGGTTCGGCGTGGTGGGCGCGGCGCCGGAACGCGTCGACGAGGCGGCGCGCCGCGATCGTCCACAGCCACCCGACGGCCGTCCCGCCGACCGCGCTCCCGGCGAACGCGCCGGCCGCGCGCCACACCGCGAGATAGGTCTCCTGCATGACCTCGGCGACGATCTGCTCGTCCGTGCAGCGGCGGCGCAGCCGCACCGCCAGCCATGGCGACGTGCGCCGGTACAGCTCGTCGAACGCCGGGCGGTCGCCCTTCGCCACCAGCCGGAGGAGGCGTTCCTCGTCCAAGTCGTCCAGTGCTCTCCTGCGTGATCTCACACCAGCCAGACGCGCGATCCGACGTACGGGTTCTGCGTGCGGCGTGACCTGCGTCACATGTCGTGATCCCGGCCGTCGACCCCGGCCCGGCGGCCGCGTCCGAGGTCAGCGCGGTGGGGGCCCCGACGGGAGCGGACGGACGGGGAGCCCGGAGCGGGCCTCGCGCGCCGGCTCCGCGGCCACGCCCGGGCATGGCGTCGCATCTGGTCCCCCGCGGCTGATCAGTCGGTCAGCCGGAGGGCGGGACCGGGCGTTCGCGCCCCCGGTAAGGTGGTCGATCGTGGCCAGTCGTAAAACGTCGATCATGGAAGCAGCGGCGCGGGTGATCGCGCGGCGTGGGGTGCGCGGGCTGCGGGTGGAGGAGCTCGCGGCCGAGGCGGGGGTGTCCACCGCGCTGATCTACTACCACTTCAAGGACCGGACGGGGATCCTCCGGCAGACGCTGGAGTTCATCAACGACCGGGCGGAGCGGTACGCGACCGAACGCGCCGCGGACGCGCCGCCGCTGACGCCCCGCGAGGAGCTGGAGCAGACCCTGCTGCTGGAGCTCCAGGACACCCCCGAGGTGCGGGAGAACAGCACCGCCTGGGGCGAGCTGCGGGCGAGCGCGGTGTTCGACGAGACGCTGCGGGAGGACCTGGCGCGGGCCACCAGGATCTGGGTGCAGGAGATCGCGGAACTGCTCGGCGGTGTGCAGCCGATGTCCTCGGCGGTCGCGCTGGCCGGCGCGGCGGAGCGGCTGACGGCACTGCTGGAGGGGCTGAGCACGCGCTGGTTGAGCGGCAGCCTGCCGCTGGCGCACGCCCGCACGCTCCTGGCCGAGGCGATCGACGTCGAGGTGGCCCGGCTCGGGTCCTGAGCCGCACGGACCGCTCGGGGACGTCCGCTCGGGGAGGTCTACTCCGGGGACGTCCACTCCGGGACGTCTGCTCGGGACGTCACCGATGGCGTGACCGGGGCGTCACTCCACGCAGCGAGCCCGTCAAGGATGCGTTATGACCTGCCTCCGAGTTTGACTGATTTTTCAGTCAGTGCGAGCCTGAAGCCGCGGACAGGGTGCTGCCGCCGGTCCTCCCCCGTGGTGCGCCGCCGCATCGCGGCGCGAAGAGTGGGAGTCGGCGGCCCCCGGCACCCGGCCCGGCACCGTCGCACGATCTGGAGAGCCTCATGACCCACTACCCCGACGACCGTTCCAGCGGGCCCTACCCCTGGGTGCCGGCGGACGACGTCCCGCACGCGCGGACCTGGATGTCCTGGCCGTCCCGCAGGGGCGTGTGGGGACTGCGTCTGGGCGGCGTCCAGGAGGACATCGCCCTGATCGCCCGGACGATCGCCGAGTTCGAGCCGGTGGTGATGTGCGCCCCCGACGACTGGACCGCCGACAAGGCCCAGTCCTGGTGCGGTTCCGGGGTGGAGGTGATCAGCGCCATCCCCACCGACGACCTGTGGATGCGCGACACCGCGCCGGTGTTCCGCCGGGACGGCTACGGCGGCCTGGACGCCGTGATCCTCAACTTCAACGGCTGGGGCAACAAGCAGGTGCACCACGACGACGCCCGGGTCGCCGAGCGCCTCGCCACCCGCCGCGGCCTGCGCCACTCCTACGCGGACTTCGTCGGCGAGGGCGGCGCGATCGAGACCGACGGCGACGGCACCGTAATGGCCACCGAGAGCAGCCTGGTCAACAAGAACCGCAACCGCGGCATGAGCCGGGACGAGATCGAGGAGGCCGTCCTGGAGGCCTACGGCGCGGACGCCATGATCTGGCTGCCGGGCATCAAGGGCCAGGACATCACCGACGACCACGTGGACGTCACCTCCCGGTTCGTCCGCCCCGGCGTGGTGATGGTGCAGCTGCCGCCCGCGGACCGCAACGACGCCTGGGCGCGGGACGCCCGCGAGCAGTTCGCGATCCTCTCCGCCGCCACCGACGCCCGGGGCCGCCGCCTGCAGGTCGTCCCGGTGCACGGCCCGGACACCGTCCGCTCCCGCAGCTCCAAGTTCGTCGACTCCTACCTCAACTTCCACCTCGTCAACGGGGGCGTCATCACCGCCCAGTTCGGCGACGCGTCCAAGGACGCCGCGGCCAAGGAGGCGCTCGCCGCGGCCTTCCCCGGCCGCGAGGTGGTGCAGCTCGACGTCGACCGCCTGATGGCCGGCGGCGGCGGCATCCACTGCTCGACCATGCACGAGCCCCTGCCGTAGCCGCCGACCCGCCACCGCCCGCGTGGCCCCTGTGACCCACGCGGCCCCCGTGGCCGCCCTACCGCACACCTCGTCCACCGCACCGACCACCAGCCGGAGTGCCCGTATGTCCTCTGCCCTGTCCCGCCGTACCCTGATGCGCCGCCTCGCCGGTGTCGGCGCCGGTGTCGGCGCCCTCACCCTCGGCCTCACCGCCTGCGACCCCAACGACCTCGGGGTCGGCGACGGCACCGTGCCGCCCCCGCGGCCCGGCGGCACCCCCGGCGTGCGCCGCTTCGGCGCCGAGTGGGAGAAGCACCTGCGCACCGTGATGTCCTGGCCTGCCTCCGAGAACATCTGGGGCGACCAGCTCCCGGACGTCCGCCGGGACGTCGCCGGCCTGGCCCAGGCGATCGCGGCGCGCGAACCGGTCGTGCTGATGGCCCGCCCCGAGCAGAAGGACGCCGCCCAGAAGGCCTGCGGCTCGGCCGTCGAGGTGGTGCCGATCGCCGTCGACGACCTGTGGGCCCGGGACACCCTGCCGGTGTTCGTCGAGGAGGGCGGCACGGTCAAGGGCGTCGACTTCAACTTCAACGGCTGGGGCGGCAAGCAGCAGCGCGGCAACGACGCCAAGGTCGCCAGGACGGTGCTGGCCAAGTACGGCGTGGAGCGGGTCGAGACCCGGCTGGTCGCCGAGGGCGGCTCCTTCGAGACCGACGGCCTGGGCACCCTGATGGTGACCGAGAGCTCCGTCGTCAACGACAACCGCAACCCGGGCATGAGCCGGGACCAGATCGAGGCGGAGCTGAAGCGGGTCCTCGGCGTGACCAAGGTGATCTGGCTGGCGGGCGTCAAGGGCAAGGACATCACCGACGCCCACGTCGACTGCCTGACCCGCTTCGCCGCCCCCGGCGTGGTCCTGCTCGACCAGGCCTTTCCCGGCACCCCGCCGGACGTCTGGTCCCGCTCGGCCGACCAGGCCCGCGCCGTCTTCAAGGACGCCACCGACGCGACGGGCCGCAAGCTCCAGGTGGTGGAGCTCCAGCAGCCGGACCCGGACAAGATCACCGGGCGCGGTGACGCCTTCGTCTCCTCGTACATGAACTTCTACATCGGCACCAAGGGCGTCTACCTGCCGAAGTTCGGCGACGCCCGGGCCGACGACCGGGCCCAGCAGATCATGAAGCAGTACTTCCCGGGCCGGGAGATCGTGCCGGTCAAGTTCGACGCGATCGCGGCCGGCGGCGGGGGCATCCACTGCGCCACCCACGACATCCCCGCCCTGGGCTGAGCGGGCGCCGGGCCGGCTCGCCGTGACGCCGGGACGGGTCGGCACGGCGCTCGGGGCCGGGTCCGGTCGGCGGACCGGACCCGGCCCCGTCTCCTCACACCACGGGCTGCTGCTGGGTGACGCAGTGGATCCCGCCGCCGCCCGCGCCCAGGCTGTCGATGTTGAGCTGTTCGACGGTGCGGCCGGGGAACAGCCGGGCGAGGGCGGCCCTGGCCGCGCTGTCGGCCTTGGTGTCGCCGAACTGCGCCGCGATCACCGCGTCGTTGCACAGGTAGTAGTTGGCGTAGGAGCCGACGAAGTTGGGGTCGGTCGAGCGGATGAGGTTGTAGTCGGGCCCCTGGATCCGGCTCACCGCGAACGGGGTTCCCTGGGCGCTGCTGGAGGTGGTCAGGATCCGGTACTGCTGCCGCGCGTCGTTCGACCAGGCGTCGGTGTCGCTCGCCAGCGGCATCTGGACCGCGGCCGCCCCCGCGCCGAGGAAGCGGGAGGTGGCGTCCACGTGGTCGTCGGTGATGTCCTGGCCGGCGACGCCGTCGAACCAGATCACCTTGGTGGCGCCGTACGCGGCGCACATCGCGCTCTCGACCGCGGCCTGGGACATGCCGGGGTTGCGGTTGGCGTTCAGGACGCTGCTCCGGGTGGCCATCAGCGTCCCGGCGGCGTCGGTCTCGATGGCGCCGCCCTCGGCGACCAGCCCGGCCGCGGTGAACGGCAGGCCGAGGTAGGCGGCGACGCGCTGGGCCACCAGGGCGTCGTTGCCGTGCGGGTTCTGGTGGTTGCCCCAGCCGTTGAAGTTGAGGCCGATCGTGTCCAGGCCGCCCGCGCCGTCGGTGCGGAAGACCGGGCCGGTGTCGCGCATCCAGCAGTCGTCGACCGGGATGTCCCCGATGACGGTGACGGTCGATCCGCACATCGACCGCGCCTTGGCGACACTGGCCGGGTTGGCGCACAGGGTGACCGGCTCGTACTTGGCGATGGTCTTCGCGATGAGGGCGATGTTCGACTGGACGCCGCCGAGCTTGTTGCGCCAGATGGTGGTGGAGTCCGGCCAGGCCATCCAGGTGCGGGTGTGCCGGACGGTGTCCAGCGGCACCCGGAAGCCGGCGGCGACGGCCGGTCCGGCGGTGGTGCGGCGCCGGGCCGCCAGGGCCTGCCCGCCGGTCGCGGCGGTCAGCGCGGTGCCGGCGACGACGATCCCGGCGGCGGTCAGGAACCGCCGTCGGCCGAGCTGTCCGTCGAGCTCCGCGTGGGGTCTGGAGCTGTCTTCCATCACTGTCTCCCTGTCAGAGTCCGCTGCTGGTCCAGCAGTTGACCGAAAAAATAAAACTGGCCAAGCGCTCGGTCAATACTTTGCGCAGCCATCGTTCCCGATGCGCCCCGGAGAGGCACCCCCGGTCGTTACAGTGACGGCCATGGCGACACAGGCGACAGGCACGGCCGCGCGAACGGCCTCCGCGGCGGGCGGCCCCGGCCGGACACGCGCTTCCGCCAAGGGCGAGCAGACCCGGGCCCGGCTGATCGCGGCGGCCCGCACCCTGCTCGCGGGCGACGGCGCCGGGCGGTTCACCACCCGCAACGTGGCCGCGCTGTGCGGGGTCTCGCACGGGATGTGCCACTACCACTTCGCCGACCGCACCGACCTGATCGTCGCGGTCGTGGCGGACATCCGGCCCGAGTGGATCACACCGCTGGAGGAGGCGGTCGCCGGGCCCGGCGGCTACGCCGAGCGCTCCGAGCGGGTCCTGGCACTGCTCACCCGGCCCGAGAGCCCCGACCTGGCCCGACTGCACGCCGCCCTGCACTGGCTCGCCCTCAACGACGAACGCGTCCGCGCGAGCCTGGAGGCCGAGTACGCGCGCTGGCGCGCCTCCTTCGTACGGCTGTTCCGGTGCCTGGTGGACGAACGCGGCGACGGCACCGACCCCGTCCCCCTCGGGGAGGCCTTCGCCGCCGCCGTGGACGGGCTCGCCGCCATCGGGTCGCTGGACGGGACGGTGGACTCCGAGCGGGTGCTGCGGACCCTGCTGGACTCGCTGTCGTCCACCGCCGGGCCGTCCGCCGCCTGACGGTCCGCGGCCCGGCCGTCCGCCGCCCGGCCCCGCACCGCCGGACCGTCCGCCGCCCGAGCGGTCACGGGGTGGAGCCCGGCGCGACGGGCTGCTGCTGGGTGGCGCAGTGGATGCCCCCGCCGCCCGCGGCGATGTGGTTGATGCCGACCTGGGTGACCTTGCGGCCCGGGTGGAGGTCGCCGATGATACCGGCCGCCCGGTCGTCGGCGGCCTGGTCCCCGAAGCGCGGGACGATGACGCCCCCGTTGCAGACGTAGTAGTTGATGTACGTGGCCAGGAAGTCCTTGCCCGCGCCGGGGATCAGGCCGAGGTCGGGCTCGGGGAGGTCGACCACCTGGAGCGTGCGGCCCTTGGCGTCGGTCTCCGTCCGGAGCACCTGGAGTGCCTGCGTGGAGGCGGTGGTCCAGACGTCCGGCGGGGCGTCGGCGGCGGGACGGTGCAGGACCACGGTGCCCGGCTCGGCGAAGCGGGCGAGGGCGTCGACGTGGCAGTCGGTGATGTCCTGCCCGGCGACGCCCTGGAACCAGATCACCTTCTCGACGCCGAGCAGGCCCTTGAGGCTCGCCTCGATCTGGTCGCGGGACTTGCCGGGGTTGCGGTTGCCGTTGACCCACGAGCTCTCGGTGGCCATCAGCGTGCCCTCGCCGTCCACCTCGATGCCGCCGCCCTCGCCGGTGATCGGCGCCTGGACGCGGGTGATGCGGTAGTGGTCGAGGAGGTAGCGGGCGACCAGGCTGTCATTGGCGTGGGTCTGCTTGTCGCCCCAGCCGTTGAAGTTGAGGTCGACCCCGGCCAGGCCCTGCGGGCCGGTGACGAAGGTCGGGCCGGTGTCCCGGGCCCACAGGTCGTCGACCTTCAGTTCGAGCACCTCGACCGAGGAGCCGCAGGCCTGCCGGGCCTGGGCCGCCTGGTCGGGGCGGGCCAGCAGGACGACCGGTTCGAAGCCGGCGACCGCCTGGGCCAGCCCCGCGATGTCCTGCCGCACGGCGGGCAGCTGGTCGCCCCACACCTCCTCCAGCGCCGGCCAGGCCATGAAGGTGCGGGTGTGCGGGTCGGACTCGGCCGGCATGGCCCAGCCGCCGGCCGCCGGGCTCGCGGAGGGGGCCGCGCCCGAGGCCGTACCGCTCTGACCGGGCTGCTCCTCCGATCCTCCGTCGGAGGAGCAGCCGCCGGTCAGGGCCAGGGCGGCGAGCGCGGCCCCGGACTGCAGGAGTGAACGGCGGGACGGCCGGGGGTGAGCCATGGAGCCTCGTTCCGGTTGGTTGTCGGGTTCGGCTCCGCAGGCTACTGACCGGAACATCAGATTCCGGCACGGCACGCACCCGCCGTTCGGGGGAATCCGCTCGGGGACCTAGGCGGCCGCCTCCCGCTCGCGACGCAGCCGGTGCTCGGTGCGGATGCCGGACCAGGCGGTGCAGGCCAGGCTGGCGGCGATGATGCCCTCGGCCCAGAAGAACGCCACGTAGTCGATCAGTGATCCGATCGGCGGCGCCCCGGGGGCCGCGTTGCGCATGCCGATCAGGGCGAACAGGCTCGCCGCCATCCAGCCCAGGGAGGGCCAGACCAGCCCCTCGCGCTTGCGGTACAGCACCTCGGCGGCGCCGAGGACGGCCAGGGCGATGGCCCACATGGCCACGATCATGAACCAGGAGAGGATGAAGGTGCTGCGGGACCGGGTGATCCTCGTGTCCAGGGTCACGGCACCGCTGCTCGCGGTCGCGACCTGCGGACGCAGCACGAAGAACGGGTCGGTGTCGGTGAGGACCAGGCCGACCGGCACGGCCGCGCCCCCGCTGGTGGCGGTGAAGCCGGCCTCGGCGCGGTAGCGGTCGAACGGGTAGTCCGTCTTGGTGCCGTCGTACGTTCCCACCTGGACGAGCTGGGAGGCCGCGGCCTCCCCCTCGGCCGCCCGGATGGTCACCTTGGGGGTGCCGGTGACGGTGATCTCGACGGGGCGGGCGAACGTCTGGGAGTCCGGCCCGGCGGCGAACCTGCCGTGCGGGACGGGTGTGACGTAGAGGGTCAGCTGCTGGGCGGTCGGGTCGACGTCCTGGGCGGTGACGTCCAGTTCGATCCAGTCGGGCGTCGAGGGGATCGCGAGTTCCCTGGTCTGCTCGCGGGTGTCGCGCTCGTTGAGGTAGAGCCCGATCCCCGATCCGCAGAGGGTGATGACCGCCGCCAGGACGGCGGCGAACCGCCAACGGCGGCGGGGGGCTCGGTGCGCGGCCCGGTCGGTCGCGCGGGTGTCGTCGGTGATGACCTGCACGGTCGTCCTTCCTGCGGCGGCGGCGCCGGGGCCGGCGGGTTCGCCGCGGCCCGGCGTCGCCGCCGGTGGTGCTCGGTCGCCCGCGGGCCCGGCGGGTCCCACCACCCGCCGGGCCCGGGGCCGTCTTACAAGGCGCGGCGCGCGGCGGCGATCCGGTCGGGATCCCAGCCGGGCCGGGGGACGGACTCCAGCAGCAGCCGGGTGTAGGCGTGCTGCGGGGAGTCCAGGACGTGGGCGGTGGGGCCGGATTCGACGATCCGTCCGTGGCGCATGACGATGACCTCGTCGGTCACGCAGCGGACGACGCCGAGGTCGTGAGTGATGAAGAGGTAGCCGATGCCGGTCTGTTCGCGGATGTCGGCGAGCAGGTTCAGGACCTGCGCCTGCACCGACACGTCCAGTGCGGCGACCGCCTCGTCCAGCACCAGGACGGCCGGCTGGACGGCCAGCGCCCGGGCGACAGCGACGCGTTGGCGCTGGCCGCCGGAGAGCTGCCGGGGCAGCGCGTCGGCCGCCCGGGTGCCGAGGCCGACCTGGTCGAGGAGCTCCCGGATCCGGGCCTCGTGGTCGGTGCCGGGGAAGTGCAGCCGCAGGGTCTCGCGGAGCACGGCCTCGACGCTGGTGCGCGGGTCCAGGGAGAGGTACGGGTCCTGGAAGACCATCTGGACCTCGCGGGCGCGGGCCAGCCGCTCGGCCCTCCCCCGCACCCGGCCGCCGCGGGCCCGGCCCCGGACGGTGACCCGCCCCTCGTCGGCCTGTTCGAGGCCGACGACGATCCGGGCGGTGGTGGTCTTGCCGGATCCCGACCCGCCCACGATGCCGAGCGATCCGCCGGCGGGGAGGGCGAAGGAGACGTCGTCCACCGCGCGTACGGTGCCGAAGGTCCGGCACAGCCCGGTGACCTCCAGTACGGCCTCAGGCATCGGCGCGGCTCCCTTCGAGCGGGTGGTGGCAGGCGACCGGGTGCGCCACCGGGGTCTCCTCGCGGCACCGGGCGGTCGCGTACCGGCATCGCGCGGCGAACGCGCATCCGGTCAACTCCTCGCGCAGGTCCGGCGGTTGGCCGTCGATCGCGGCGAGTCGGCGGCTGCCGGACTCCAGCCCGGGGGTGGAGGCCAGCAGTGCCGCGGTATAGGGGTGGCGGGGCCGGTCGAAGAGCGCTCCGGCGGGGCCCGTCTCGACGATCCGCCCGGCGTACATGACGTGGACGCGGTCGCTGATGGCGGCGGCGAGGCCGAGGTCGTGGGTGACGAACAGCAGGCCGGTGCCGAAGCGTCGGCGCAGCCGGTCGAGGAGTGCGATGACCTCGGCCTGGCTGGTGACGTCGAGGGCGGTGGTGGGCTCGTCGGCGAGCAGCAGGACCGGGTCGCCCATCAGCGCCGCGGCGATCATGACGCGTTGGAGCATGCCGCCGGACAGCTGCCCGGGGTGGCGGCGCAGCAGTTCCGGGCCGAGGCCGACGGCGTCGAGCAGCTCGGCGGCGCGCCGGTCGGCGTCCTCCCGGCCCATGGTGCCGGTGAGGCGGACGCTCTCGGTGAGGAAGTCGCCGACGCGGCGCAGCGGGTTGATGGCCGCCCTGGGGTCCTGGAAGATCATGGCGGCCCGGCCGGCGCGCAGGGCGCGCAGCCGTTCGGGGCCCATGGTCAGGACGGACTCCCCGTCGACCAGGACCTCGCCCTCGGCGGTGGCGCCGGGCGGCAGCAGGCCGAGGGCGCTGCGGGAGGTGAGGCTCTTGCCGGAGCCGGACTCGCCGACCAGGGCGACGGTCTCCCCCGGGGCCACGGTGAGGTCGACCCCGTCGAGCACGGGTCGGGCGGTGCCGGGCAGGCGCAGGCGCAGGCCCCTGATGTCGAGGGCGTTCACGCGCTGCTCCGGTTCGTGGTTGCCGCGGTTCGTCTCGTCGTTGTCGCGGTTCATGGCGTCCTCCGGGCGACACGGTCGGCCCAGCGCTCGCCGACGACGTTGAAGGCGACCACGGTGAGCACGATGAGCACGCACGGCAGGATCGCGGAGAGCGGGTAGCCGTGCTGGATCGCGGTCTGGCCGTCGAAGACCATCCGCCCCCAGTCGGGGGTGAGCGCGGGGACGCCGAGCCCGAGGAAGGAGAGGCCCGCGAGGTCCATCAGGGCGTACCCGAAGTTGATCGTGGACTGGGCGAGGACGGTGGGGGCGATGTTGGGCAGGACGTGCCGCAGGCAGATCTGCGCGGTGGAGTGGCCCTGGACCTGGTAGGCGCTGATGTAGGGCCGGGACCGTTCGGCGAGGACGAGCGAGCGGGTGAGCCGGGAGACGTACGGCAGGTAGGCGACCGCCAGGGCGATGACGGGGGCGAGCAGGCCCTCCCCGTACACCGAGACGATCAGGATGGCGAGCAGCATGCCGGGGAAGGCGAAGACGAGTTCGGTGCTGCGGGAGAGGACGGAGTCGAGCCAGCCGCCGCGCCAGCCCGCGGCCAGGCCGACGGCGACCCCGGCGACGGTGGAGAAGGCGACCACGCCGAGCGGGCCGAGCAGGGAGGTGCGGGCTCCGAGCAGGAGCCGGGAGAGGGTGTCTCGGCCGGCGGCGTCGACGCCGAGCAGGTGGTCGGGCGAGGGGCCGGCGAGCGCGTTGCCGAGGTCGACGGCGTTGGGGTCGTCCGGTGCGATCCAGGGGGCGAGCAGGGCGGCGAGCACCACCAGGGCGACGAGGCCCAGGCAGGCCAGGTGGAGCGGGGCGCGGGCGGCCTTGAGCCGGCCGAGGCCGGCCCGGCGGGTGAGGGCGACACTCATGCGTCGGACCTCCTCGTGCCGAGGGCGACCCTGGGGTCGACCAGGGGGTGGAGCAGGTCGACGACCAGGTTCACGGTCATGAACAGGGCGACGACGAGCAGGGAGATGGCCTGGACGGTCGGGAAGTCCTTGGTGGTGGTGGACAGTTCGAGGAGCTGGCCGATGCCGCCGACGCTGAAGGCCGACTCCACCAGGATCGTGCAGACCAGCAGGGTGGAGACGATCAGGCCGCCGGTGGTCAGCACGGTGCCCAGCGAGTTGCGGAACACGTGGCGGCGGATCACCTCGCGTTCGGGTACGCCGCGGCTGCGGGCGACGGTGACGTGCTCGCCCTCCAGCGCGTCCAGCATCGCGGAGCGGGTGACCCGGGCGAGCATCCCGATCAGGTACAGCGCGAGGGCGATCGCGGGCAGGGTGAGGTGCCACAGCAGGTCGGCGAAGCCGTCGCCGCTGCCGCCGGTCGGGAACCAGCCCAGCTTGACCGCGAACAGGCCCTGCAGCAGGACGGCCGCGACGAAGGAGGGGGTGCCGACGGCGAGCGTGGTGGAGAGCAGGATCGCCGAGTCGGTCGCGCCGCCGCGCACCGCGCCGATCCAGCCGAGCGCCAGGCCGATGACGACGACCACCACCAGGGCCATGGCCACCAGCGTCAGGGTCGCCGGCAGCCGGTCGGCGAGCAGCTTGGAGACGTCGGTGCGGTAGGTGATGGAGCGTCCGAAGTCCCCCTGCAGCACCTGGCCGAGCCAGCGGAAGTACCGGACCAGGAACGGGTCGTCGAGGTGGTACTGCTCGTTGATCGCCTGCAGGGCGGCCGGCGAGGCCGACCGGCCCGACAGGAGGAAACCGGCCGGGCTGCCCGGCGCCAGGTACATCGCGCCGAAGACCACGAAGGAGGCGCCGAGCAGGGTCGCGGCCATCTCCACCAGTCGCCGGGCGGCGAATCTCAGGAAGTTCACCGGGCGGCCCCCACGTCGGCGGCCCACGGGTAGTACATGTACGCGATGGTGGTGGGGGCGCCGGTGATGCGCTTGTTGAGGAAGACCGCGGTCGGCCACTCGGCGACCGGGATCCACAGCAGCTGCTGGGAGGCGGTCTGCTGGAGCTTCGCCTCGATCGCGCCGCGCCTGGCCGGATCGTACTCGGCGGTGGCCTGGTCGACGAGGTCGTCGTAGGCCTTGTCGCTGTAGCCGGCGAAGTTCTGGTAGGCGCCGGTCCGGAAGTTGACGAGCAGGTCGAGCGGGTCGGTGATGGAGTCGTAGTACGTCTCCGGGAACAGGTCGATGCCCTCGCGCGCCTTGGGGTCGGTGAACAGCGCGGTGAAGGCGTTCGGGGCGATCGTCTTCAACTGGACGTCCAGCCCGATCCTCGCCCCGGCGGCCTGGACGGCGGTGGCGAGCAGGGAGACGTCCTGGCCGATGCTGCTGGTGGCCATGACGATCGTCCGGCCGCTCGCGCCGGCCTCCTTGACCAGGGCCTTGGCCTTGTCGATGTCCTGCGCCGTGGGGGTGAGGCCGTCGAAGGCCGTCCTGCGGACCTCGTCGGGGGCCGTGCCCCAGGCCGCCCTGGTGGTGAGGGAGCCGGTCACGGTGCCGGCGCCGGCCAGGCCGGTCCTGACGAAGCCGGAGCGGTCGAGCGCCAGGGAGAGCGCCTGACGCACGCGCAGGTCGCCTAGCGGGCCCCGCATGCTGGTGACGTTGACGTTGACGGTGCTCAGGCCCTCGCCGAAGTAGAGCGTGCCCGGGCCGTCCTTCCTCAGCCGGTCGTAGCTCTCGGTGGGGATCAGGTAGCCGCCGTCGACGTCGCCGGTGAGCATCGCGTTGGTGCGGGCGGAGGCGTCGGTGAGGAAGCTGAACACGACCTTCCGGGACTTGGCCCTGGCACCCCAGTAGTCGTCGAAGCGCTGGAGTTCGATCGACTGGCCCTTGGCCCAACTCCCCAGCTTGAAGGGGCCGGTGCAGTCGAGGCCGCCGCTGGTGCCGTAGTCCTTGCCGGCGGCCTCCACCCCGGCCCTGGCGGCGACCACGCCGGCGGCCGTCGCCATGTACTGGGGGAACTGGGAGTCGGGCTGCTTGAGCTTGACGGTGACCTGGAGCGGGCCGGTCGCGGTGACGGAGTCGACGTTCTGGAACACCTGGGCCCAGGCGGGCGCGTTGTCCGGGTTCGTCTGCCGGCCGAGGCTGAACACGACGTCGTCGGCGGTCATCACCGTGCCGTCGTGGAAGTGCACGCCGGACCGCAGGTCGTAGACCCAGGTGGTCGGGTCGGGGTTGGCGGCCTTCTCGGCCAGGCCGGGGGCCAGGGTGAGCCCCGGGGTCCAGCGCATCAGGCTCTCGCAGATGTTGGAGAGCACGGTGTTCTGCGGGTAGTCGAAGGCCTGGACGTAGTCCAGGGTGGGCGGTTCGGCGTAGGTGGCCCAGGTGAAGGAGTCGAGCTCGCCCTTGGCCGTCGGGGTGTCGGCGGAGAGCTGTACGGCCGCCTGGCCGGCGCCGCGGGGCGGGCCGGAGCAGGCGGCGACCAGGGCCGCGGCCGAGAGCAGGGCGGTGGCGAGGGCGAGTCGCCGCCGGGGCGCGGTGCGTCTCGCGGGCGCGGTGGGAGTCATGAGGGGTTTCTCCGTTCGCTGGCGAGGGTCAGGCGCGATCGGCCGCGGACGGCGTGGCGGCGGGGATCTGCTGGGTGATGCAGTGGACGCCACCGCCGCCGTGGGCGATCACCCGGGCGCGCACCCCGACGACCTTGCGGTCCGGGTAGGCGGCGGCGAGCACGGCCAGCGCGCCCTCGTCCTCGTCGTGGTCGGCGACCGGCACGACGACGCCGCCGTTGGCGAGGTAGAAGTTCAGGTAGCCGACCTCGACCTCCCGGCCGTCGACCTCGACGAAGGCGGCCTGCGGCAGGTCGACGATCTCGAAGGGCCGGCCCTGGGCGTCCGTGGAGTGCTCCAGCACGGCGCGGTTGGCCCGCATCCGCGCGTAGTCCGGGTGCCCGGGATCGGCCGGGAGCTGCACCACGACCTTGCCGGGGGCGACGAAGGCGCAGACGCCGTCCACGTGCCCGTCGGTCTCGGTGTCCAGCGCCCCGCCGTACGGCAGCCAGACGATCGTGGTGACGCCGAGCCGGGCCTTCAGCTCGGCCTCGATCTCCTGCCGGGTCATCTCCGGGTTGCGGTTGGGGTGGAGCAGGCACTGCTCGGTGGTGATCAGCGTGCCCTCGCCGTCGACGGTGATCGCGCCGCCTTCGAGGATCATCTCGGAGCGGATCGCCGGGGTGCCGAGGTGCTCCAGCAGCAGGCCGCTGATCCGGTCGTCGGCGTCCCAGGGGCTGTGCTTGCGGCCCCAGGCGTTGAAGCGGAAGTCCACGCCGGCCCGGCGGCCCTCGCCGTCGAGGACGAAGATCGGCGCGGAGTCGCGGAACCAGGAGTCGTCGGTGGGGAGTTCGACGACGGTGATGCCCGTCCCGCGGTCTCCGGTGCCGCAGTGGGCGCGTGCCTCGTCGCCGTGGCCGGGCGGGGCCACCATGGTGACCGGTTCGAACTCCGCGATGGCGCGGGCGACCGCCGCGTACTCGCGCTTCACCTCGGCCAGGGTGTCGCCCCACAGGTCCGGGCGGACGGGCCAGGCCATCAGGCAGCCCTCGTGCTCGGTCCACTCCGCGGGCATTCGGTACGTCACGGGAAACCTCTTCTGGTCGGCGCCCGGCCGGACCGGCGCGTTCGGGGCGCGGGCCGGCCGGGCTGGAGGGGTGGTGGGGGTGATGAGGGTGGTGGGAGCGGAAGGGTCCCTGGCGGCCCGCCTCCGTGGGGTACCGGACGGGCCGCCAGGGAGCTCAGAGCGCCGGCGGGACGGCCGGCTGGGCCTGGGTGGCGCAGTGGATGCCGCCACCGCCGGAGGCGATGGTGTCGATGTTCAGCTGGACGACGTCGCGGCCGGGGAACTCGGCCCGCAGGATCGAGCGGGCCCGGGCGTCGGCACCGGCGTCGCCGAACTGGGGGACGAACACGGCGCCGTTGGCGACGTAGAAGTTGGTGTAGCTGGACAGGAAGTCCTTGCCGCGCCCGCGGATCCGCGCGCGGTCCGGGCCGGGGAGTTCCACGACGGTCAGCGGGCGGCCCTGGGCGTCGGTCGCGGTCCGCAGGACCTGCCTGGCCTGCTCGTAGGCGTCGATCCAGGTCCGGTCGGTGCCGGGGCCGGGCTTGTCGAGGATCACGCGGCCGGGCGCGGTGAAGCGCGCCAGGCAGTCGATGTGGTAGTCCGTGATGTCCTGGCCCGCCAGCCCGGCCAGCCAGATCACCTTGTCCATCCCGAGCGACGCCTTCAGGGCCTGTTCGACCTGGTCCTGGGACATGCCGGGGTTGCGGTTGGGGTTCACCAGCGAGCTGACGGTGGCCAGCAGGGTGCCCTGGCCGTCCGTCTCCAGGGCGCCGCCCTCGCCGACGAAGGGGGCCCGGACGCGGTCGACGCCGTACTCGGCGAGGAGGGCGGCCGCGACCGCGGCGTCCTCGGTGTAGCGCTGGTAGTAGGGGGTGCCGGTCTTGCCCCAGCCGTTGAAGTTGGTGTCGACGCCGGCGACGGTGCCCGGTGCGACCACGAAGGTCGGGCCGAAGTCGCGGATCCACAGGTCGTCGTTGGAGATCTCGACCACGGTGATCGCGTGGTAGGCGCCGGGGCCGCAGTAGTAGCGCGCGTCGGCGGCCTGGCCGGGGCGGGCGACCATGACGACGGGCTCGTAGCGGGAGATCTCGTACGCGACGGTGGCGATGTCGTCGCGGACCGCCGAGAGCTGGGTCCGCCAGATCGAGGACAGGGCCGGCCAGGCCATGAAGGTGCGGTCGTGCCGGTCGCTCTCGGCGGGCATCCGCAGCCTCGCGGTGGTGCCCGCCGCGGCCGGGGCGACGGTGCCTGCCGGAGCGGGGACGCCTGCCGGAGCAAGAGCGCCTGCCGGAGCGGCGGTCGCGGCCCGGGCGGTGGCCGGTAGGGCCGTCCCCAGGGCGATCAGGGGGACGGCGGCGGCGCCCAGCCGGAGCAGGCCGCGTCGTGAGGGCGTGGAGGTGTGCATGGCGCTCCCTGGATGACGTGGGAGGTGGGGGGGTTGCCCCGCATCCTGCATCGAACTGAAAATTCAGTCAAGCTTTCGGCGCAGGACTCCTCGAAAACCCTGAAACGATCATCAGGAAGCTGGCTCGACCAGCCGGGGAGCACATAGAGTGGGCGCCCATGTCGGACCGTCGGACAGAAATACTCAAGGCCGCCACCAGGGTCATCGCCCGGCGCGGCGTACGCGGACTACGGGTGGGCGAGCTGGCGAGCGAAGCCGGGGTGTCCACCTCGTTGATCTACTACCACTTCACCGACCGGGCCGGCCTGCTGCGCCGGACGCTCGACTTCATCAGCGACCGCGCCGACCACTACACCGCCGAGCCCGACCCGGTGCCCCGGACCGAGGACCCCCGCGCCGACCTGGAACAGGTGCTGCTCCTGGAGCTCCAGGACACCGTCGAAGTACGGGAGAACAGCACCGCCTGGGGCGAGTTGAGAGCCACCGCGGTCTTCGACCCGGAGCTTCGCGAGGACCTCGCGCGGACCACCCACACCTGGGTGCACGACGTCGCCGAACTGCTCGCCCGGGCCGATCCGGGCGGCACCGCGCCGGCGCACGCGGCGGCCGCCGAGCGGCTGACCGCACTCGTCGAGGGCCTGAGCGTGCGCTGGCTCAGCGGCTCCCTGCCGGTCGAGCACGCCCGCCGCCTGCTGCGCGGGGCGATCGAGGCGGAGCTGGGGCACGCCTAGGGCCACCGGGACACCGGGGCGCCGGGCGGGTCGGGCGGGTCGGGCAAGTCCCCGGCGTGCACACCGGGCCCGCCGGTGCCGGATTCGGCCAATCCTGACAGAACCTCTAAACTCTGCGAGGCCGTGCCGTCGAACGCCGCTCCCGCGGACGTCCGGCCCCGCGCGTCCCGACCTCCGCCCGCCGAGAGAGGCAGCCCGCATGTCCGCTGACCGATCCCCTTTCGCCCTCCAGCCGGTCTTCCAGGAGCTGACCCCGGACGACCCGCGCGAGGTCGGCGGCTACCGGCTGTACGCACGGCTCGGGGCCGGCGGCATGGGCCGGGTCTACCTCTCGTACACCCCGGGCGGGCGGCCGGTCGCGCTCAAGGTGGTGCGGCCCGAACTGGCCGAGGATCCGGAGTTCCGCGCCCGGTTCGCCCAGGAGGTGGCCAACGCCAGACGCATCCACGGGCTGTTCACCGCCCAGCTCGTGGACGCCGGCGTGGAGGCCGCCACCCCGTGGCTGGCCACCACGTACGTGCCGGGCCCGTCCCTGCAGCAGGTGGTGCGGCGCTTCGGCCCGCTCCCCGAACGGACGGTCCTGCTGCTGATCGCCGGCATCGCCGAGGCGTTGCAGGCGATCCACGACAGCGGCGTGGTGCACCGCGACCTCAAGCCGGGCAACGTGCTGATCGCCCCGGACGGCCCCCGGGTGATCGACTTCGGCATCGCCCGGGCCGCCGACGCCACCGCGCTCACCGGCACCGGCCTGCGCATCGGCTCGCCCGCCTACATGGCGCCCGAACAGGCGATGGGCCGGCCCGCGACCCCGGCCACCGACGTGTACGCCCTCGGCGCCCTCGCCGTCCACGTCGCCGGCGGCAACCCGCCCTTCGGGGACGGGCCGGACCCGTCGACGCTCTACCGGACCGTCCACGAGGAGCCGGACCTCGGCCGGGTCCCGGAGGGCCTGCGCGAGCTGCTGTCGCACTGCCTCGCCAAGCGGCCCGAGGACCGGCCGACCACCGCCGAGGTGATCGCCGCCGCCCGCAGCCACCCGGCGGTCGGCGGACACCTCAGATTCGGCGACGACTGGCTGCCGCACCGGCTGACCAGCCAGATCACCCGGCACGCCGACCTGCCGCAGGAGCCGGCCGAGGCCGAGCGGGGCACCTCCGGCGATCCGGGCGACGGGACGGCCGGGCCCGGCTGGGCCTCGGCCCGTACGATCCTGGCCCCGGCGGCGGTCCCGACGCCAACCGTCGTCGCATCCGCACCGGCGTCGGAGCTCTCCACGGCGTCGGAGCTCTCGACGGCATCGGTGCCGGCGGCGTCGGAGTCGGCGCCCTCGGCCGGGGCCGGCCGCGGCACTGCGGGAGGCGCCCGGGTCAGGGGCGGCCGCAGACGGGCCCTCGGACGAACGGCGCTGACCGCCGCCGTGGCCCTGACCGTCGGCGCCGCGGCGGCGGTGCTCCTGCTCGACGACCCGGACGAGGTGGAGGCCGCGCCCGCCGACGCCCCGGTATCCGGCTCCGTCGCGCCGGCCTCGCCGACTCCGCCCGTCCCGTCGGCCCCCGCCGGATCGCCGTCCGCCACCCGGCCGGCCCCGGCCTCGCCGACCGCCTCCGCACCGCAGTCCGCCACCGACTACGCCGCCGTCTACCGCGGGGTCGAGCTGACCTCGGCGGACTCCTCCTACGAGTTCGACCTCACCACCGGGACCGTCGTCCCGGTGGACAGCGCGACCTGGTACGTCAGCCGCGGCGACGGCGAGTTCCTCGTCCCGGAGAGCGCCGACACCTTCATCGGCCGGGACGCCGGCCTGGGCGTCGCCGACTGCCTCAAGGGGCTCGGCACCCGTTCGGCCGGGCGGGTGCCGTTCGCCGCCGTCGGACCGCGCGGCGCGTTCTGCGTCCGGTCCGCGGACGGGCGGGACGTCGCCGTGGTCCGGGTCCTGTCGACCGCCGGCGCGGACGGGCCGGTCAGGGTGTCCCTGGACCACTACCGCCGCAACGGCTGAGAGCCGCCGCCCCCGCACCGGCTGGTGGGGAAACGGCGGCTCTCGGGCGCCTCGGTACGCACGGCCGGTTCGGACAGCTCAGGAGCGCCGGGCCGACTCGGCCGGGCCGCCGGCGGCGCTGGCGCTGCTGACGCCGGTGCCGCTGCCGGTGCCGCTCCCGCTCCCGCTCCCGCTCCCGCTCCCGCCGGACGGGACCTCCTCCTCCCGCATCGCCGCCGTCTCGGATTTCAGGATCCGCATCGACTTCCCCAGCCCGCGCGCCATCTCGGGCAGCTTCTTGGAGCCGAACAGCAGCACCAGCACGGCCACCGTCACCAGCACGTGCCAGGGCTCCAGACCATTGCGCAGCATCGCCGCCTCACCCGGCCTTTCATCGTCGTGACCGGGCCGGCCGTTCGGCGGCCCGGGTCGTATCGGGGTGGTTTGGGTGGCTTCACCGTAAAGCTTGACTGATTTTTCAGTCAATGCGAGAGTTCAGTCTCGGCGATGCCGGACGACCCCCGTCCACCGGGACGACCTCGTCCACCGCCCATCGGCGCCGCGCGACCGCTCCCCCGGAGCCCGCCTCGCCCGCCGAACCGGAACCACCCCCAGCCCCACCGGAGTCCAGCGTGTCCCAGCCCTCCCTCGCCCGCCGCACCGTCCTGCGCTCGCTCGCCGGCGCCGGTGCGATCGCCCTCGGTGCGACCGCCTGCGCCGCCTCCGACGACGACCCGGCCGACTCCGCGTCCCCGACCGCCTCCGGCACCCCTGGCCAGGCCTCGACGCCGGCCCCCGCTCAGCCCCCGGCGTCCGCCCCCGCCCCGGCGCCCGTCCGCGGACGCCGGCTCGGCGGCGAGTGGGAGAAGCACGAACGGACCTTCATGGCCTGGCCCGCCTCCGAGAACGTCTGGGGCGAACAGCTCGGGCCGTCCGCCGGGACATCGCC
Organism: Kitasatospora sp. NPDC058444; assembly: GCF_042721415.1. NCBI lineage: Bacteria > Bacillati > Actinomycetota > Actinomycetes > Kitasatosporales > Streptomycetaceae > Kitasatospora > Kitasatospora sp. NPDC058444. Next base: position 9,938 of record NZ_JBHXLL010000065.1, on the reverse strand, counting down.
ACGGTGGCCAGGGCCATCGGCGGGCGCGAACCGGTGGTCCTGCTCGTCCGCCCCGGCCAGGAGGCCTCCGCCCGCAACGCCTGCGGCTCGGACGTCGAGCTGCTCTCCGTCCCCGTGGACGACCTGTGGGCCCGCGACACCGTCCCGGTCTTCGTGGAGGAGGGCGGAAAGGTCCAGGGCGTCGACTTCAACTTCAGCGGTTGGGGCGGCAAGCAGGAGCACGCCAATGACGGCCGGCTCGCCCGCACCGTCCTGGAGAAGTACGGGATCGAGCGGATCGAGACCCCGGTCACCGCCGAGGGCGGCTCCTTCGAGACCGACGGCCAGGGCACCCTGCTGGTCACCGAGAGCTCCGTGGTCAACGAGAACCGCAACCCGGGCCGCACCCGCGACGAGATCGAGGCGGAACTCAAGCGGGCGCTGGGCCTCACCAAGGTGATCTGGCTCGCGGGCGTCAAGGGCAAGGACATCACCGACGCCCACGTCGACTGCCTCGCCCGCTACGCCGCCCCCGGGGTCGTCCTCCTGGACCGGGCCTTCCCCGGCACCCCGCCGGACGTCTGGTCCCGCTCCGCCGACCAGGCCCGCGCCGTCCTCGCCGAGGCCACCGACGCGGCCGGCCGCAAGCTCAAGGTGATCGAGATCAGCCAGCCCGACCCGGACAGGATCACCGGCCGCGGCGACGCCTTCGTCTCCTCGTACATGAACTTCTACATCGGCAACAAGGGCGTCTACCTGCCGAAGTTCGGCGACGCCAAGGCCGACGGCCATGCGCAGGAGGTCTTCCGGGACCAGTTCCCGGACCGCGAGATCGTCCCCCTGCCGATCGACACCATCGCCGGCGGCGGGGGCGGCATCCACTGCGCCACCCACGACCAGCCCGCCGGCTGACCCCCGCCGTCCCGCACCGAGGGAGAAGGGAACCCCTGTGCAGCTGACCCCCACCGAACGCGACCGGCTGCTGATCTTCACGGCCGCCGAACTCGCCCGCGCCCGCCGTGCCCGCGGCCTGCGGCTCAACGTCCCCGAGGCCATCGCGCTCGTCTCGGACACCGTCTGCGAGGCCGCCCGCGACGGCCTCCGGCTGGCCGAGGCCGTCCGGCGGGGACGCCGCGTCCTCTCCACCGACGACGTCCTGCCCGGCGTCCCCGACCTGGTCACCGAGATCCAGGTCGAGGCCGTGTTCGAGGACGGCACCCGGCTCGCCGTCATCGCCGACCCGTTCGGCGGCGGCACCCTCGGCGCCGCCGCGCCGGGCGCCGTACTCCACGGCAGCGACAACGGCGGCGACACCGGCGGCGACACCGGTCGCAGCACCGACAGCGGGAGCGGCACCGACAGCGGCACGGACGGCCGCACCAGGCCCGTGCACACCCTCGCCGTGCGCAACACCGCGGACGTGCCGATCTCGGTCACCTCGCACTTCCACTTCTTCGAGGTGAACCCGCGGCTGGCCTTCGACCGGGCCGCCGCCTACGGCACCCACCTCGCCGTCCCGGCCGGCTCCTCCGTGCGCTTCGACCCCGGCGCCACCGTCGAGGTCGGCCTGGTGCCGATCGGCGGCGAGCGGGTCGCGATCGGCTTCGCGGGGCTCGTGGACGGCCCGCTGGATTCGCCGCGGGCACGGCAGGAGGCCCTGCGCCGGGCGGCCGAACAGGGCTACCTCGGAGCGGTCGACGACGGGCGGGAGAGCCAGGCGAACCAGGCGAACCGGGAGAACCAGCCGTGAGCACCAGCAGCAGCATCGAAGCGTCCGAGTACACCGCCGTGCACGGCCCGCGCGCCGGGGACCGGGTCCGGCTCGGCGACAGCGGGCTGGTCGTCCGGGTCGAATCCGACTCCCAGCGGCCGGGCGACGAGTTCCTCGTCGGCTTCGGCAAGACCGCCCGCGACGGCCTGCACCTCAAGGCCGCCGCCGTCCGGGACACCTGCGACCTCGTCATCAGCAACGTGCTGGTGATCGACGCGATCCAGGGCATCCGCAAGACCTCGATCGGCATCCGGGAGGGCCGGATCGCCGCGATCGGGCGGGCCGGCAACCCGGACACCCTGGACGGCGTGGACGTGGTCGTCGGCACCGGGACGGCCATCGTCTCCGGCGAGGGCCTGATCGCCACCGCCGGCGCCATCGACACCCACGTCCACCTGATGTCCCCGCGGATCATGGAGGCCTCGCTGGCCTCCGGCGTCACCACCATCATCGGCCAGGAGTTCGGCCCCGCCTGGGGCGTCGGCGTCAATTCGCCCTGGGCGCTGCGCCACGCCTTCAACGCCTTCGACGCCTGGCCCGTCAACATCGGCTTCCTGGGCCGCGGTTCGTCCTCCCACCCCGCCCCGCTCGTCGAAGCCCTCGCCGAGGGCGGGGCCTGCGGCTTCAAGGTGCACGAGGACATGGGCGCGCACACCCGCGCCCTGGACACGGCACTGTCCGTCGCCGAGGCCCATGACGTCCAAGTGGCCCTGCACACCGACGGGTTGAACGAGTGCCTCTCGGTCGAGGACACCCTGAGCGTCCTCGACGGCCGGACCATCCACGCCTTCCACATCGAGGGCTGCGGCGGCGGACACGTCCCCAACGTGCTGAAGATGGCGGGCGTGCCGAACGTCATCGGCTCCTCCACCAACCCCACCCTGCCCTTCGGCCGCGACGCGGTGGCCGAGCACTACGGCATGATCGTCTCGGTCCACGGGCTCAAGACCGACCTGCCCGGCGACGCCGCGATGGCCCGCGACCGCATCCGGGCCGGCACCATGGGCGCCGAGGACGTCCTGCACGACCTCGGGGCCATCGGCATCACCTCCTCGGACGCCCAGGGCATGGGCCGGGCCGGCGAGACGGTCCGCCGCACCTTCGCCGTGGCCGGGAAGATGAAGGCCGAGCGCGGCCCGCTGGAGGGCGACGGCCCGGACGACGACAACGAGCGCGTGCTGCGCTACATCGCCAAGCTGACCGTCAACCCGGCCATCGCGCACGGCCTCTCCCACGAGGTCGGCTCCATCGAGGTCGGCAAGCTCGCCGACATCGTGCTGTGGCACCCCGCCTCCTTCGGCGCCAAGCCGCAGCTGGTCCTCAAGGCCGGCTTCCCCGCATACGGCGTCACCGGTGACCCCAACGCCGCCACCGAGACCTGCCAACCCCTCGTCCTGGGACCGCTGTTCGGTGCGCACGGCGCCACTCCGGCCGACCTCTCCGTCGCCTTCACCAGCCGCGCCGCCGCCGAGTCCGGCACCCGGGACCGCCCCTACGACAGCATGACGACCCGGCGCCGGCGCGTCGCCGTCCGCCACACCCGCGGCATCGGGCCGCGCGACATGGTGCGCAACTCCCGCCTCGGCGAGGTCCTCGTCGACCCGCGCGAGGGCCTCGTCACCCTCGACGGCACGCCGCTGCGGTCCTCCCCCGCGGAGGAGGTCCCGCTGAACCGGCTCTACTTCCTCTGACGAACCACTGACGAGCCGCCGAGCTCCGAACGCCGCCGCCCCGGGCACCCAGGTGCCCGGGGCGGCGCTGTCACGGGTGCCGTCAGTAGGTGACGATGCCCGGGTCGGAGAGGCCGGGGGCGCCGGTCTCCACGTGGCCGGCGAAGCGGCGCACGAAGTCGGCGGTCGCGCCCGAAGTGACGGTCACGTCGTACCAGTTGCGGCAGCCGCTCAGGTCGACGGTGTACGCGAGGGTCGCGCCCCGGCGGACGGTGACGGTCTGCGGCGTGCCGCCGTAGGCGTTGGCGAGCGTGAGCACGACGTCCGCGGCGCCCGCGTTGGTGAGGGTGAGCTCGAGGTTGCCGGTGCTCGCGTTGTGGCGGGCGGTGACCTCGGGACCGGCCGTCTTGCCGGGGTTGCGGAAGCGGCGCAGGAAGCCGTTGGGGCCGAACACGGTCAGGTCCGTGACGCCCTTGGAGTACGTGGTGTTCCAGGCGTCCGCGATCGTCTTGCCCGCCTCGGTGGTGTACGTCCACGGGCCGTCGGTGCGGTTGGGCGAGGTCACCAGGAACTGGGCGCCGGCCGCCGCGCCCGCGCTGAAGGTGAGCCGGTACTTGCCCGTGGCGGTGTCGGCCGCCCCGTCCACGTACGGCGCGTACGCCAGCGGGCGGGTGGGCTTCGCCCCCGGCTCCTGCTTCGGCATGGTGCCGGTGGCGGGCGGGGCGGGCACGTAGTCCGGGTGCCGGTTGCGGTCCGCCGGGGCGTAGCCGGCCGTCGGGGGGAGCGCCGCCGGGGCCGGGTTCGACGCGGTGAAGTCGAAGGCGGAGGTCAGGTCGCCGCAGATGGCGCGCCGCCAGGGCGAGATGTTGGGTTCCTGGACGCCGAAGCGGCGCTCCATGAAGCGGATGATCGAGGTGTGGTCGAAGGTCTCCGAGCAGCTGTAGCCGCCGGTACTCCAGGGCGAGACGACCAGCATCGGGACCCGCTGGCCGAGGCCGTACGGCCCGGCCGAGTAGCCGATGCTGCCGCCGTAGTAGTCGGTGCCGGTCGCCACGGTCGACAGGCCCTGCGAGGCGGAGGAGGGCGGGAACGGCGGCACGACGTGGTCGAAGAAGCCGTCGTTCTCGTCGTAGGTGATGAACAGCGCGGTCTTCGCCCACACGTCGGGGTTGGAGGTCAGCGCGTCCAGCACCTGCGAGACGTACCAGGCGCCGTAGTTGGCGGGCCAGTTGGGGTGCTCGGTGAAGGCCTCGGGCGCGGCGATCCAGGAGATCTTCGGCAGCGTTCCGGCCTGGACGTCGCGCCGCAGGTGGTCGAACAGGCCGTCGCCCGCCTTGGCGTTGGTGCCGGTGCGGGCCTTGTCGTACAGCGGGTCGCCCGGCTTGGCGTTGCGGTAGTTGTTGAAGTAGAGCAGCGAGTTGTCGCCGTAGTTCCCGCGGTACGCGTCGCCGATCCAGCCCCAGGAGCCGGCCGCGTCCAGTCCGTCGCCGACGTCCTGGTAGATCTTCCAGGAGACCCCGGCCTTCTCCAGCCGCTCGGGGTAGGTGGTCCAGCTGTAGCCGGCCTCCTGGTTGCCGAGGACCGGGCCGTTGCCGGTGACCCCGTTGCCGGTGCAGCCCGTCCACATGTAGTAGCGGTTCGGGTCGGTGGAGCCGATGAACGAGCAGTGGTAGGCGTCGCAGATGGTGAACGCGTCGGCGAGCGCGTAGTGGAAGGGGATGTCCTCGCGGGTCAGGTAGGCCATCGTGGTGGCCGTCTTGGCGGGCACCCACTGGTCGTACTTGCCGCTGTTGAACGCCTTGTGGCCGCCGGCCCAGTCGTGGTTGAGGTCCTGGATGAACTGCATCCCGAGGTCGTTGGCCTGGGGCCGGAACGGCAGCACCTCCCGCTTGAGGGCGTCCGTCTGGTACCACACCGACTTGCCACTCGGCATGGTGACCGGCCGGGGGTCGCCGAAGCCCCGGACGCCCTTGAGCGCCCCGAAGTAGTGGTCGAACGAACGGTTCTCCTGCATCAGCACGACGATGTGCTCGACGTCCTGGATGGTGCCGGTGCTCCCCTGCGGGGCGATGGACGCGGCTCGCGCGATGCTCTGCGACAGCGACGAGAACGCGGCGGTCGCACCGGCGAGTTGGAGGAAACGGCGGCGGTTCAGCTCTGCCATGGGTGGATTGACCTCAGCATGTCAGGAGGGTGGAGGACGGCGCCCCCAAGGACAGCGTGTGCGGGGTACCAGCCGGCGGCCCGTTCATGACCGGCTGTCGTACGGAAGACGAACGCATCGAGTTGTACGGACAAGGTGTGAATCCGCCTCCGCGCCGTGAAGTCCACCAGCGCGCCGGGAAGTCCACCAGCGCGCCCCGGCGCGAAGGGTGCGCAGGGGGTGCGCCGGACCGCAGACTGGGCTCCGACCCCTCATCGGAGGAACGACGATGCCCACCACCAGCCGCCCGCCGGCCCCTCCCGTCGCCCCCGGACGGCTCCCGCTGATCGGCCACGCGCTCGCGCTGTGGCGGCGTCCGCTGGAGTTCCTCGACAGCCTCACCGCCTACGACCCGATCGTGGCCGCCCACCTCGGCCCGCAGCCGAGCTACGTGCTGACCGGCCCCGAGCTCGTCCACCGCGTGCTGGTCGGCGAAGCGGCGAGCTTCGCCAAGGGCCGCTCCTTCGACAAGCTCCGCCCCTACCTCGGGAACGGGCTGGCCACCTCCGAAGGGGCGTTCCACCTCCGCCAACGGCGCCTGGTGCAACCGGCGTTCCACCACGGCCGGATCGCCCACTACGTCGACACCATGGCGCGGCTGGCCGCCGAGCGCGCCGACTCCTGGCGGCCGGGCCAGGTGGTCGACGTCACCCTGCAGATGCTGGAGCTGTCCCTCGCCGTCGTCACCTCGACGCTGTTCTCCACCTCGCTCGACGAGTCCGCCGCCGCCGAGATCCGCCGCGCCCTGCCCGTCGTCCTGCGCGGCATGTACACCCGGGTGCTGGACCCCACGAACCTCTGGCACCGGCTCCCCACACCGGGCAACCGCCGCCTCGCCGACGCCCACGACCGCCTGCGCAGCGCCGTCGACCGGCTGATCCACGCCGAGCGGGCCGAGCGCACGGGCGGGCGGCCGGACCTGCTGGCGACGCTCCTGCGGGCCCGGGACGCCGACAGCGGCGAGGCCATGACCGACCGCCAGCTCCACGACGAACTCATCACCCTGCTGGTGGCCGGCACCGAGACCGCCGCCGGCGGGCTCGCCTGGCTCTTCCACGAACTGGGCCGGCACCCGCTCGTCGACCAGCGGCTCCACCAGGAGCTCCAGGACCACGTCGAACTCCCCCTCACCGCTCACCAGTTGCCCCGACTGGGTCACACCCGTCGCATCGTCGACGAGTCGCTGCGGATGCGCAACCCCGGGGGCATCACGATCCGCCGCGCGATCACCGAGGTCGAACTCGGCGGCTACCGCTTCCCCGAGGGCACCGAGTTCATCTTCAGCGCCCTGGTCCTCCACCGGAACCCGCGCCACTTCCCCGACCCCCTGCGCTTCGACCCCGACCGCTGGCTGCCCGACCGGCCGCCCGTCCCGCGCGGCGCGTTCGTGCCCTTCGGCGCCGGCCACCACCTGTGCGTCGGGGAGTCCTTCGCGCGCACCGAGATGATGACCGTGGTCGCCACCGTGGCGAGCCGCTGGCGGCTGGCCCCCGCCCCGGGAGCGCGGGTCCGGGGCGTCATGACCAGCACCAACCACCCCGAGAACCTCCTCATGACGGTGGAACCCCGTACCGCCCCCACCGGGCCCTGAGCCGCCGGCCCGGGCCCTGATCCGGCGGGCCCGGGCCGGCCGTGCACCACGTGCGACGGCCCCGCCCGGGCGGCCGGCGTTCGGCCCGAGGACGCCGAGGCGTCCGTCGGGCCGAAGGCCTGACCTCCGGGCGGGGCCGTCGCACGTCCCGCGGGTCAGCCGGTTACGGCAGGGTCCAGCGCTGGTTGGCGCCGCCGTTGCAGTCCCAGATCTCCAGCGGGGTGCCGTCGGCGGTGGCCGCGGCGGGGTCGTCGAGGCAGCGGCCGGACTGGACGCTCTTCAGACTGCCGTCCGGCTGGGGCAGCCACTGCTGGTTGGCGCCACCGTGGCAGTCCCAGAGTTCGACCTTGGTGCCGTTGACGGTGCCGGCGCCGACGACGTCCAGGCACTTGCCGTTGTGGGTCAGGGTGCCGTTGCTGCGGGTCCACACCTGCTGGGCGCTGCCGTCGCAGGCCCACAGCTGCACGGCGGCACCGCTGGTGTCGGCGGCCGGACGGGCGCAGGTGCCGGGCAGGGCGGAGGCGATCGGGCCGGTGTGGGTGGTGGGCGTGCCCGGGGTGAGGGCGAAGTTGTCGAACTGCTCGGTCTGGTAGCCGGTCACGCCGAGGCCGGCGCGGCCGTTGGTGAAGCTCCCGTCGGTCGCGCTGCCGACGGCGGTGCCGTCGATGCTCGCGGTGAGGGTGTCGTTGTCGAGGGTGAGCGCGACGGTGTGCCAGCGGCCGGTGCCGAGCGCGGCGGTGGTGCCGCTCGCCAGGGTGGTGAAGTTCCACTTGGTGTCGCTCTTGTCGATCGACCAGGCGCCGGTGTCGCTCACCCGCAGGTGGTAGGCGTTCAGGCCGTTGTTGTTGCGGCCCTGCTGGTTGACCCGGCCGAGGAGCTCGACGGTGCCGGACTGCTCGAACATGGTGTCGGCGGTGACGGTGTAGTTGGACCAGCTGCCGTCGCCCATCATCGTGTACGGGGCGTTGTAGACCTCGTCGGTCCAGCGGATCGGCGAGAGCGGGGCCATCTGGCGCAGGCAGCTGCCGGTGCGGCCGCCGCCGCAGGCGACGGTCTGGAAGGCGCCGTTCATGTCCGTGAAGTACTTCGGCGAGGTGGTGGTGGCCGGGGTGTCGAAGCCGTCCGCGTAGGGCAGCTGCATCGGCGCGGCGGCCGGCGGGGTGGCGGCGCCCTTGCCCTGACCGGTGGTGGTGGTCACGGTGTAGACCCGGCCGGGCTGGAGGGTGAGGGTGTAGCGGCCCCCGGACGGGGTGACGTCCTTCTGCTGGACGAACCAGTCGGCCGAATTCGCCGAGTTGAGGTCGGTGGACCAGACGTGCACCTTGCCGGTGGACAGGCCGCCGGAGACGGTGAAGTTCGCGGTCTGGGCGGCGGTGGCGTCCAGGGTCTCGATGACGGTGCTGTAGTCGCGCTTGTTCGTGCTCTTCAGCGTGACGTAGCTGCCGTTGGCGCGCGCGCCGCCGAGGTAGCCGCTCGCGGCGTCGATGTAGCGCCAGCCGGGCTGGGTGAACTGGGTGGTGTGCGCGGTGACCCAGGTCGTCTTGCCGATGCCGTAGTTGCCGGACCAGGGCTGGTTGGCGATCGACATGCCGTCGGTGGAGAAGAAGAGGTCGGGGTAGAGCGCGGCGATGACCGGCCAGTTGATGAACGAGGTCATCTTCCCGTCGAGGTAGCCCCGGTTGATCCCGCGCGCCACCGCCGGGGCGCCGGTGTCGAGGTCCTGGGAGCCGTTCTCGCTCGCCCACAGCGGCTTGCCGAGCGCCTGGGCGGTCGGCGTGCTCGGGCACTCGGTGAAGGAGCTCATGTACCCGCAGGGGTAGTGCACGCCGACGACGTCGACGGCGTCCTTGAACGCCGGGTCGGCGGCCATGGCGTCGGCCACGGCCCAGGTGTCGTCGGCGGCGACGACCTTGGTGGCGCCGTAGCCGCGCGCGACGAGCGTGCTCTTGAGGTTCTCGTACCAGGCCTTGTCGAAGCCGCGCTCGTTCCAGCCGCCGAGGTAGGAGACGTTCAGGTGGTGCTGGGCGGCGCAGCCCATCCACGACATCACGTAGTCGATGGAGTCCTGGGACCAGAAGTTGCCGCCGCTGCCGCTGTTACCGATCCAGCCGGGGGCGCCCCAGGACAGGCCGAGGAACTTGATGTCGGGGTTGCGGGCCATGGCCTGCTCGGCCAGCCACCACTGGTAGCCCTGGTTGCAGTCGATGGTGCCGCGGGTGTGCTCGATGCTCGGCTCGGCGCCGTCGGTGGAGTTGGTGTCGCCGCCGATCTCCAGCTTCAGCAGTTGCAGCGAGGCGCCGTAGCCGGGCTTGAACAGGTAGTCCAGCAGCTGGGAGCGCTGGGGCTCCGGGTAGTCCACCAGCAGGCGGGAGTTGCCGCCGCCGCCGGAGATCGCGCCGACTCCGTCGAAGGTCAGGCCCGGCTTGGTGCCGTCGACCGTGACGGAGGTGGAGATGGCGGCGGTGGCGGCGGCCCCCGAGGTGGCGGCCTGCGCGGCCGGTGACCCGGCCAGGCCGCCGACCGCGCCGGCGAGGACGAGCGCCGCGCTCAGCGCGGTGCGCCAGGTCGAGGACGGATGTTGACGGCCCATGGGCGTCTCCAAGGTGGGGATGGGTGGGGATCCGTGGCGGGGGGCCCCGCGGGGGGCCCGCCCCGCCGGGGGGGGGGGGGGGGTTGGCCGGCCCCCCCGGGAAACCGCAAAAACGGGTTGTGGATTGGCGCGGC
>NZ_JBHXLL010000064.1:0-37654 GCF_042721415.1 Kitasatospora sp. NPDC058444 | reverse complement strand
CTGCAGGGGGGACCCTGTGGGAGAGTAGGACGCCGCCGAACAATTCTTCAGAATGAACCCCCATCCGGTTTCCGGATGGGGGTTCTTCGCGTTTTCAGCCGCTTCAGCCGCTTCAGCCGCTTCGGCGGCGCAGCCAGCTCCGTCGGCGCGGTGCCGCCACCGTGCCGACGGGCGGCGGGTGGAGGGTGGCCACGGCGCTGCGGATCAGGATGCGCACGCCTTCGGCCGCCGTCTCCGCCGACATCGAGGCGCTCGCCTCCCGGCCGGGGGCCTGGCTTGGCAGGTACGGCAGGCGCGCGAACCCGCCGCTCAGCTCCGGGCGTTCGGTGGCGATCAGGTGCGCCAGGCCGTAGAACACGTGGTTGCAGAGGTGGGTGCCGGCGGTGTGCGAGACGGTGGCCGGGATGCCGGCCTGCTGGACCGCCTCCACGCAGGCCTTCACCGGCAGGGAGGAGAAGTACGCGGCCGGGCCGCCCGGCACGACCGGCTGGTCGAGGGGCTGGTTGCCCTTCCGGTCGGGTCTCCGGACGGCGTCGTCGAGGTTGATCGCCACCCGCTCGACCGTGAGGTCCGGCCGGTTGCCGCCCTGGCCGGTGGCGATGACCAGTTCCGGCTCGAACCGGTCCACCGCCCGGCGCAGTTCGGAAATCGAGTCGCCGAACGCCCAGGGCAGCGCGGCGAACTCCAGCGTCACCCCGGCCGGCGGTCCGGCGGCGACCAGCCGGCCGGCCTCCAGGGACGAATTCAGGGGATCGCGGCCGAACGGTTCGAAGGCGGTCAGCAGGACGCGGATGATGGCGGACCTCCCAGCGTGCGGGAACGTACGGACCCGATTTGTGCCGTTCGAGCGTAGGGCCGTCCCGAATGTCCCGGCAAGCCCTGTCGGTCTCCGGTGGACACCATGACCTGATTTCCCGTCATGTGCGGCGCACCGCACCGTCCGCGCGGAGGGAGGCGAGGGTGGGGTAGCCGTCGACGGCCATCAGCAGGTCGGCCTCGGCGAGCAGGGAGCGCAGCACGTGGACGATGCCGTCGGTGCCCTCCAGGGCCAGTCCGTAGGCGTACGGGCGGCCGATGCCGACGGCGGTGGCGCCGAGGGCGAGGGCCTTGACGACATCGGTGCCCGAGCGGACGCCGGAGTCGAAGAGGACGGGCAGGCCGTCGGCGGCCGCGACCACGTCGGGCAGCAGGTCGAGGGCGGCCAGGCCGCCGTTGGCCTGGCGGCCGCCGTGGTTGGAGCAGTAGATGCCGTCGACGCCGCCGTCCCTGGCGCGCCGGACGTCCTCGGGGTGGCAGATGCCCTTGAGGAGGATCGGCAGGTCGGTGAGGGAGCGCAGCCAGGGCAGGTCGTCCCAGGTCAGCGGGTTGCCGAAGACGCCGGCCCACTCCAGGACGGCCGCCTGCGGGTCCTCCTCCGGTGCCTTGGCGAGGCGGGCGCGGAACACCGGGTCGGAGGTGTAGTTGGCCAGGCAGTGGCCGCGCAGCTGCGGGAAGTTGGCGGTCGCCAGGTCGCGCGGGCGCCAGCCGGTGACCCAGGTGTCCAGGGTGACGACGATGCCCCGGTAGCCCGCGGCCTCCGCCCGGTGCACCAGGCTCTCGGCCAGTGCCCGGTCGGTGGGGGTGTAGAGCTGGAAGAGGCCGGGGGTGTCGCCGAACTCGGCGGCGACCCGCTCCAGCGGATCGACCGTCAGGGTGGAGGCGACCATCGGCACGCCGGTCCGGGCGGCGGCCCGGGCGGTGGCCAGGTCCCCGTGGCCGTCCTGCGCGCACAGGCCGATCACCCCGATCGGAGCCATGAACAGCGGGGTCGGCAACCGCAGGCCGAACAGCTCCACCGACAGGTCCCGGGTGCTCGCGCCGACCATCATCCGCGGCACCAGGCCCCACCGCCCGAAGGCGGCGACGTTCGCCCGCTGGGTGGCCTCGTCGCCCGCCCCGCCCGCGACGTAGGAGAGTACGGAGGGTGCCAGCGCCGCGCCGGCCCGCGCCTCCAGCTCGGCGAAGGCCATCGGCATCGTCGGCAGCACACCGCCGAGCCCGCGCAGGTAGATCTCGTTCTGGTAGTCGCCGAACCGTCCCTGGAACGCCGGATCCATCCGCGGCCCGCCCTCCCGTGAGCTGTCCTCCCGCGGGCCGTCCTTCCGTGAGCTGTCCTTCCGCTGACTGTCCATCCGTCGGCCGTCCTTCCCGTCCGCACCCGCCCGGGACCGTCCCGGCCGGCGCTGCCACCTGCCCCGCCTCCGCCGTCCGGGCGGGTGGGTCGACGGCACCCCGGCATTCTCACCACGGACGGAGCGGAGGGCCAGGGGTCGGCCGCACGTGTCACGGCGTCGGCGGCGTCACGGCGGCGTCACGGCGGCTTCACGCGGGCTCACGACGGCTCGACCGGGCGGACCCGGTGACCGTACCGCCACACGGCGGCCGCGGCGAGCAGGGCGACCGCCCCGCCGAGCGGCATGACCGTGCCGGGGGAGGTGTGGTCCACCACCAGGCCACCGGTCAGCGCGCCGATCGAGAAGGCGGCCTGGAACGCCGAGGTGAAGACCACACCGGCGCCCTCCGGCGCGTGCGGGGCCGCGGCGAGGAACCAGCTGAGCGAGCAGACCGGGACGACACCGTACGCGAGGCCCCAGACCGTCAGCAGCACAGCGGCGCCCGGGACGCCGGTGCCCAGCAGCGGCAGCAGCAGGGCGGCGCCCGCGAGCAGGACGGCCGCCGCGCCGAACACCGGACGCAGCGCACGCGCTGCCCGGCCGCCGGCCAGGACGTTGCCGAGCAGTCCGGTGGCGCCGTAACCGAGCAGCAGGGCGGTGATCAGGCCGGTGCCGGCGTGGGTGGTGCCGGTGAGGAACGGGGTGACGTAGGTGTAGCTGCCGAAGTGGGCCGGCACGATCAGGAAGGTCACCAGGATGCCGGTCCGGGTGCCCCGCTGGGCCAGCAGCCCGCGCAGCACGTCCAGCCCGGTGGCCGTGGACGGGGGCAGTGGCGGCAGCGACCGCAGGAGGGCGGCCAGGGCGAGCAGGGTCAGTGCGGCCATCGCGAGGAAGGCGGCCCGCCAGCCGGCCAGGGAGCCGAGGAACACCCCCGCCGGTACGCCGAGCACCGAGCCGAGCGGGACGGCGGAGAAGATCAACGTGTTGGCCCGGGCCTGCCGGTGCTCGGGGACGAGGCGCGGGGCGAGCCCGGAACCGATCGACCAGAACGCGCCGATGACCAGACCGAGGGCGATCCGGGCGGTCAGCACCGCCCAGTAGGCCGGCGCGAGCGCGCTGAGCAGGTCCGCCAGGGTCAGGACCAGCAGCAGCGCGCAGAGCATGGTCCGCCGGTCCGCCCGCCTGGTGGCGACCGTCACCACCGGTGCGGCCACCGCGGCGACGATGCCGGGCAGCGTCATCATCAGCCCGGCGGTGCCGTCGGAGATCCGGAAGGTGGCGCCGATCGGCGTCAGCAGGCCGATCGGGAGGATCTCGGTGGTGACGATGGAGAAGACGCCGGTCGTCACGGCGAGGACGGCGAGGGTGCCGCCGTCCCGGGCGGCGCGCGGCTTCGGCGCGGATGGAGCAGGGCGGAGGGTGGTGCCGGTCGGCATGCCGGAGGTCCCGTCGGTGGGTGGTGGGTGGGTGACCCTAAGTCCACCAGGACGACCGGTGACAGGCTGGCGTGAATCGGACCTCAACGCTTCCGTGCCAGGCCGGAGCCGACCGGGCGTCAACTCTCCTTCGGCAGACGTGGCGTGGGCCGGGCGTCAGCGCTTCCGCGGCGGGGCCGCGGCCCGTCGCTCCTCGGTGAGGCGTCGCTGCTCGGTGAGGCGGCGCTGCTTGGAGAGGCGGCGCTCCTCCGCTCCTCGGTGACGCGGCGCTGCTTGGCGCGGTGGACGAGCACGTCGAGGATGCGCTGCCAGGTCGGCGAGGCCTCGGCGATCCGGGAGAAGATCACCGCCTGGTTCCCGGGCCGGCTGCTGTCGCGGCCGTGGGCGGCCTCCCAGGTGTCCAGTTCGTCGATCAGCCGGTCCACGCGCGGATCGTCCGGTTCCCAGTCGAGCGACTGGTCGCAGAGCAGGAACAGCCGGATCGTCTCGGGGTCGTCGAAGGCGGCGTTCTTCTCCTGCACGCCCCGGCGCATCGCCTCCGGGTCCAGGGCCTGGTGCAGGATCCAGGTGTCGCGTTCGAGCAGGACCGAGCGCTCGCTGACCCCGAGCGCGCGCATCCGGTCCAGGATGGCGACCACCTCGGCCGGCAGCGCGAGCCGCTCGCCGCTCGCCAGGTCGGCGATCCGGCGGCGGTGCTCGGCGAGTCGGTCGATCCGGCGGCTCAGTTCGGCGTCGAGCTCGGTGACGGCGGCGGCGAACTCCTCCGGCCGGGCGTGCAGCAGCGCGTCGATCCGGGCCAGCGGCACCCCGGCGTCCGCGAGCGTCCTGATCCGGATGAGGTCCACCGCGGCCTGCGCGTTGTACCTGCGGTAGCCGGAGCCGTCGCGTTCGGGCTCGGGCAGCAGCCCGACCTGGTGGTAGTGGCGGACGGTGCGCACGGTCACGCCCGCGGTCGCGGCGAGTTGACTGATCGTGAGCACCGTCCGGCTCCGTTTCCTTCGAGGATTCGTGGTGGTGGTGGTCGTGGTCGCCGTCGTGATGGTCGTGGTCGGGGTCGAAGTCTAGGCGCGGTCCGCCCGTTCCACGACGTCGCGGATCGCCTGGATCACCGCATCGGCCCGCTCGAAGACGAACTGGCTGTGGCCGGTGTCGGAGAGGATGCGCTGCTCCCCGTTCGAGACCCTGGCCACCATGTCCGCGTACAGCCGCGTCTTGCCGTCGTGCATCGCCTGGAGGAGTTCCTCCGACATCAGCGCCTGTTGGCCGGGGTCGACGCCCAGCGGGGTGAGCGCGATCAGCGGGACGTCGGGGAGGTCCGCCCCGGCCCGCAGTTCGACGGCCAGGTCGGGCATCGAGGCGCGTTCGGCGATGCCGGCGTGGATCCAGCGCTCGCTCACGTGGTACTCGACCACCGCGTCGCGGACGTCGGCCGGGTAGTCCACCAGCAGCTCCTCGCCCATCTGCCGGATGGCCGGGAGCGCCTGGCGCAGCTGTTCCTCGGTGGGCGACAGCCGCTTGGTGGCGGCCAGGCTCACCTCGGCGGGCATGTAGTCGTCCCAGTCGCGGTGGAAGGCGTCCAGCCAGACCAGTCCGGCGACGTCCTGCGGGTACCGCTGGGCGAACCCGTGGGCGTAGGCGCCGCCGAGCGAGTGCGCGACCAGGACGTACGGGCCGGGAACGCCCTCGGCGCGCAGCAGTTCGCGCAGTTCGGTCGCGACCTCGGCGGCGGTGCGCGGCAGTGCGGCGTCGTCGCTGTAGCCGGTGCCGCCGCGGTCGTAGACCACCGCGGTGGTGAACCGGGCGACCCCCTGCTGGACGCCGAAGTAGTCCAGACCGATGGCGCTGGCGCCGGGCAGCAGGACGACGGCGGGCCCGCCGCTGCCCTGCCGGTGCAGGTAGAGGCGGCGGCCGTCGATCTCCTGGAACCCGCCGACCGGGGGCTGGAGCGGGGTGGCGGAAGTGCTCTCGTTCGTCATGCGACAAGCCTCCAACCCTGACGTAGCGTCAAGGTCAAGCGCCGCTGACGTACGGAGCCGCTCGGGTGCTCGACGGCCTGCGGTCGGGAGCTCGTGGGGCAGCCCGAAGGCCCGGTCGGCGTGGCCCGCGCACCCCGCCCCGGCTCACCGCCACCCGGGCGCTGCTCCACCGGATATCCGACGACGCCACCGTGGCCGCCTCCAACCGCCTGGCGGCGCAGCTCACCGGCCGGGCCGAGGTCACCCTGGTGTGCCGGGCGCCGGTGGGCCCCGGAGCGCAGTGGGTGGCCGTCGACCTGCGCGACCCGAGCGTGCGGTCCCCGTGCGCCACCGCCGACACCGCCCGGATGCTGGCCCTCTACCGGGAGCGCGGCTACCGGTCGCTGACCGACCGGGACGGCCTGCTCCTGCTGCACCGCCCCTGAGGCGTCTCCGCTGGTGCCCCCTGGTCCGGCTTGACCCGCGCGCCGTGGTGGGCCACTATTCCACTATTGAACTAGTGAAAGGCCGAAACGCCGGTGATCGAGTACCGCATTGAGCGGCGCAGCGGCGTCTCCACGTACCAGCAGATCGTGCTGCAGACCAAGCAGGCCCTGCGGCTCGGACTGCTCCAGCCCGGAGACAAGCTGCCGACCGCCCGTGAGGTGGTCGAACTGACCGCGATCAACCCCAACACCGTCCTGAAGGCCTACCGCGAACTCGAACGCGAGGGACTGGTCGAACCCCGCCCGGGGCTCGGCACCTTCGTCCGGCGCTCGCTCGCCCGGCCGGAGGCGGCGGCGGACGGGCCGCTGCGCGCGGACCTGGTCGGGTGGGTGGACCGGGCCCGAGGGGCCGGACTGGAGCGCGAGGACATCGCCGCGCTGATGGCCTCCGTCCTGGAGCAGCGCTTTGACACGGGGGTCTCCGGCGCCGACGCCGGGACATCCGACACCGGGGCGTCCCGCTCCGGCACCGGGGCCTGAGACTCCCCGGCAACACCGAACTGAGAACAGTGGGGGGACCGGGTGAACGACCCGACGACCACGGCGCGGGAGGCGGCGCCTGAGGTGGCGCTGGAAGCCACCGGCCTCGGCAGGATGTACCGGAACGGCTGGGCCCTGCGCGGCTGCGACGTCACCGTCCCGGCCGGGCGGATCTGCGGGGTGGTGGGGCCCAACGGCGCGGGCAAGAGCACCCTGCTCGCCCTCGCCGCCGGCCAACTCGCGCCCACCGAAGGACACGTGCGGGTGCTCGGCGCCGACGTCGGCACACCCGGGCTGCGGGCCCGGGTCGCCTACGTGCCGCAGGACAAGCCGCTCTACCCGGGCCTCACCGTCGCCGAGACGCTGCGGATGGGCCGCGAGCTCAACCCGGTGTGGGACGAACGGACGGCACAACAGATCGTCGACCAGGGCGAGTTGAGCCCCAAGGCGCGGATCGGCTCGCTCTCCGGTGGCCAGCGCACCCGGGTCTGCCTCGCCCTCGCCCTCGGCAAGGTCCCCGACCTGCTGCTGCTCGACGAGCCGATGGCCGACCTCGACCCGCTCGCCCGGCACCAGCTGATGGGCACCCTGATGTCCACCGCCGCCGAGCGCGGCACCAGCATCGTGCTGTCCTCGCACATCCTCCCCGATCTGGACGGCGTCATCGACCACCTGCTCCTCGTCCAGCGTGGGAGCATCCGGCTGGCCGGCGACCTGGAGGAGATCCTCGACGGGCACCGGCTGCTCACCGGCCTGGCCGCCCAAAGTTCCTCCCTGGCCGCCGAGTCGGTGGTCGAGCAGCGCGTCAGCGGCCGCCGGGTCGTCGCGCTGGTCCGTACCGGCGAGCCGGTGGACGGCGAGTGGGAGAGCGAACGGCCGAGCCTGGAGGACCTGCTGCTCGGCTACCTCCGCGCACCCGCCGACCCGAACGACCGTCACGAGGTGGCCGCATGAGTACCGACGTCCTGCCCGACCGCACCACCGCCCCCACGGCTCCCACGGCCTCCGGCACCCCCACCCCCGCGCTGCGCGGAATCCTCTGGCTGGTGCTCCGTCAGAACCGCATCCTGCTCTGGACCTTGGGCGCCCTGACGGTCCTGGCGGTGGCCGACCTCCTGTGGGTCCATGTCGCCAGCAGCCAGATCGTGAGCGAACTGCGCCGGGCCGACTGCTACTCCCCCCAGACCTGGGACAGGAGGGAGTGCTGGAAAATGGTCGAGCCGCTCGACCGCCCGAACTTCTGGTACCTCAAGGTCCTCCAGCCCGCCGTCACCGGGCTCCCGCTGCTGATCGGCGTGTTCGTCGGCGCCCCGCTGCTGGCCCAGGAGTACGAACGCGGCACCATCCGCCTGATCCGGGCCCAGTCCGTCAGCCCGGTCCGCTGGCTGGCCGTCCGCCTGGCCGTTCCCGGCCTCGCCGTCCTGGCCGCCGCCGGCGTGCTCGCCGCGCTGATGACCTGGGTGTGGTGGACGGACATCGTGCACGGCCCGACCGCCTTCGACCCGCCGTTCCAGTACATGACCTACCCGGCCCTCGGCGTCGCCCCCGTCGCCTGGTCCCTGTTCGCCCTGGCCCTCGGCGTCCTCGTCGGCCAACTCCTCCGCCGCGCCCTGCCCGCGATGTTCCTCACCGGCGCCCTCGTCGCGGCCACCCACGGCCTGGTCCTCTGGGCCCGCCCCTACTTCTACCCGGCCGTGGACCGGGTCGCCGCCCTGCGCACCACCGAACCCACCAACTCCTGGCTCCTCGGCCGCGGCATCGTCCTCCCGGACGGCACCCGCGTCAGCACCAGCACCTGCGGCTTCAGCTTCAGCACCGACTGCGACGGCGCCACCGCCTCCTGGCTCCGCTACCACCCGGCCGACCACCTCGTCCCCGTCCAACTCGTCGAGGCCGGCATCCTCCTGGCCCTCACCCTGGCCCTCCTCCTCGTCGTCTTCCGCCGCATCCGCGCCTGACTCTCCGCGCCCCGCCCGCGCGGTGGCGCGACAACCACCAAGGCCAGGACCCGGGTCACCGACCCGGGTCCTGGCCTTGGTGACACGGTGCGGATCGGGGCTCCGCGCGGGGAGGGGTGAGGGGCGGCGGGTGGGGGTGGTCACCCGTCGGCGAGTGCGCGGAGGTAGGTGAGGACGGCGCGCACCCGGCGGTGGCCGGTGTCGGGGGTGGGCATGCCGAGCTTGCCGAAGATGTTGCCGATGTGCTTGTTCACCGAACTCTCGGCGAGGACGAGGAGCCGGGCGATGGTCGGGTTGTTGTGGCCCTCGGCCATCAGGGCGAGCACCTCCCGCTCGCGCGCGGTGAGTGCGGCCAGCGGGTCGGGGCCGGTGCGGTGGGCCATCAGCTGGGAGATGACCTCCGGGTCCATCGCGGTGCCGCCCTCGGCGACCCGCCGCAGCGCCTGGAGGAACTCCTCGGCGCGGCCGACCCGGTCCTTGAGCAGGTAGCCGACGCCGGTGGCGCTCTGGGCGAGCAGCTCGGCGGCGTAGGCGCGTTCGACGTACTGGGAGAGGATCAGGACGGGCAGCGCGGGCAGTCGGCGGCGGGCCTCGACGGCGGCGCGCAGGCCCTCGTCGCGGAAGTCCGGCGGCAACCGGACGTCGACCACGGCGACGTCGGGGCGATGGTCGAGCAGGGCGGGCAGCAGGTCGTCGCCGTGTTCGACGGTCGCGCAGACCTCGTGTCCCTCGCTGTGCAGCAGCAGGACCAGGCCCTCGCGGAGCAGGGCGTTGTCCTCGGCGATCAGGATCCGCACGGGATCTCCACTTCCAGGATGGTCGGGCCCCCGGGCGGGCTGGACAGGCGGGTGGTGCCGTCGAACGCGGCCACTCGGCGGCGCAGGCCGGGCAGGCCGCTTCCGGCGCCCTCGACGGCGCCGCCGCGGCCGTCGTCCTCGACCCGGACGGCGATGGCGGCGGCGGTGATCCGCAGCCGGACCAGGGCGCTGCGGGCGCCGCTGTGCCGGGCGACGTTGGCGAGCGCCTCGGAGACCACGTAGTAGGCCGCGGCCTCGGCGGCGGCCGGTGCGCGCGGCGGCGGACCGGGGGAGCGGTCGGGGGAGCGGTTGGCGGGAAGGTCGGGGGAGCGGTTGGCGGAGGCCTCGGGAGGGTCCGGTTCGACCCGGGTGGGTACGGCGCAGCGGGCGGCGAGCGACCGTACGGCCTCGGCGAGGCCGCGGTCGGCGAGCAGCGGCGGGTGGATGCCGCGCACCAGGGCGCGCAGCGACTCCAGGGCCTGCTCGGCGACGAGCTGGGTGGAGTCCACCAACGCGGCGGCCTGCTCGGGCCGTTGGTCCAGTGCGCGGCGGATCATGCCGAGCCGGAGTGAGACGGCCACCAGGTTGGCCTGGGCGCCGTCGTGCAAGTCCCGTTCGATCCGGCGCAGTTCGGCGGCATGGGCGTCCAGTGCCTCGGACCGGGTGGTGGTCAGCTCCTGGACGCGCCGGGCGAGCGACGCGCGGGGCCGGGCGACCAGCAGCCGGCGGGAGGTCCGGGCGTGCAGGTCGGCGATTGGCGGCAGCGAGGCCAGGGCGACCGCCGCGTAGCCGACCCCGCCGACCGCCGCCGCCGCGGCCACCGGCCAGGAGTCGACGGTCAGCAGGATGATCTTCCCGCGCTCGCCCGGCAACATCCGCCACCAGACCGGCGCTGTCAGCCAGTTGACGGCGTGGCTGCACAGGGTGAGGGCGGCGCCGCACAGTGCCGTCCCGGCGGTGGCGTGGGCGAGCAGCCACACCAGGTCCTTGCGGACGGCCGGATCGCGGAGGGACGCCCGGTCGCGGTACGGGGTGCGCGGCCGGTCGCCGCCCAGTCGCCGGCCGACCAACCGACGGTGGAACTCGGCGTAGCGGCGCAGCAGTTGCAGGGCGGTCGGCAGGAGCGGCAGGCCCACGCCGACCAGGCAGAGGGCGAGGACGGCGAGCAGCAGGCCGAGCGCGACCAGCCCGGACAGACCGGTGCCGAGGCAGCGGAGGAGGTAGCCGGCGGCGGCGGGGCAGCGACGCACCGCGGACCGGGCGAACCGGGTGAAGGAGCGCGGGCGCGAGCGATCGGACGCGGCAATCCTGGGCGGCCGCACGACTGTTCAGTGCCTCCGAGCCTCCGAGCCGACTTTCCGATCACCCTAACACCGGCCCGGAGCCGCTCCAGGGTGGCCGGTGCCCGGTGCCTGGTCCGCGGACTCGCGTCGTCGCCCGCAGGACGGCGCGGGCGCGGGGCGGCGTTCGACGACGGGCCCCGGGCGCGGCCCTTGAGCCGCCGCACGGAGCACCTCCACAATGGGGCGGGTCGATCGCGGAAGTGGGGGAACCGGGGTGGAGTGGCTGCTGGGGATCGGTGGGGCCCTGCTGCTCGGGGTGCTGACCAATCTGGTGTACGACTTCGCCAAGTACGGCGGCTCCCGGCTCGGTTCCCGGGTGCCGGTGCCGCGGGTACGGCGGGCGAGCCTGACGGCGGCGGCCCGGGCGCACGACGTGCGGGCGGACGGACTGGCGCCGCTGATCACCTGGTCGGCGACCCGGCCGCTGGCGCCGAGCACGCTGGTGACGGCGCACCGCGGGCGGGTGGAGCGCCCGCACGTGCTGGAAGCGGTCGGGTGGGCCGGGGAGGTGGTGCGTCGGCGGGCGGCCGGTGCGGCGGGCCGCACGGCGTACATCTCGCGGCTGACGGTCGATCACGGCGAGCACGGCGGTGCGCGGGTCTGCGAGGTCGACATCGCGGAGAGCGACTACGCGGAGTGCATGGCCACCACCGGGCTGGGCCGGGAGGACCCGGAGGCGGCCCGGCTGCTGCGCGAGGCGCTGGACCAGGGCCTGACGAGCTTCGTGGCCGTCGCGCCGCCCACGATGGTCAGCGCCTGCGTCGCGGTGCGGGACCGGCTGGGCCGGCTGCTGCTGCTCCGCCGCTCGCTGGCGGTCAACACCTTCCCGGCGCAGTGGACGGTCGGGATCAACGAGACGATGAAGTACCGCGACGAGCCGGGCGCCGCCGAGGACTTCTACGGGCTGGTCCGGCGGGCGCTCGAGGAGGAGCTGGGGCTGCTGCCGGACGACGTCGGGCCGGCCGTGATCACCTGGCTGGGCTGGAGCGAGCCGGCCTCCTGCTACACGCTGGTCGCCACCGTCCGGTCCCGGCTCGACGCGGCCGAGATCGACCGCCGCCGCGAGGCCTGCCACAGCACCTTCGAGCACGACATGGCCGTCTGGGTGCCGTTCACCCGCCGTACGGTCTCCGAGCTGATCGAGGGCGGCACCTGCCCGGACGGCTCGCGGCGCTGGTCGTACCTCGCGCCGCTGGTCGCCTGGGAGGCCTGGCGGGCGGCGCAGCAGGAGCGGGCGTAGGGCGGTCGGCCGACGGGCGGAACGGTCGTCCCCGGGAACGGGCGTTCCACATGCGGAACGGTCGTTCCGGCCCCCGGCATGGCCCCGGTTCCGGCCCCGGCCCGGCCCCGCCCCCGGTCAGCCGACGGCGGTCCGCCAGTCCGCCGGCCCGCTCGCCGGGAGGTGCCCGGGCAGGCCCGGGGTCCAGCGCTTGGAGCCGTCCGGAAGCACGGCCAGGGCCTCGACGCCGGGCCGGCGCGCGGCCCAGGCCAGGGCCCGGACCGGTCCCATGGCGAAGGCGGCGGTGGCCCAGGCGTCGGTGCGGGCGATGCCGGTGCCCGGGGCGCCGACCAGGGTGAGCGAGGCCAGAGCATCGGCCGGGCGGCCGGTGTGCGGGTCGAGGATGTGCGCTCCGCGCTCGGCGGTGCCGGAGGTGGCCACGGCCAGGTCGTGGCCGGCCAGGACGGCGGCCAGCAGACCCGGCTGCCGGGGGTCGGCGATGCCGATCCGCCACGGCCCGCCCGCGCACTGCACGTCCCCACCGCCGCTGACGCAGTGCTGCCGGGAGCCGGCGGAGCGCAGCAGGGCGGCCGCCTGCTCGACCGCCCAGCCCTTGACCCAGCCGCTGGGGTCGAGCCGGCCGCCCGGCCGCTCGCTGAAGTAGCCGTCGGTCTCGGCGGCCACCTCCCGGCAGGCGGCCAGGACGGCGTGGACCTCCGGATCGCAGTCGTCCAGGGCGAGTTCGCCCCGGTCGAGGCGGCTGATCTCGCTGTCCGGCCGGTACGTCGAGAACACCGCGTCGATGCGGTGCAGCCGTTCGGCGATCCGCTTCAGCACGGCCGGGGTCCCGGGGCCGGGGTCGCGCACGGTGACGGAGAAGACGGTGCCCATCACGGGCTCGGCGTGGCGCAGCACGGGGCCGCCTCAGCCCTTGGCCCGGTCGAGGGCGCTCTGCAGGGAGCGGACGTAGCCGTCGCTGGTGTACGTCGCGCCGCTGACCACGTCGATCCGGGCGCTCTGCGCGGCTATCGCCTCCCGGTTGAGGATCGGCAGCGCGGAACCGTTGATCTCGCGGTCGCGCCGTTCGGCGGTGGGGTACCTGACCACGTCGACGGCGGTGATCCTGCTGCCGGCCAGGGTGACCTGGACCTGCACCGGGCCGTAGCGGGTGTCGACGGTGTCCCCGCTGACCTTCCGGACAGCGCCCGAAGCGGAGGCGGAGGCAGAGGACGAGGACGAGGACGCGGAGGGCACCGGCGCGCTCGACGGCTCCGAGACGTCGGACCCGGTGCCCGGGCCGGCGGCGGTGCCCGGCCCGGAGCCGATCACCGGGGCGGGCCCGGAGGCCTCGTGCGGTTTCAGGGACAGCAGCAGCACCACCCCGGCCGCGGTGGCGGCGCTGGTGACGACGGCTCGACGCATGGATTCGACTCTCCTCAGGTGCTCGGCTCAGGTGGTCGGCGAGCCGAACGGGCTCAGAACGAAAAGCTCTCGTGGTGGATGCGCCCCGGCCGGACCCCCGCCGCCCGCAGCGCGCGGACGGCCTCCTCGGTCAGGGCGGCCGGGCCGCACAGGTAGACCTCGTGGTCGGCGAGGTCCGGAACCAGCCGGGCCAGCGCGGCCCCGAGGTCGCCGACCCGCTCGCGCGGGCCGAGCAGCTCGTGCACCGCCGCGCCGCGCCGCCGGGCGACCTCGGCCAGCTCCCTCCGGAACAGCACGTCCTGCGGCCGTCGGGCCCGCTGGACCAGCGTCAGCTCTCCCGGCAGGGTTTCGAACAGGGCGCGCAGCGGGGTGATCCCCACCCCGGCGCCGAGCAGCAGCACCCGGCGCCGCCGCAGCCGCCGCGCGGTGAACGCCCCGTACGGGCCCTCGGCGCGCACCCTGGTTCCCGGGCGCAGGGCGGCCACCGCGGCGCTGTGCCCGCCGAGGTCCTTGACGGTGAAGCGCAGGAAGTGCGGGTCCGGCGGTGCGGACAGCGAGTACGGGTTGGCGGCCCAGCGCAGCCCGGGCGCCTGGAACTGGAGCCGGAAGAACTGGCCGGGCTCGGCGCGCAGTTCGTCCAGCCGCCGCCCGGTCAGGAAGAGCGACACCACGCCGGGGCCCTCCGGCCGCACCTCGGCGACGGTCAGGCCGTGGCGCCGGTCGAGCAGCCACGGCCGCAGCAGCCGGAACCAGCCGAGCAGTGCCGCCGTGCCGAAGTAGAGCGCGTACCAGGCGGCCCGGCCGGGGCCGCCGACCAGGTCGGCGCCGGTGGCCGTCTGGTGGGCGAAGGCCAGCGCCACCGCGAGGTAGGTCGCCAGGTGCAGGTAGTACCAGGTCTCGTACCGGAGGCGGCGGCGCGCGATCCGGGCGGAGACGGCGCCGGTGCCGAGCAGCAGCAGGGTGCCCAGGGTGGCCTTGAGCATCTCGGGGTAGTGGAGGACGATCTCCACGCCCTCGCCGACCGGGCCGCGCCCATCGGTCAGCGCGTAGCCCCAGATGACCGTCAGCACGTGCACCGTGACCAGGGCCACCGTCCAGCGGCCGCCGAAGGCGTGCCAGCGCGCCAGCCGGTCCGCGCCGATCCCGCGTTCCACCGGCGGCAGCCGGGCCATCAGCAGGAGCAGCACCGGCGCGGCGTAGCCGGCCAGCAGCCCGGTGATCCGCCCGGCGCCGGTCAGCCAGCCGGCCGCGCCGACCACGGCCGGGGTGCCCGTCCACCACAGCGTGAGCACGCCGAGCGCGCCCACGGCGATCAGGCCGAGGGCCGCGCGCGGGTCGAGGGCGAACGGCGGACGCGGCGCCGCCCGGTGGCCGGCCCGGACGGGTGGCCGCCGGGGCCCGGGCCGCGGCTTCGGGGCGGCGGCAGTGGTCATCGGATCCTCCTCGGCACCCGGCGGCGGGTGCCGCCGAGGCCGACCACGATCGCACCGCAAGCTCTGAGCCGGCTCTGAGCCGACTCTGGGTCCGGCCCGCCCCGGCACCCGTCCGATCGGGCATCAGGCCAGGTCGGAGCCGGTGTGAAGGCCGGTGAACCGGTGCCGGAGGTCTCAGCGGTTTCTCATCGGAACCGGCCAGGATGAACCATGCGCAGCACCGACCGGAGGAACCCCATGGACGAGACCGCCGACGGCCCGGACTGGCGGGTCCTGGTCGTCGACGACGAACCGGACCTGGTCGAGGTGGTCTGCGGAGCCGTCCGCTACGAGGGCTGGCAGGCCCGCGGGGTGACCACCGGCCTGGCCGCCGTCGACGCCGCCGCGGCCTGGCGGCCGCACGCCGTGGTGCTCGACGTGATGCTGCCCGACCTCGACGGCCTGGAGGTGCTGCGCCGCCTCCACTCCGAGCAGCCCGAGGTACGGGTGCTGTTCCTGACCGCCCGGGACGCCGTCGAGGAACGGATCGCCGGCATCGCCGCCGGCGGTGACGACTACGTGACCAAGCCGTTCAGCCTGGCCGAGGTGGTGGTCCGGCTGCGCGGCCTGCTGCGCCGGGCCGCCCCGCCGACCGCCGTCCGGCAGCCGCCGCCGCACGCGCTGGTGCTCGGTGACCTCGTGCTGGACGACCGGGCCCGCGAGGTCACCCGGGCCGGGGAGACGGTCGAGCTCAGCCCGACCGAGTACGCCCTGCTCGCCCACCTGATGCGCCACCCGCGGCAGGTGCTCAGCAAGGCGCAGATCCTGGAGGCGGTCTGGTCGTACGACTTCGGCGGGCAGGCGCACATCGTCGAGCTGTACATCAGCTACCTGCGCAAGAAGCTGGACGCGGGCCGCAGTCCGATGATCCACACGGTGCGGGGCGCGGGGTACCTGATCAAGGCCGCGACGTGAAGCCCCGCACGGGAAGGTCCCGTCCGCCCTCGGCCCTCCGTCCATCCCTGGCCCCCCGTACCCTGCGCGCCAGACTGATCGCCGGTCTGCTGGTGCTGCTCGTCGCCACCTGCGCCGCCGTCGGCCTCGCCACCACCGCCGCGCTGCGCCACTTCCTGGTCGACCGCCTGGACCAGCAGCTCGCCGAGTCCGGCGGCCGCTACGCCGCGAGCCTGGAACACACCGGCCACGGCGCCGGCCCCGACACCCGGGCCCAGACCCCCGGCACCCTCGGCGTACGGCTGCTGGGCGGGCGGGTCACCGCCGCGGGCGTGGTCGACGGGGACGCCGATGACGCGGACGGGCCCGACGGCGAGGCCGGGCCCGACGGGGAGGACGACCGGGTCGTCTTCACCGCCGAGCAGCAGCACGCGCTGGCCGCCCTGCCCGTCGACGGCCCGGCCCGCGGTCTCGACCTCGGCCGGGTCCTCGGCCGCTACCGGGTCCGCGCGGTGGCCGGGCGGGACGGCGACGTGCTGGTCAGCGGCCTGCCGCTGCGCCCGGCCGAGGACACCGTCGACCGGCTGGAGACCCTGGAGCTCACCGTCTTCGCGATCGCCGCCACCGCGGCGGGCGCGGCCGGGGCGGCCTGGGTCGGCTTCTCGCTGCGCCCGCTGCGGCGGGTGGTGGGCATCGCCGAGCGGGTCGGCGCGCTGCCGCTCGCCAGTGGCGAGGTGCTGCTCGCCGAACGCGTGCCCGACGACGACCCGCGCACCGAGGTCGGCCGGGTCGGCGCCGCGCTCAACCGGATGCTCGGGCACGTCGGCGACGCGCTCGCCCGCCGCCACGCGGTGGAGGAACGGCTGCGCGCCTTCGCCGCCGACGCCAGCCACGAGCTGCGCACCCCGGTCGCGGCGGTCCGCGGCCACGCCGAACTGGCGCTGCGCCACCCCGGGCCGGTCCCGGCGGAGGTCCGGCACTCGCTGGAGCGGATCGACGCCGAGACGCTGCGGATGGGGGCGATCGTCGAGGACCTGCTGCTGCTCGCCCGGCTGGACGCCGGCCGCCCGCTGGCCGAGGAGGAGGTGGACCTGACCCGGATCGCCCTCGACGCGGTGGCCGGCGCCCGCGCCGCCGGGCCCGAGCACCGCTGGCGGCTCGCGCTGCCGGAGGAGCCTGTGCTGGTGTGCGGGGACGAGCACCGGCTGAGCCAGGTGGCGGCCAATCTGCTGGCCAACGCCCGGACCCACACCCTGCCCGGGACCGAGGTCCTCCTGCGGCTCGAACGCGTGGGCGGCCAGGCCGAGTTGAGCGTCACAGACGACGGGCCGGGGATCGCGCCCGAGCTGGTCGACCGGGTCTTCGAGCGCTTCGTCCGGGGCGACCGGGCCCGCTCCCGGGCCACCGGCTCGACCGGGCTCGGCCTGGCCATCGTCCGGGCCGTGGTCCGGGCGCACGGCGGCGCGGTGGCGGTGGAGAGCCGGCCCGGGCGCACCGTGTTCACGGTACGGCTGCCGTGACCGCCGTTGCCGTTGGTGCCGCTGTCGCCGTCGTCGCCGCCGTCGTCCGGAAGCGCTGCCGGTAGTCGGTCGGCGTGATGCCGAGGCGGCGGCGGAAGGCGCGCACCAGGGTGTCGGTGGTGCCGAAGCCGCAGGCGGTGGCGATGCGGTCGAGCGTCGCGTCGGTGGACTCCAGCCGGTGGCGGGCGAGTTCGACCCGGGCCGACTCGACGTAGGCGCTCGGGGTGGTGCCCAGCTCGGTCTTGAAGATCCTGGTCAACTGCCGTTCGCCGACGTGGGCGTGGGCCGCGAGGTCCGGGACGGTGAGCGGCTCCGAGAGGTTGCGCAGGATGTGGTGGCGCAGCTCCTCGATCCGCCGGGTGGTCGACACGGGCTCCAGCGGGACGCTGAACTGGCTCTGGCCGCTGGGGCGTTTGAGGTACATGACGAGCTGGCGGGCGACCCGCAGGGCCAGCTCCTCGCCGAAGTCCTCGGCGACCAGCGCGAGCGACAGGTCCAGGCAGGCGCTGATGCCCGCGCCCGTCCAGACCTCGCCCTCGCGGATGAAGATCGGGTCCGGGTCGACCTCGATCTCCGGGTGCTCCTCGGCGAGTTGGCCGGCCGTGGACCAGTGGGTGGTGGCGCGCCGCCGGGTTCATGACGCACATGTGCGTCGCCTTCACCACGGCCGGAGCCTTCCTGCGCGGCAACCGCCCGACCGTCGTGGCCGCCGCCTGCGCCACCCGCCCGCTGGAGTCGTCCGGCACCGGGCTGACGGCCGACCAGGTCCACCGTGCCGCGCTGGCGACGATCGGCGACCTGTACGGGGTGGTGGTGGAGTCCCCGGCCGACCTCGGCTGAGCCGGGGCCGGACCACGCCCGGACCGGGCCGTAGTCGGACCGGGCCACCGTCGGACCGGGCCGCAGGCGGGCCGGAAACGCCACCGATCCGCCCCCGCCTCGTTGACCAGACCGCGCACGGTATCGGCGGAGGGCGGGAACGGGCATGGCGGGGAGCGGGGCGGCGGTGGGCGGCTCGCCGGAGCTGACGGAGTCGTACCGGGTCTGCGAACAGGAGGTGGCCGACCACCAGGCCTCGCTGCGGGCGATCGGCGACCTGCTGCCGCCCGAGGTGCGGCCGTACTTCCACGCCGTCAACGGCTTCGCCTCCCGGTCCGACCGGATCGCCGACGACGCCGATGCCCGTGACGCCGATGCCCGTGACGCCGATGCCCATGACGTCGACACCCGTGACGTCAACGCCAGCGACACCGACACCCCTGCCGACCCCGCCGAGCGGCAGCGCCGGTTCGCCCGGTGGCGGGCCGAGACCCTGGCCGAGCTGGCGGCCGGGCGCAGCGAGCACCCGCTGCGCCGGGCCTTCGTGGACACCGTGCGCCGCTGGGAGCTGGACCCGGCGCTGGTCGGGGAGTTCCTGGACGCCACCCTCGCCGACGGCGCCCGCCCGCCCGCCTTCGAGAGCCTCGCGGACCAGCGGCGCCACCTGCGCGGCGTCGCGGGGACGATCACCGAGCTGTGGGCCCCGCTGCTGGGGGCGCGGGGCCCACAGGCGGCGGGCGCGCTGTCCGCGCTGGGGGAGGCCTGCCAGCTGGCCGACATCCTGGAGGACCTCCCGCTCGACCTCGCGGCCGGCCGCTGCTACCTGCCGCGGGAGGACCTGCGCCGGCTCGGCCTGACCGTCGCCGACCTCGGCGGGGGCGCCCTCCGCCGCGACCACCGGGCCGCCCGGGCCGCCCCGGGCCTGCCGGCCGCCCTGGACGCGTTGATCGAGAGCCAGCAGGCGCAGCTGCACCGCCTCCTGGAGCAGGCCCTGCCGGTCACCTGGCTCGCCGCCCCCGGCTGCCGCCCGTTCCTGCACACCCTGCTGCTCGGCGCCCAGCTCCAGTACGACGAAGTGACCATGGTGCGCTCGCGCGTCCTGACCGAGGGCCTCACCCCGCTGAGCTCCGACGGTGTCACTCCCCACCGTCGGGCCCGGCGTGAGCCCGTCGAGGGTGTGCCCGCCCACGTCGCCGTGGTCATGGACGGCAACCGCCGCTGGGCCGAGGCCCGCCGGCTGCCCGCGCAGCAGGGCCACCAGGCCGGGCAGCGGGCCGCCCTGCGCCTGGTCAACGCGGCGCTGCGGCTGGGCATCCGCCACCTGAGCCTGTACGCGTTCTCCACCGAGAACTGGGACCGCCCGCCCGAGGAGCTGACCGCGCTGTTCGACTCGCTGGCCGACGGCCTCACCCGCAGCGCGGAGGGCCTGCACGCGCTCGGTGTGCGGATCCGCTGGTGCGGCCGGCGGGACCGGGTGGACGAGTCGCTGGCCTCCTCGATCGCGCTGGTGGAGAGCATGACGTCCAACAACGGCGCGCTGACCCTGACGGTCTGCGTGGACTACGGCGGACGGGAGGAGCTGGCCGCCGCTGCCCGGAGCCTGGCCGCCGAGGCGGTGGCCGGCCGGATCCGGCCGGAGGCGATCGGCCCGGCCGACCTCGCCCGGCACCTGTACCTCCCGGACCTCCCGGACGTCGACCTGCTGATCCGCACCTCGGGGGAGCAGCGGATCAGCAACTTCCTGCCCTGGCAACTCGCCTACGCCGAGCTGCTGTTCGACCCCACGCCGTGGCCCGACTACGACCTGGCCCGGCTGAGCGGGGCCGTCCGGGCCTACGCGGACCGCGAGCGCCGCTTCGGTGGCGGCGTGCCCGCCCAGTCCCGGCAGCCTGAGCAGTCCCGGCAGTCCCGGCAGTCCTGGTAGCCTCAGCAGTCCTGAACGTCCCAGCCGCCCCGGAAGCCCCTACGACCGCAGCTCCGGCGCGGCCGGAGGCGGTGGGGTGTACACCCCCTGGGCCGTGACGTACGCCAGCACCGTGTCCACCGTCACGGGGTGCGCGCCGAAGTTCGCGGTGTACGCGTCCACCGCCTCCTGGGTGGGGCGCAGCGGCACCCCGCTGAGCCGGACCTTGATCGGCTTCCCGGCCGGCACCGGATCGGCGGTCAGCTTCCCCTCGGTGATGCCGCAGCGGAAGGCCGAGCGGTGCCCCATCTCGGCCCCGCTGACCTCGCAGCGGCCGGAGCCCAGGCCGTCGTTGATCGCGCCGGTCAGGTTCACCACCCGGTACACGCCCTGGGAGGTGCGGAGGGCGACCCCGCCGTCCAGTGCCCCGTCACCGTGCGCCTTGGGCGGGTTGGCGAGGGACGGGTCGCCCACGGCCGAGCGGATCGGCAGGTGGACGGCCGGGCCGTGGGCGTCCAGCACCATGCGCGCCGGGGAGACGACGTCCACCATCGCGTGGAAGCGGTCCAGTTGGGTCTGCGCCTCCGGGGTCCAGCGCACCTCGACCCAGCCGTCGGAGAGCGTTCCCAGTTTCCCGGCGCGGTCGGTGCCGCCGTCAACGGCACCGGCCGCCGTCCCGGTGAGCCACCCCAGTAGCGGGGCGCCCAGCGCCGCGCCCAGCAGCGAACGCCGCGTCGTGCTCATCGTCCCGAACCGTCCTTCCCTGGCCGTCCAGCACGGCCCTGGGACGGATCATCCGTCCACTGACCGTCTCCGAGGCCGTTGCGGGGGACGAAACCACTCGCACGGGGGGAGCGGGAAGCGGTGGAGGGTGGTCCGTCCGGGGGCAAGAGCCCCCCGGAGCCGCCGCGCGCCGGGGCCCGGTCCGGACCCGCCTTCGCGCAGCGCGGGCGGGGGCCGTCCACGCCGTGCCCTCCCGGCCGTTCGCGTACCCCTCCCTCGCCCCTTCCCTCGCCCCTTCCGCGTCCCCTCCCACCCCAAGTTGAACGCGTTCAAAGACGTGCGCCATGATGAGGACGCGCGAGAGCGCCCCGCCGCGGCCTGCGGCGAAGGGCGGTCCCGTGCGGCCCCGTCACGCTCCGAAACCCGTACCAGACCCCGGAGTCGACCGTGCGACACCTGTTGCGACGCCACCCCTTCGCGATGCGCACCCACTTCGCGCACTCGCTCGTCCTCACCTACGCCCTGCCGCCCCGGCTGCTCGCCCCGCTGGTGCCGCCCGGCCTCGCCCTCGACACCTACACCGACCCCGACGGCACCGAGCACGGCTTCGTCGCCGCCGCCGTCGTGGACACCCGGGCGCTGCGCCCGGCCGCGCTGCCCGCCCGTCTGGGCCGGGACTTCATCCTGACCGGCTACCGGGTCTTCACCCGCTTCCCGACCCCCGGCGGACGCACCATGCGCGGCCTGCGCATCCTGCGCTCGGACACCGACAGCCGGATGATGGCGCTCGGCGGCAACGCCTTCTCCCGCTACCACTACCGGCACGCCCGGATCGGCACCCGGGTGGTCGGCGACACCCTGGAGTTCAAGGTGGTCAGCGGCGACGGCCGGGCCGACCTGCACGTGCGCGCCGACCTCGGCAGCGCCCCCGCCGCCCTCCCGCCGGGCAGCCCGTTCGCGGACGCCCGGGCCGCGCGGCGCTTCGCCGGCCCGCTGCCCTACACCTTCGAGTACGAGCCGCAGACCCGCTCGATGATCGTGGTCAAGGCCACCCGGGCCCACTGGGACCCCGCGCCGGTGGCCGTCGAGGTGCCCCGGCTCACCTTCTTCGACCACGGCCCGCTGGCCGGCAGCCGGCCCCTGCTCGCCAACGCCTTCCACGTCGCCGGCCTCGACTACGGCTGGCACGCCGGAGAGCGCCGCACCCTCACCGGAGCCGCCCGATGACCGCCCCCGCCGAGCCCCGCCCCTCCGGCGCGCGCCCGCCCGTCCGCTGCTCGACCGTCCTCTGCCCGTCCACGGCCCGGACCGACGGCCCCCGCCCGTCCGGCGTGCGCGAGGTCGTCCGCTACAACTGGCCGATGTACGCGGCCGGAGCGCTCACCGCCGCCGTCGGCGGGGCGCTGGCCGGCCGGCTGCCCGGTCCCGCCGCCGCGCTCGCCCGGGCGGCCGCCGCCACCGCCGCCGGGTACCTCGCCGTCAGCACCCTCGCCACCTGGTGCGTCTACGACCGCTCCGAACTCCACCGCTACGACTGGCTGCCCGCCCTGCTGCCCGACGGCCCCGGCGACCACCTGGTGATCAGCACCGGCCTGGACGAGGCCGGCGGCCCGCTCGCGGCCCGTCACCCCGGTGCCCGCGGCCGCCTCGCCGACCTGTACGACCCGGCGCTGACCGCCGGCGGGTCGATCCGCCGGGCCCGCCGCCACGCCCCGCCCGCCCCCGGCGGTATCCCGGCCCGCCCGGGCGCCCTGCCCGCCGGGACCGGCACCCTGGACACCGTGTTCGCCGTCTTCGCCGCCCACGAGCTGCGCCGGCCCGCCGACCGCACCGCCCTGTTCGCCGAGGCCGCCCGCAGCCTGCGCCCCGGCGGCACCCTGCTGCTGGTCGAGCACCTGCGGGACGCCGCCAACACCGCCGTCTACGGCCCCGGCGCCTGGCACTTCCTGCCCCGCGGCACCTGGCTCCGGCACGCCGCCGAGGCGGGCCTGCACCCGGCCGCCGAGCGCCGGATCGCCGGCCTGGTCACCGCCTTCGCCTTCCGGAAGCCCGCGCCATGACCGGACTGATCACCCTGGAAGGCCAGTTGCACCTGGTCGGCGCCGCCCTCGTGGCCCTCGGCCTGGGCCACGCGGTGCTGCCCCGCGTCATCGGCTGGCCCGCCGACCTGTCCGGCACCACCCTGCTGACCCGCCAGGTCTCCTACGCCCACCTCTTCTTCGTCGGCCTCGCCTGCGCCCTGCTCGGCCTGCTCCCGCTCTGCCTGGCCCCCGACCTGCTGGCCGGCGGCCGGCTCGGCACCGTCCTGCTGGCGGGCCAGACCCTCTTCTGGGGCCTGCGCTGGCTCTTCGAGTTCGCCTACTTCTCGCCCCGGCTGTGGCGCGGCGACCGCCTGCGCACCGTCGGGCACATCGGCCTCTCCGTGCTGTGGACCTGGGTGACGGCGGTCTTCGCCGGAGCGCTCTGGCACACGGTCTAGGTGCAGCCGCGACCCCAGGAGCCCCACCGACCCGGGCCGCGGCTTCAGGGCCTCCGGCTCGGACGGCGACAACCGGCCCGCCACGCTGGTCGTCGGTTCGAGTCCCCCTGCGTCCAGCCCGCCGGGGCCGACCCCGTCAACGGCCGAGCCCGCCGGCCTCCGCCTGCCGCGGGAGCGGGCGGGGGGTGGGGGCGGGGGCGGAGGCGTACGCGTCCCCGTCAGACGTTCGCCGGGAGGGCCGGTGCGCGGCGCGGCTGGCGCGGCAGGGCGAGGGTGAGGGCCTCGCGGGAGGCTGCCGGGAGGGTGAGGGCGGAGGCCGTTTCGGCGGGCAGCGGGTGGAGCCCGAGCAGGGCGGTGGTCAGGCGGGTGGTGGCGCGGTGCCAGTCGGGGATCCGCTGGAGCATGGCGTGGCCGCTGCCGGTGACGGTGTATCCGCAGACCCGGGCGCCCGCGGCGCGGCTGCGGGCGGCGAAGGCGCGGGTGTCGGCGGGCGGGGTGACGGTGTCGCGGTCGCCGTGCAGCATCAGCACGTCCCGTCCGGCGAGCTGCTCGCACGGGTCCTCGGCCGGGCACCACGGCGCGAGGGCGACCAGACCGGTGACGGCCGGGTGCCCGCCGGCCTGGAGCGCGGCGCGCCCGCCCATCGAGTGGCCGACCAGCACCGTCGGCACCGGCCCGAGCAGCGCCGTCAGCTCGTCGAGGGCGGCGGTCGCGTCCCGCGCGGCGTCGGCCCGTTCGCCGTTCCAGCCGCGGTGGCGGTAGCGGACGGTCCCGATGGCGATGCCGGCGTCCGCGGTCGCCCTGGTGAGCCCGCGCAGGAAGCCGTGCATCCGCAGCAGCGGGAGGTTGAGGCGCCCGGGCCGGGCGAAGTTGTGCTCCTCGCCGCCGTGCAGCACCAGGACGGCGCCCCGGGCCGCTTCCGGCCGGACCTGCCAGTGCAGCGCCCGGTGGCCCACCACGCGCTCCGCCGCCGTACCGTTCACTGCCGCACCGTCCCGTCGTCCGTCCCGTCCGTGGCCTGTCCCCCCGGAGCGCCACTGTACGCGCGCGGAGTGCCGGAACGTTCACCCGAGGGAACCATCCCGGACACCGGGCGCGCGCGACCGGAGCGGGCGCCTGCTATTCACGAAGGGTGGGGGGCCGGTAGCGCCCGCTCGTGGCGCCGTGTCACCGAGTGGAGGACTCCGTGGCTCAGCAGCTCGCTCTGTCCGTCGACTTCGGGTCGGGCTTCACCCAGGCCTGGTCCAAGATCGCCAAGGTCATTCCGCAGTTCATCGCCTTCCTGGTGATCCTGTTCATCGGCTGGATCGTGGCCAAGGCGATCGCCAGGCTCCTCGACCGGGTGATGCGCAGGCTCGGTTCGGAACGCGTGGCCGAGCGGTCGGGCATGGCCGCCCGCCTGGCCGGCTCCAAGTACGACATGACCGGCATCGTCTGCAAGGTCGTCTACTACATCGTCCTGCTGATGGCCTTGCAGCTGGCGTTCGGGGTCTTCGGCCCGAACCCGATCAGCGTGATGATCCACAGCATCGTCGCCTGGCTGCCCAGGGCCATCGTCGCCGTCGTGATCCTGGTGGTCGCGATGGCCATCGCCAACGGCGTGCGCGACATCGTGGGCAGCTCGCTCTCCGGCGCCTCGTACGGCCGGGTGGTCGCCACCACGGTCTGGGCGTTCATCGTCGGCCTCGGTGTGATCGCCGCGCTGGGCCAGGTCGGGATCGCCACCGCGATCACCACCCCGGTGCTGATCGCCGTGCTCGCCACCATCGCCGGCGTGCTGATCGTCGGCGTCGGCGGCGGCCTGATCCTGCCGATGCGCCAGCGCTGGGAGCGGTGGCTGGACGGCGCCGAACGGGAGACCGCCCGGCTGCGCGGCAGCTCCTACCAGGCCGGCCGCTCCGACGCGCTGTCCAACCAGCCGATCCGGCCGACCACCCAGACCGGCCCGGGCACCCCGCCCGCGCCGGGCATCGAGGGCGACCAGAACCGGTAGCGCGCCGGGACCGGCGGTCGCCCGGGCCCGGGAAGGGCCGGCCGGTGCTCAGACCTCCAGCAGGCCCTGCTCGCGCACCAGCCAGCAGATCGCGGTGAGACGCATGACGGCGTAGTCGTAGCCG
This sequence comes from Kitasatospora sp. NPDC058444, assembly GCF_042721415.1. Classification (NCBI taxonomy): domain Bacteria; kingdom Bacillati; phylum Actinomycetota; class Actinomycetes; order Kitasatosporales; family Streptomycetaceae; genus Kitasatospora; species Kitasatospora sp. NPDC058444. Next base: position 12,458 of record NZ_JBHXLL010000064.1, on the reverse strand, counting down.
ACCGGCTCCCGCCAGCCGATCTCGGCGAGCGCGTCCACGAAGCCCAGCGCGTAGTCCGACAACTCCTCACGGTCCAGGGGCCGGGGCGCGAGCTCCGGCCCCTGCGCGTACAGCAGTTCCCGCAGCATCGCCACGTGCTGGTCGACCGCCGCGACGAAACCGGGCTCGAAGGCGAACTCGGCCAGCCGGGGCGTGAAGGCCGTCACGATACCGGGCAGCGGACAGCCGGCCGGCTCGTCGGGGGAGCGCCGGAAGGAATCGTCGGAGGTCGCGAACATCCGTCCACGTTAGGCGAGCCCCGGCGCCGGAACGGACGCCCGTGACGGTTCCGTGCTGAGACCTTGGCCACCCCGCCCGCGCCGCCCGCCCCGCCGTGGCGACGTTCCGTGGCCGGTCCGGTCCGCTCTGCCGATCACGGGGTGCTCCGTACCAGAATGGCCGGCATGGATCTCCGCATCTTCACCGAACCCCAGCAGGGCGCGAGCTACGACACCCTCCTCAAGGTGGCCCGCACCGCCGAGGAGCTCGGGGCCTTCAGCGCCTTCTTCCGCTCCGACCACTACCTGAAGATGGGCGACGTCGACGGGCTGCCCGGGCCGACCGACGCCTGGATCACCCTGGCCGGCCTCGCCCGCGACACCAGCACCATCCGCCTGGGCACCCTGATGACCGCCGCCACCTTCCGGCTGCCGGGCGTCACCGCGATCCAGGTCGCCCAGGTGGACGCGATGAGCGGCGGCCGGGTCGAGTTCGGCCTCGGCGCCGGCTGGTACGAGGCCGAGCACACCGCGTACGGCATCCCCTTCCCGAAGGAGAAGTTCGGTCGGCTGGAGGAGCAGCTGGCGATCATCACCGGGCTGTGGCGGACCAAGCTCGGCGACACCTTCGACTTCGCCGGCGAGTTCTACACCCTGACCGACTCGCCCGCGCTGCCCAAGCCCGCCCAGGAGCACGTCCCGGTGCTGGTCGGCGGGCACGGCCCCAAGCGGACCCCGGCCCTGGCCGCCCGCTTCGCCGACGAGTTCAACCTGCCGTTCGCCTCGGTGGACGACACCGCCGCCCAGTTCGGCCGGGTCCGCGCCGCCGTCGAGCAGGCCGGGCGCCCGGCCGACGCCCTGGTCTACTCCAACGCCCTGGTCGCCTGCGTCGGCCGGGACGACGCCGAGGTCGCCCGCCGGGCCGCCAGGATCGGCCGCGAGGTCGAGGAGCTCAAGGAGAACGGGCTGGCCGGCACCCCGGACGAGGTGGTCGAGAAGATCGGCCGGTACGCGGCCGTCGGCAGCGAGCGGACCTACCTCCAGATCCTCGACCTGGACGACCTCGACCACCTGGAGCTGATCGCCTCCCGGGTCGCCCCGCAGCTCGGCTGAGGCCCGCCACCGGGTCGCGACCGGCCCGCCACCGGGTCGCGACCGGCCCCGCCGAAGGCCCGAAGGCCCGGTGGCCCGGGCCCGGCCGGGGTCGTCCGTACCCGCTCCGACCTCCGCCCTTTACTCGTTCTTGGGAATGCGCCATGCTCCTTGGACAGGAACGGCGGGGGGAGACCGGGTGAGCGGGACGAGAACGGTGCGCACGGCGGCGGCGCCGAGGGTGCCGCCGCCGCGCAGCGCCGGGGAGCACGTCGTCCGGCCCGCGCCGCACGAACCGCCCGCCCGGCACGAGCTGCGCGGGCCCGGACCGGCCGTCCTGCGCTACCCCGCCGGGGACGTGCTGGTCGTCACCGGCCTGCCCGGCAGCGGCAAGAGCACCCTGATGCGCCGCTGCGTCCGCGCCCCGCTGATCGACTCCCAGCTGGTCCGCGAGGAGTACGCGGCCCGGCTGCCCGGCCGGCTGCCGTACGCGCTCTACCGCCCGCTGGCCCGGCTCGCCCACTACCGGCGGCTGCGCCGTGCCGTGCTGGACGGCGGGCCGCTCGCGGTGCACGACTGCGGCACCCAGCCCTGGGTGCGGTCCTGGCTGGTCCGCACCGCCGCCGGGCAGGGCCGCCGGGTGCACCTGCTGCTGCTCGACGCGGACCCGGCCGAGGCGCTGGACGGGCAGCGGCGGCGCCGGCGCGGCGTCTCGCGCTACGCCTTCGCCCGGCACCTTGCCGCGGTCGCCCGGCTGCGCCACCGGATCCTGGAGGCCGGCCTGCTGCCGGCCGGCTGTGCGTCGGCCGTGGTACTCGACCGGGCCGCCGCGCGCGCCCTGCGGGAGATCGACTTCACGGCGTCGTAGTCTCGGCGAGTCCGCGCCGGGCGCCGGCGGGTCCGGCCGGAGCAGGCCCGGGACGCGGCCGAGACCACGTCAACTCCCCCCACAGGAGCGCTGATGCGCCGTACTGCCCGGGTGCGCTCGCGTGCCCCCCGCCTGTTCCCCTGCGCCGCCGCGCTGGTCGCCGCGGCCGGTCTGAGCCAGTTCGCCGCTCCGGCCGCGCACCGCGCCACCGCCGTTCCGGGCACCGCCGTCCCGGCCGTCCCGGCGGTCGCGTGCGCGGACGACGACGCCGGGACTGCTGATGCGACCGGTCCGGTCGGTCCGGTCGGTCCGGTCGGTCCGGTCGGTGCGTCCGGTGCCGCCGCCCGGCTGCCCGCCGGCAGCCGGCCGGGCGGGGACCCGAACCAGGTCAGCGCCGCGGAGGCCCGGGAGATGCAGGCCGACCTCGACCAGCGGCTGGCCGAACTGGGCACCGGCTGGCGCCGGGTCGCCACCCCGACCACCATCCCGGTGTACTTCCACGTGATCCACGACGGCGACGTCGGGCGGCTGGACCAGGCCGCCGTCACCGGCCAGATCGACCACCTCAACGAGAGCTACGGCGGCCAGGGCGAGGGCAACGCCCCGAGCCCGTTCCACTTCGAGCTGGTCGGAGCCGACTGGACCGACAACGCCTCCTGGTACACCGGGATGACCCCGGGTTCCTCGGCCGAGCAGGCCATGAAGACCGCCCTGCGCAAGGGCGACCAGGGCACCCTCAACCTCTACACGGCCCGCCTCGGCGAGTCCCTGCTCGGCTGGTCGACCTTCCCGAACGCGTACCGGGCGAACCCGGTCGACGACGGCGTGGTGGTGCTCGACGCCTCCCTGCCCGGCGGAGCCGCCGTCCACTACGACGAGGGCGACACCGCCACCCACGAGACCGGCCACTGGCTCGGCGTCTTCCACACCTTCCAGGGCGGCTGCCGGGCCCCGGGCGACTACGTGGACGACACCCCGGCCGAGCGCAGCGCCGCCTCCGGCTGCCCCGAGGGCCGCGACACCTGCACCGGCCCCGGGCTCGACCCGATCCACAACTTCATGGACTACAGCTACGACTCCTGCATGACCGGGTTCACTCCGGGGCAGGTCGAGCGGATGGTCAACGCCTGGTCCGCCTACCGGAGTTGAGCCTCATAAAGGACTCGGTCAGGGCGGCGGCGGCCGGGTGGGCGGCTCAGCAGGAAACCGCCAGGTAGAGCAGGGTCCGGTCGCCGGAGGCGCGGAACTCGTACGCCCGGTAGTCCAGGGCGCAGGCGTCCCGCCAAGCGGCCGGGCGCTCCTCGGGGGTGAGCAGGGCGGGGACGAAGACGTCCGGGGAGCTCTCGTGCAGCCGGCCCCACAGGCCCAGCGTCATCTCGTCCGCGTCGACGGCCAGCCGCTTCGCCAACCGCCGGTCCACCGGGCCGCGGACCAGCCGCCAGTAGCGCCCCTCGGCGTCCACGAAGCCGCCCGATTCGAGCGGGTCGTCGAGATTCCAGTACGCGCGCTCCTCCTTCCGCGGCAGGGCGGCCAGGACCTCGGCGAAGCCGCCACCGCGGCGGCGCTTGTTCGTCATCCGGGCATCCTCCCAGGTCCGGAACGTCAGCGGCGATCGAATTGAATGCGACGGGCCGCTTTCGGCGTGGCAGATACCGGCCGTTTGTCCGATTCGATCTATGTTCGGAGGGTCGGGACCGATCAGGAGCAACCGAAGGAGCAAGGCCATGAGTGCCATTCCCCGGATCGTCGTCGGCGTGGACGGCTCGCCCGCCTCGGAGCAGGCGCTGCGCTGGGCGCTCGACTACGCGCGGGCCGTCGGCGGGACGGTCCACGCGATCGCCGCCTGGGAGTACCCGGCCTTCTACGGCTGGGCCGGGCAGGGCGTGCCGACCGTCGAGGCCTTCAACCCCGAGGAGCTCGCCGGGAAGACCCTCAGCGAGACCGTCGCCAAGGTGGCCGGCGACGACGCCGGCGTGGGGATCAGCGAGAGCGTGATGCCCGGCAACGCCGCCCAGGCACTGCTGGAGGCCGCCAAGGGCGCCGCGCTGCTCGTCGTCGGCAGCCGCGGCCTGGGCGGCTTCTCGGGTGTGCTGCTCGGCTCGGTCAGCCGCCACCTCACCGAGCACGCGCCCTGCCCGGTGGTCGTGGTGCGCGAGGGCCAGGTCGCCCCGGAGCAGTCGGCGTAGCGCACCGGGGCCGGTGTCCCGCCGGGCCGCCGCGCGGACCAGAATGGAGACATGCCAGAAGGTGACTCCGTCTACCGCGTGGCGGCCCACTTGCACGAGGCCCTCGCCGGACAGGCGCTGACCAGCGCCGACCTGCGGGTGCCCGCCCACGCCACCGCCGACCTCACCGGCCGCCGGGTGCTGGAGGTCGCCCCGCGCGGCAAGCACCTGCTCACCCGCTTCGAAGGCGGCCTCACCCTCCACACCCACCTGCGGATGGACGGCCGCTGGGAGGTCTACCGCCCCGGCGAGCGGTGGACCGGCGGCCCCGACCGGCAGATCCGCGCCGTCCTCGGCACCGACCGGGGCACCGCCGTCGGCTACCGGCTGCCCGTCGTCGAGCTGCTGCGCACCGCGGACGAACGGCGGATCGTCGGCCACCTCGGCCCCGACCTGCTCGGCCCCGACTGGGACCCGGTCGAGGCCGTCCGCCGGCTGCTCGCCCGCCCGGGCCGCCCGGTCGTGGAGGCCCTGCTGGACCAGCGCAACCTCGCCGGGATCGGCAACGTCTACGCCAACGAGCTGTGCTTCGTCGCGGGCGTCACCCCCTGGACCGAGGTCGGCGAACTCCCGCACCCCGACCGGCTGGTGGAGCGCGCCCGGCAGATGCTGGAGGCCAACAAGCTGCGCCCCGGCCACATCACCACCGGTGACACCCGGCCCGGCTACCAGCACTGGGTCTACGGCCGGGCCGGGCGGCCCTGCCCGCGCTGCGTGACGCCCGTGGTCGCCGGGCGCCAGGGCGCGCCACCGCGCGACCGGGCGGTCTTCTGGTGCCCGTACTGCCAGCGCGGCCCGGCCCCGGACGTCACGACCGCTCGACCAGGGCGGGGTGGCGCGGGTCGTCCACCCGGACGGTGAGGTCGGCCGCCTCGGCGGGTACGGTCTCCTCCTCGTAGCGGGCGAAGGCGGGCAGCGTCCACTGCTGGTCGGCCGGGGTGCGGCGGGCCAGCGCGGCCGGGCCGAGGGCCAGGTGGACGGTCAGCTCCAGCGGCAGCCAGCGGCCGAGCAGCAGGGCGCCGTCCAGCAACAGCACGCCGCCGGGCGGGAGTTCGGTGTACGGGGCGCGGGTCGAGCGGTCGGTGACCGGGTCGCGCAGGGAGGGCAGGACGCGGCCGCTGCCGCCCGGCTCCAGCGGGTCGAGCACCTCGCGGGCCAGGGCGCCGTCGTCCAGCCAGAGGTCGTGGAAGGCGTCCGCGTCGTGGTGGCCGTACTCCAGCCGGATCGAGGCCGGGCGCAGGAAGCCGGAGGCCGTGACCCGCAGCGTCGGGTGGCCGCGCAGCCGCAGCGGTTCCACCAGGGCGTCGGCGAGTGCCTCGGGGCGTGCGGCCGCCGCGCCGTCCACGGCCACCCGCAGGCGCCGGTCGCGGGCGCCGGGCAGGGCGGCGATGCGGTCGGCGAGCAGCTCGGCCAGGTTGTCGGGGGAGATCGGGCGTACCTGCATCGGGCCGTCCTGCCGTGTCGTCGTGTCGGGTCCGTCGTGTCGGTGCGTCGTGCGGGGCCGTCGGGCGGGTCGTCGGAGTGGGTAGTCGGAGTAGGGCGTCGGGGAGTTCAGTTCAGCGGGAGGGCGTGCAGGACGTCGTCGTGCCCCGCGTAGAGACGGGTTCCGTCGTCCTGGTGGGCCGCGTCGGTGGCGAGGGTCCAGACGTCCTTGCCCGGACCGGAGTCGTGGAAGGTCCACCCCAGCTCGCCGGTCGCCGGGTAGATCGCGCTGACCCCGGCGGCCGCCGTACCCGGGACGAACAGCGTGCCGTCGGCGACCAGCGGACGGCTGCGGCGGTCCAGCGGGAACGGCAGCCGGCAGGACCAGAGCTCGGCGCCGGAGGACACGTCGAGGCAGCTGACGACTCCCTGGTCCCACGGGATGTACACCCGGGTGGCGTGCTCCAGGGGCGGCAGCGCCCGCCAGGACTCACCCCGGTGGGGTGCGTACGTCCAGCCCGGCTCGCCGGTGGGGCGCAGCATGCGCACGCCGCCGTTGCCGTCGGGGACGTAGACGCACGCCGAGCCGGTGACGCACCAGCGCAGGTCCTCCTCGCCGGGCGCGGTCCACAGCTCGCGGCCGGTGGCGGCGTCCCGGGCCACCAGCTCGGTGCGGCCGTCGACGAGACGGATGCAGGCGAGGCGGCTGTCCCCGCCGGAGGTGGCGGGCGTGACGGGCTGCTCGGTCCGCTCGGTGCGGACGGACCAGAGCAGGGAGCGGTCGGCGACCCGCAGCGCGAAGAGGCGGTTGTCCGGCGGGGTGCGGTCGGCCCGCGGGCGGCCCCAGGAGTAGCCGTAGAGGATGCCGGGCTCGCGGTCGTAGCCGGCGAGGTGGATCTGGCCCTGCAGCTCGTCGGGCAGCGGCAGGCTCCAGTCGGCGGCGGGGTCGGTGAAGTGGCGGGCTTCGAGGTGGCCCTGGTAGGTGGCGGTGAAGAGGTGGTCGGGCCCGACCACCACCTTGCCGAGCATGTCGAGGTCGCTGGGCCAGTTGCGGGTGGCCGGCGGGTCGAAGACCAGCAGCCGGGCGGCGGTGCCCTTGGCCGGGTCGAGGACCTGCAGCCCGTTCCTGGAGAGGAAGACGGGGCGGCGGGGTGGGTCGGTGAGCCGCTCGGGGGTCATCACGTCCGGGCCGCGGTAGGTCCAGACCGGCGTCGGCCCCGACAGCGCGGTCGGGTTCGGCCTGGTCGGCCCCGGCGAGGGGACGCCCCCGCCGGCACCCGAACGGCCGAACGCCCAGGCGGCCCCGCCCGCCGCGAGCACCCCGGCCCCGATCAGCATCCGGCGCCGGCTCGGCCGCGGGCGCCCGGTGCCGCCCGCGATCACGTCCTCGGCGGCCTCGCCGCCGCCCGTCTCCTCGTCCCACTGCCACGACGTTCCGTGCGCGGACCTCTCGGACGACGGCGACTGCATCCGGTACTCGCTTCCCCACCGGCGGCCCCACGCCGCCACCCGCCCGGAGAATATCGAACAGTCCCCGAACCGTCCGAAACCCCCGCAACGCCGGTACTAGGCTGTGGCACACAGCAGGAGACCGCCCAGCAGCCCAGGGGAGGTACGCCGTGACGGCCGAGATGATCGCACCCGAATGGATGCACCGGCAGATCGCCAGTGAGCAGTACGACTCCTGGACCGACGAGCAGTGCGCGGGCATCGAGATCGTCGACGGGATGGTGGTCGTGTCCCCGAGCGCTTCCAAGCGGCACAACCGGCTCGCCCGGTTCCTGGCGAATGCCCTGGACGAGGCGGGTGGCGTCGCATGGAACGCCGACACCGACTTCGACGTCCGGCTGCAGGACGTGCCGCTGAACAACCGCCGGCCGAATGTGGTGGTCTACCGCGCGGACACCATCGACGAGTCGCCGACCAGACCGGACCACGTCCTGCTGCTGGTCGAGGTGGTCTCGCCGGGTTCGGAGACCACCGACCGGGTGGTCAAGCCGAACCAGTACGCCAAGGCGGGCATCCCGTTCCACTGGCGGGTCGAGCAGGCTGCCGGCCGGGTGCCGGTCGTCCACACCTATGTGCTGGACGCGGCCGAGGGCGTGTACCGGGCGGGGGAGCTGTTCACCGGGGTGGTCAAGGCGGCGGCGCCGTATCCGGTGGAGGCGGACCTCTCCCGGCTCTGAGCTCCGGTGCTCCCCGCCGGTGCTCCCCGCCAGTGCTCCCCGCCGGTGCGAGCCGGGCCCCGGGCGGCCCGGGGCCGGTGCGGGCTCGCCTTGACACGGTTGCGGGCCGGGCGTAGCAAAAGAGCATGCGCCATCCGCACGCGACCGGTGGGGCCCCTGGTGCGCGGCCCGGTCCGGACCGGCCGTCGGAGCCCGGGGGCGGCGCGGAGGCGGCCCGAACGGCCCCGCGGTCCGTCCGGGACACGGCCCGGCAGCCGGACCAGCGGCGGGACGAGCTGTTCGCCGAGGCGGTGCGCCGGGTGCTGGAGACCACCGGGGCGTACGGCGCGCTGGTGTACCTGCGTTCTCGGGACCGCCGGTCGCTGGTGCTGCGCACGATCGCGGGCGTGCCGCTGGCGGTGATCAGCCCGTTCCGGCGGGTGGCCGCCGCGGGCCCGCTTCCCGCCGCGGTCTGCTTCCGGACCGGGAACGTGGTCACCCTGACCGGCACCGAGGACACCATGCGGCGCTTCCCGCAGCTGGCGGTCGGCCTGCCGTACGACTTCGCCTCCGTCTGCGTGCCGGTGGCGCACGGCGAGGAGCGCTTCGGCGTGCTGAGCGGGCTGTGGCCCGCCTCGGACGAGGGGCTGCCGGAGCCGGACGCCCGGCAGCTGGCCGCGGTGGCCGCCCGACTGGGCGGGGAACTGGCCGGATTGGACGAGCCCGCGCAGTCGGTGGAACCGGGTGGCGAGGTGGCCGTGGTGGAGCCGGCGCCGTCGTCGGCACCGGTCGCCCGGGTCGGGCTGTTCGACTGGGACGTGGCCACCGGGACGCTCGCCGCCGACGAGCGGTTCCGGGAGATCTTCGGCTTCGGGCCGGGCGAGTTCGACGGCACGGTGGCCGCGCTGAACCGCCGGGTCGCCCCCGGCGACCTGCCGGCCTTCCGGGCCGCCGCCCGCGTCGCGCTCGAGCGCGACGAGGTGCTGGCCGCCCGGGTCCGGGTGCTCGGGCCGCAGGGCCTGCCCCACCCGGTGGAGCTGTGGGCCCGGGTGCCCGTGGCGATCTCCGACGGCCGGACCCACCTGGTCGGCGCGGTGCTGGACGCGCGGGACCTGACCGCCGCCGCGGCCGCCGTCGAGCGGCTGCACGAGGGCGTGCTCTCGCTCGACCCCGACGGCCGGATCCGCTACGCCAACCGCGCCGCCGAACCGCTGCTCGGGGCCCGCCGTGAGGACCTGCTCGGCCACCACCCCTGGGACGTGCTGCCCTGGCTCGCCGACCCCTTCTACGAGCACCGCTACCGTGCCGCCCTGTTCTCCAAGCGGCCCACCGCCTTCCTGGCCGCCCGCCCGCCGGACGGCTGGCTCGCCGTGTCGCTCTACCCGGACGCGCAGGGCGTCACCGCCCGGGTGGTCGCGGCCGAGGCGCCGCCGGGCGCCGCCGAACCGCTCGCCACCCCGCCGCCCGCCGGCCGCACCGGGGTGAGCGGCACCCACCACCTGCTCCAGCTGGCCAGCGCGCTCACCGAGGCGGTCACCGTGCGGGACGTCTGCCGGGCGGTGGCCGAGGAGATCCTGCCGGCCTTCGGCGGCCAGGAGCTCGCCATCTACGCGGTGCGCGACCAGCACCTGCACCTGGTGTCCCAGGCCGGCTACCCGGACGGTTTCCTGGACGCCTTCGAGGGCACCCCGATCGACGCCCGGGTGCCCGGCGCGGAGACCCTCAGCACCGGCACCCCGATCTTCTTCGAGTCGGTGCGCGAACTCGCCGCCACCTACCCCGGTCTGGCCATGGACGAGATGGGCGCCTGGGCCTTCCTGCCGCTGATCGCCTCCGGCCGGCCGGTCGGCAGCTGCATCATCGGCTTCGACCTGCCGCACCCCTTCACCGTCGAGGAGCGCGGCCTGCTCACCGCGCTCGGCGGCTTCATCGCCCAGGCACTGGAGCGCGCCCGGCTGTACGACGCGGAGTTCGCCCTGGCCCGCGGCCTCCAGCAGGCGCTGCTGCCGCACCGGCTGCCCGAGGTGCCCGGCATCCGGATCACCGCCCGCTACCTGCCCGGCACCCAGGGCATGGAGATCGGCGGCGACTGGTACGACGCGATCGTCACCGGCGGGGACGTCACCCTGGTGATCGGCGACGTCGAGGGCCACAGCGTCGGCGCGGCCGCCGCGATGGGACAGCTGCGCAGCGCCGTGCGCGCCTTCGCCACCGGCGGCGACCCGCCCGACACGGTGCTCGCCCGCACCAACCGGCTGCTGCTCGACCTCGACCCCGGGCTGCTCGCCAGCTGCTGCCTGGTCCGGCTGACCCCGGCCGTCGGCCTCGCCCGGATCGCCCGGGCCGGGCACCTCCCGCCGGTGCTGCGCCACCCCGGCGGGCGGGCCGAGGCGCTGTACGTCCCGGGCGGGCCGCTGCTCGGGGTGGACGACCGGGCCGACTACCCGGTCAGCGACCTGCGGGTGGGCAGCGGGGCGGTGCTCGCCCTCTACACCGACGGGCTGGTCGAGGACCCGGCGGTGGCGATCGACCAGGGCGTGGACCGGCTGCGCGCCGCGCTGTCCCGGGCCGTGGCGGGGGAGGGCCTGGAACAGGCGGCCGAGCGGCTGCTGCGCGAGGTGGGCTCGGCCCGCCGGGTGGACGACGTGGCGCTGCTGCTGACGGCCTTCGGCTGAGCGGCCGCCGGCCACCGATGACCGGTGGCGGCCTTCGGCCGAGCGGCTTCCGGGCACCGGTGACCAGGCGACTTTCGTCTCCGCGGGCGGCGACGAAGGAGGACGGCGGTCACCGCGGCCGACCCGATAGCCTCGATGCGTGGAAGCGATCGCGCGGGCCTGGAACACGGCGGTACGGACGGCTCTGCCGGGGCCCTGGCGACCCCGGCGGGTGGTGGGCGAGGCGGTGCTCGCCCTGCTGATGGGCGGTTTCGCCGCGCTGCTGGAGCTGCTCTCCAACAGCGGCCTGGTGGTGCCCTTCGGTGCCGCCGTCGCGGTGCTCTGGGTGCTGCGCAGGGGCCTGCCGGGGACCGTGCTGCTCGCCACCGCGGCCCTGGCCGGCTGGGCGGTCGGGCCGATGCCGATGCTGGTGTGCGCGGGCTGGACGGCCGGCGCGCGGATCCGCAAGGTCTGGTCGCTGGTCGGCACCTTCGCCGTCGGCTGGGTGCTGTTCACGGCGGCGGGAGTGGTGAAGGACGTCGTCTCGCTCTCGCCGAAGCTGGTCCTGTCGCTGTCGCTCGGCTTCTTCCTGGTGGGCGCCGTGCTGCCCGCGCTCTACGGCCGCTACCGGGCGCAGCGCCGCGCCCTGCTGGACGCGCTGCGCGAGCGCAACGAGCAGCTGCTGCGCGAGCGGGTCATGGTGGTGCACCAGGCGCGGCTGCGCGAGCGGCACCGGATCGCCCAGGACATGCACGACAGCCTGGGCCACCAGCTGGCGCTGATCTCGGTGCACTCGGGTGCGCTGGAGGTGGACCGGACGCTCACCGACCGGCAGCGCGAGGCGGTCGGGGTGCTGCGGCAGGCGGCGGTCTCGGCGATGCGCGAGCTGCGTGAGGTCGTCGGGGTGCTGCACGACGAGTCGACGGCGCTGCCGCCCGCCGCCGGGACGGCCGCCGCCGGGACCCCGGCCCGGGGCGGGGTGGACGGGGTCGGGGGGCTGGTGGAGTCCTCCCGGGCCGCCGGGGCGCGGATCGACCTCGCCCAGGAGGGCGAGCGGCGTCCGCTGTCGGCCGCCGTCGATCACGCGGCGTACCGGATCGTGCAGGAGGCGCTCACCAACGCGCACAAGCACGCCCCCGGCGCGCCGATCGCCGTCGCGCTGCGGTACGAGCCGGACGCGCTGGTGGTGGAGGTGACCAACACCCGCGCGCCGGAGCTGGTGGGCGCACGCGTCGGCGCGGGCGCGGCGGTCAGCGGCGGTCAGGGGCTGACCGGCCTGCGGGAGCGCGCGCGGCTGGTCGGCGGCATGGTGCACGCCGGGCCCACGCCGGAGCAGGGCTTCCGGCTGGCGGCCGTGCTCCCCTACGAAGGGGCGGAGCCCGAGGCGGCGGCCGCGGCGGCGGACGGGGCCGAGGACTGGATGCTGGACGGCCTGCCGCCCGTCGGGGAGCCGGAGCGCGGGCGGCGCAGCCCGGCGATGGGCTGCGCCCTCGGGGTGGTCGCGGTCTCGCTGATCGTGCTCGGTCTGTTGGTCTGGGGCGTGATCGCCTTCGTCCGGGGCACCAACGACTCGACCGTGCAGAAGCCGATGTACGACCAGATCCGGACCGGCACCGCCGAGTCCGAGGTGCTGCAGACGCTGCCGCGCGGCAACGACTTCTTCACCGACACCTATAAGGGGGCTCTTACAAGATTTTCGTAGCTGGTGATCGCTTCAACTTACCTGTGGTGTCGCCTGGTTGGCGGTGAGACGCTGTCTGGGTGTGTTGTCGTGG